>CAJQPO010000109.1 GCA_905480225.1 uncultured Flavobacteriales bacterium | reverse complement strand
GCTTCAGCTGCAGGCTCTTCGGTTGCTGCTTCAGCTGCAGGCTCTTCGGTTGCTGCTTCAGCTGCAGGCTCTTCGGCTACTGCTTCAGCTGCAGGCTCTTCGGTTGCTGCTTCAGCTGCAGGCTCTTCGGCTACTGCTTCAGCTGCAGGCTCTTCGGCTACTGCTTCAGCTGCAGGCTCTTCGGCTGCTACTTCAGCTGCAGGCTCTTCAGTTGCTACTTCAGCAGCAGTATCTTCAGTTACTGCTTCAGCCGCAGGCTCTTCCGCTGCTACTTCCGCTGCAAGAGCTGAATTTTTTGCCGCAATTTCTTTAATTCTAGCTTCGTTTTGTGCTTTTTCCGCAGTAAATATGGCGTCTTGCTTTTCTTGTATTCCTTTTGCAATACTTTCAGCCTGACTTGTAATTTTAGCGCTTTTTTCTGTAGCCCAATTTTCAAATCTTTTTTCTGCTTCAGCTTCGTCAAACGCACCTTTTCTAACGCCGTTTACTAAGTGATTTTTGTAAAGAGCCCCTTTGTAAGAGAGGATTGCTCTTGCTGTATCTGTAGGAACGGCTCCATTTTGAAGCCAATTTACAGCTCTATCAATTTTAAGATCGATGCTAGCTGGATTTGTCGTTGGATTGTATGTTCCAATTTTTTCAATGTAACGGCCATCTCTTTTCGCTCTTGCGTCTGCCGCTACAATATGGTAAAATGGTTTTCCTTTTTTACCGTGTCTTTGCAATCTTATTTTAACTGCCATAATTAATAATTTTAGAAGGGTCCTAAACCCGGTTAATTAGTTGTTATTCTTTACTGTAAAGCTTTTCTTTACAAGAAGAAGGGCGCAAATTTAGCGCATTTATTAACAATTCAAAAGGATTCGAATCTTTTTATTGAGAGAGGTAGTTATGATAAAAGATAGGTTATTAAGGGGTCTACAAAATAAAATTCTAAATAAATTTAAGAACCAGGAAACGGCTCATGATTATTGGCACATGAAAAGAGTAGTAAATACAGCGAATTACATAGCGAAATTAGAAGGTGCCGATTCCTTTATTGTTGAAACAGCTGCCTGGTGCCATGATGTGGGTGATCATAAATTGAATGAATTAGAGTCCGCAGAATTCCAAATTACTCAACTTCTAAATGGCCTAGGTTATTCAGCTGATATAAGTAAGGAAGTTGTTTCAATTGTTGAGACGGTTTCTTACAGTAAGTCTAAAGGGAAAAATAGTTCATTATCCATTGAAGCACAAGTTGTGCAGGATGCTGATCGTTTAGATGCAATCGGAGCTATTGGAATAGCGCGTTGTTTTGCCTATTCTGGTCATAAGGGGCATGCGATATATCATTCCGAAAATCCAGTCGATTGGAATCAAAATTATGAGAATATCAACCAGAACGGAGGTACGGCAATCGCACATTTTCACGAAAAATTACTGTTAATTAAAGACTTGTTAAATACAGCTACTGCTAAGTCAATAGGAGCAGAAAGGCATGCTTTTCTAGAGGGTTATCTAAAGCAATTTTATGCGGAGTGGAATCCTTACGACGACTAAACAGAAATGAAAAGACCAAATTAGTATTGTTCCTTATCGTTGGGGAAATCACCAGATTTAATGTCTTTGATGTAGGACCCAACTGCTCCGGAAATTTCTTGATAAAGGTTGTGGTATTTCCTTAGAAATCGAGGGTTAAAATCGTTGTTGATTCCGAGCATATCGTGGCTCACAAGCACTTGGCCATCACATTCTCCGCCGGCACCTATTCCGATAGCTGGAATGCTAATGCTTTTTGCAACTTTATGAGCTAATTGAGCAGGAATTTTTTCGAGTATTATACCAAAACAACCAGAATTCTCTAACAACTGGGCATCAGCCAGTAATTTTTCCGCTTCTTCATCTTGTTTAGCTCTTACCACATAGGTTCCAAATTTATAAATAGACTGTGGAGTTAAACCTAAATGCCCCATGACAGGAATACCTGCGGATAATATGCGTTCAACAGATTCAATAATTTCTGACCCTCCTTCTAATTTGACACCATGAGCACCGGATTCTTTCATGATTCTTATTGCAGAGTTTAATGCTTCAATAGAATTGCCTTGATATGTACCGAAAGGTAAATCTACTATTACTAATGCCCTTTTTACTGCTCTAACGACCGAAGAAGCATGGTAGATCATCTCATTCAAAGTTATTGGAAGTGTGGTTTCATGACCGGCCATTACATTAGAAGCAGAGTCTCCGACTAAAATGACGTCAATTCCAGCATTATCAATAATTTTAGCCATAGAAAAGTCGTATGCTGTTAGCATCGAAATTTTTTCATTTTTGGCTTTCATCTCATGGAGTATATGAGTGGTTATTCTTTTTACATCTTTATAAGTCGACATGCTAAAGTTAATTAGTGGATTCTAAACATTGCGAACCATACTATTTGTTCACAAAGCTACAAAAGATGGTCAGATTAAAACTAATTAGTTGAAAGAAGAAACGGTTAAGCATTGATTGTTCTCTGTTTTAAACCTTTGGTACACTAAAAACGACCTTTTATATAACTCTGTTTTTTTAATGACCTTGGTTGTTTACATTTGCAACGAATAATTCCCTTACCGAGTAAGGGGAAGAATTTTTTTGATGAAGAAGGAATTAAGAGTTTTATTAATTTTGATGGTCGTTACGCTCATTTTCGTTACCTGTTCAACGGATTTTGAGTTAAATGTTCCAGAGGAAACAACTATTGTTTACGGAATAATTGACCAAGCTGCAGATACGCAATGGATAAAGGTTAATAAGTCGTTTTTAGGTGACGGTAATAATTATGATTATGCTGCTATAAACGACTGTACTGAGTACAATAATATTTCCGTTACAGTTGAAGAAAACAACTCTGGAATGACTTGGCTTTTGAACGAGAAGTACGTCCCAGTAGATAATAATTCAGGAATCTATTACACAGATTCTCAAAAAGTTTATTATTTCATTCCCGACTCCTTAGATAAAACCTCGACTTATACCGTTAAGGTTCAATTTGATGATAATCGACCGGTTGTAGAATCTACAACCTCTTTGATTGGAACTTTTGATTTTGCCACATTATTCAAATACCAGCTCATTTCAGGTGTAGAATTTGAGAATGGTACAGGCTTATCAAATTCGAATTATGTCGATAACTTTAAAATAGAATGGAGCTTAGGAAAAGACGCTAAGCGTTATGATTTAAATTTGCGGTTTCATTATGTGGAGCACTATACAAGTGGAGGTAGTGCTGATAAGTACATCGATTGGTATCAGGGGTCTCAAGAGGCCAGTAGTGCTTCTGGAATTGGTCAATTAGATCGTGTGGTAAATGGGGAATTGTTTTATGAATACCTTGGGAACCTCGACCAATTAAAAGATGTATCTAATGTAGAAAAGCGTGTTGCAGGAAATATTGAATTTATGTTAATTGCTTCGCACGAGGAACTGAGTACTTTTATTGAAATTAATGAGCCTGTTTCCGGAATTGTAACAGAAAGACCAACGTATACGAATATTACAAATGGAATTGGAATTTTCTCCGCTAGTGCCAGAGTTATTTTAGAAAGACCATCTTCCTTGCATCCGTTCATAAAGTTTAAGAAGAACTCAGTTCAAGAGCTCTCACTTGGTCAATATACCAATGGGCTTTTATTTTGTTCAGACTCTGCAGCATACAGTGCGGAATCTTTTTATTGCCCTTGATTTAACTGGAAATGTTCTTTTTCATTGAGGTCTATGATTGCTTTTTCAAGCCTTAGATTCCCAAAATAGAAAACAGACTTAAGTTCACCATGTTTTATGGTCAGTTGGTATTTTTGTTTGATTCCTTTACTATAATAAGAGCGATTATCCCTATACATGGTCTCAAGAATAAAACCTGTGCCGTCGAAATAAACGGAATCGATTAAAAACTGTCCATTGTGTGCTGTTTTTTCTTTAATGTACTCACCAAAGTCCAATTCGTATTGCGCATAATCAGTAAGGTTTACTCCATTAAATGTATCAAACTGATTATTGCTGAGATCAATAGATAGCGCTTTGGCAATTCCGTCTTTAGTGTCAATTTTTCCCTCACTGTCAGGACTTCCAAAGAATAAGTACCCTAAAATGATTGCGGTTATAATGCCGATTAAATCTGCAATAAGGCCTGCTTTAACTGCATATCTAGTCTTTTTAATTCCCACCGATCCAAAGTAGACTGCCAAAACATAAAATGTTGTTTCTGTTGATCCTTGAAGTATGGATGTAAGTTTTCCAGTAAAACTATCGACAAGGCTCGATTCCGCACCCCACGATTCAACCATCATAGCTCTGGCACCACCACCACTTAGTGGTTTCATTAAAGCAGTTGGCAGCGCATCTACAAATGAAGTGTCGAGACCAATGCTTGCGATACACCATGCAAAGCCATCAATAAGCCAACCCATTGCGCCAGAAGCAGTAAATGCGCCAATACCAACTAACATGGCTATTAGGTAGGGAACAATTTTGATAGCAACATTAAAACCTTCTTTCGCTCCTTCAATAAATGCTTCATAAACATTTACTTTTTTACGAATGGCTAAAAGTAAAAAGCTAATTATTATTGAAAATATTAATGCGCTTGAAGCAATTTTTGAAAATTGACCAAGTGCAGCCTGATCTAATCCGCCTAAAAACCAAATCAATAAGGCCATCAAAACTGTACCTCCACCAACATAGGCCAGTATTATCCATTTGAATAAATTGATTTTTTGAATGATTGAAACGGTTATTAAGCCAGCAAGAGTGCTGAAATATGTCGCAATTAATATGGGAAGAAAAACAGATGTTGGATCTGCAGATCCTGCTGATGTTCTTAAGGCAAGAATGCTAACGGGAATTATTGTTAATCCTGAAGTGTTCAACACCAAGAACATTATTTGCTCGTTAGAGGCAGTGTCTTTTTTGGGATTTAGTGCTTGTAATTGATCCATGGCTTTTAGCCCAAGTGGAGTAGCCGCGTTATCTAGTCCAAGCATGTTGGCGCAAAAATTCATTACGATCGACCCACTAGCTGGATGATTTTTTGGAACATTAGGGAAAATACTGGTGAAAAGGGGACCAACTAGTTTAGAAAGAATTTTAATGGCTCCTCCCTGCTCGCCAATTTTCATGATTCCAAGCCAAAGTGCTAATATTCCTGTGAGGCCAATAGACAATTCAAAACCAAGCTCAGCGCGTTCAAAAACAGCATTAACAATGTCTCCAAAAACATGTCTATTTTTATCGATTAACTCTTGGCTAACTCCTAGAATTTCCGAATTGCTTGATAAATAATAACTGTATATGAGTTTAGCTATCGCAACAACGAAGGCAATTAAAAAAAAGGCAACCCAGATGTAATTCAGGACCATAAAACGAATTTGCAAAAAGTTCAGCCTGATTTTTCACCATACAAGTACAATTTTTGCAAATGTTTTTCAACAGGCTTCCTTTCAAAATAAAATTCAAGTCTATTTAGCCCGGATCTTGCATGTTTATTTCATCATTATTGATTGTATAGCATGTGCCTTCGCAATATTCGTTTACACCTGAATAAACTCTAAATTCTTCCTCCACAATGGAGTCATTAGAAAATTTAATTTCTGCGGTATATCGTCCTTCTGGTAAAATATAAGTTTGCCAGGATGAATCTTGATAAAAGGTGTCGTAAAGGGGACCTATGCCAAATACCAATGTTCTCGTATAAATGTCTAGTTGTATAGGATACAAATCAGTTGTTTCTATTGTAGAGGTCAAAATATATTCAGTTGGTGGAATGTCGTAGCTGTCGCATGTTCTCCAGACAGGTTTATAATAACAATCTTCTTCTTCGTTGTGCTTTCTGCAACCGATTATCGACAAAATAAAAAGGGTAGAAATGATGGATATTATAGATGCTTTTTTCATTTTATTTTATTCCTGAAGTTTACAGTCTCTAAAATAAACATTTTGAACATAAACAGATTTCATTATTGAAGATATTAGGTGAGTTGCGTTATAATCCAGTTAAGGACATCATCATAAACATTTGATCTGTTGGTTTCATTCAGCATTTCGTGCCTACCATCTTCATAAAGCTTTAACTGTACATTGTGCTGTTCTTTTAACATCATTTGAAATACTTTTTGAACTCCAGCACCGTAGTCACCAACTGGATCCATCTCTCCAGCGAATAATAAATAGGGCACTTTTTCCATTCGTTTTATATTATTGTTGTGATTGACTGTCAAAACGCCCTCTAATAAGTCTGTGTAGAATTGAGATGTAAAAAGTTGCATACAAAAAGGGTCATTCATGTATTCGTCAACGATAGAATTATCCTTCGTAAGCCAATCCTTTGTCGTTCTAGGATTTTCAATTTTTTTATTAAAATCTCCAAATGCCATTTTATCGAGCAATTTTGATCGATTTTTTTTACCGAGCAATTGACTGTTTATTGTCGCTATAATTTTTCCAGCTCTTCCCAGAAAGCCTGGGTCTCCTGCAGTTGCCGAAAAAAGGTAGCCCGCAATTCGTTTTTCACCTGAAAAGCTTAAAGAACGTGCAACAAATGAGCCCATAGAATGACCAAGAACAAATGTTGGAAGGTCATTTTGTTGACTTATTTGTGTTATGAGTATTTTTTGATCTTGTATCACTTTTTGCCATCCGTTTTCCATAGCAAAAAGTCCAACATTTTCAATAGAACCAGCTGTTTTTCCGTGTCCTCTCAAATCTGAAGAAAAGACATTGACGCCATTATTGTTTAGAAATTCTGCGAATGCATTATACCGACCAGCGTGTTCACTCATGCCATGAACAATAAGTACGTTAGCTTTGGGTTGGTCACAAGTCCATGAATAACCCATTAGGTCAAACTTATTGTACCCTTGAAATTCGAAATTGTTATAAGTCATTTGATATTGAATTAACGGTGATTAAGATACAAGTGTATCTTAATCTAAGCTAATTTTTTTTGTTTTTTGTCCTGAAAATGGATGAAAATCGGCGCACTGTTCGTTTAAGTGATCGAGTTGGTTTTCGTTTTATTCTAGCTTTTCAAAATGATGAATTTCGGTGTTGTTATTATTAGAAAGCAAAATCGCATTACTGGATAATTTCCCAAAATAGGCCGACTTGGCAGGTTCTTGTCCTTCCATATTTTCTGTCGATAAGGGCATTATGCTTACAATTGAATCAAGCAAGGTGTATGAAGCTAGGACAGGTCTTAATTTAGTCGGGTTATCTTCGATTTGTGATAAAATCGCACGAGGATTATCTGGTGATTCGATTTGGTAAAGGGTTCCGTTGGCTAAGAAAAAAAAGTAAAACTCAAACGGTGATTTCAAAAAACGTCGATGATTTTTTTTAAGGTTCTTTACATCCTTGTTTGTGTTTTGATTTATAGTGGAATAGACACTCATTTTCCCATAAAGTCCTTCAATCTTATTTGTGGCTTTATGTATGGTTATGGTGCCGGTTTTTTGGTCCGAATTTTGACCAACAGCAATTATGGATTTAAAGAATAAAACCATAAGTAAGTAAGGCAATTTCATCACTTTTTTATCAAATAGTTTTTTCCTTTTATTTCTTTGCGGCCTCCATCTTCAGTTATCTGTTTCATTTGACTAAACATGACTTGCGTTCCTGCCGGTGCAGAATTAAGCGCTTCTTGGGCTTTTTTACTTAAACACTTTCCAACTTCATCAAATTGCTTTACTGACGAACCATTGTTAATCAATAAAATTATCTTGAACGAAGCCAGTCTGCCATTTCGAATATCCAGGCAAGTGATTTCAGGGTCGATGATTATCTCTCCTGATTCCCATACACCGTTGTAGGCAAATTCTAAATCTACTGCCTGATTCTCTTGACTCGTAGCTAATGCACTGATTAAGAAGAACAATGCAAATTGTATAAATTTCATATTCATTTTTTAATTACAAATTTCATTCCAGGAAAGATAATTTTATTTCCGGAATCATTAAGCCCAAGTATATTAATGAATTCAATATTTGAACCGCTTGCTAGCTGTTCTAAAACCTGGTAATTGGTTGCTGTAAGACAGCCTCCTTGATTACTGAGTAATCTCCAATCTGCGGTGTTGTCTTCAATGACAACTTGAAACGAAGTGATTAATCCTTTGTTGTTTAGTAAACATTTGTCAACTAAATAATCTTTCAATATTAATGGTCCATTTTCTTGACCAGAAAATTGCACCGAATACCGTTCTTTAATTTGCTCTTTTTCAACCTGGATGGTACCTGTTGTTTGGCTAATTATGGATATGGATAGGATGCTCAATCCAAAAAAGAAAAAAGGTTTCATTTTGAATATTTATCTAAATATACATCAAGCTCCAGTTTTTTAAAAATACAAATTGAACAATTATTTTATACCAACTTTATTTTATGATTATTTAATAATCAGGAGGAATGATTTAGCTTTTTTGATTGGTCTTACTATACTCCACAATATGTTAGTTTAGCTAGCAAGGAATGATTTGATTTTTTTACATAAAGCAATTAGCTTTGTAATAAATAGTAAGTAAAATTGGGATTATTTAGTAAAACACCAAGTAAGTTAACAATTCAGTGGCATACGTTGACTGAACTTTCTGAGTTGGATCATATAATTTCTGAGTCTTGGAATAAGCCAATAATTATATTTAAGCACAGTACGCGGTGCTCAATTAGTACAATGGCTAAGTCGCGCTTAGAATCTTCGTGGAATTATCTTGATGAAGAAATGCCGATATACTATTTGGATTTGATTCAATTCAGAAATGTCAGTGATAAAATTGCTGCTGAATTTAAGGTAGAGCATGCATCTCCGCAGGTATTGGTAATTAAAGATGGAGCGTCTGTTTATCATACCTCACACAATGATATTAGGTCGGATATATTTAAGTCTTTTTTGTAACAATCAACAAGTATTCGTAGATTTTCACGACATTTTAATTTGGATATTAATTTTTATAAAATGTTTATTTCCAATTGATTATATTCGATTACCTATTATTTTTGTTAAGGTCTTAAATTAACTCTATTTTTTTTCGAAGTTGCTGTTTAGAAATTGTTTTCCCATCAATTAATTCCAGAACGAAGGTGTGCTCTTTGTCGCTTGTTGGAATGTTTTTAATGTACTCAGAAGACACAATGCCAATTTTACCATTATGTGTAATGGCTACAATGGTATTCGTTTCTTTTGGGTTCCATTTGAACTTCTCAAATTGGACGCTTGAATAATTGTAAACGGTATTCTTGCTTTTAATTAATAGTTGTACTTTTTTAATCAGTAGGGGCAGACCAAAAGCGTCTACAAAAAACGCTTTTATGGTTTGGCCTTTAGGTTTTGCTGGAATTGTGCAATCCGCATTCCAAATACCAAAAGTAAGCACTTCAAAAGTTCTCGAAATTCTCGTTCGGGTGCTTACTTGTTGCTGTTTTTCAATGAGGTTTTCTGTTGTAGAAAAGTTTTCATTTCCGCCGTCGCGGGTTTCCATGAGGTATTGGCTTAATAATCTGGTCTGCTCTTTTTTTACTTCTTCTATTTCATTTATTTTTTTCTGCAGCTCAACCTTTTTTTCTTGTTCTTTTTTCAATCTTTTATTTAACTCAATATTGTAGGATTTAAATTTTTTGTCGAAAACAAGCATTGCTTTCGGATAATTTTTTTCATTAAAAGCAGGGTAAACTTCAAAAACACGAATGTCTGTTCCTTTTGTGAGTGTTAAATGATATTTCTTACCCTTAATGACTTCCGAAATTTGGGCATCTGACCATTTAATATTGTA
Source organism: uncultured Flavobacteriales bacterium (assembly GCA_905480225.1). GTDB lineage: Bacteria > Bacteroidota > Bacteroidia > Flavobacteriales_D > Parvicellaceae > UBA10066. Next base: position 10,423 of record CAJQPO010000109.1, on the reverse strand, counting down.
CACTTCACTCGTGAAATTCTTATCAGAAGGCTCTACTTCGAATAATACATCTTTATAGATACTTAATTCTGGAAAATCAGTTGGGTTCACCGCAATATCAAAATTGAAGTTGGACTCATTTATTTTAGTTGGTCGAACGGGTTTGGACTTTTTGTATCGGAGTACATCATTCTTTGCATTCTGAACGATTTCGATAAGCTCAGTTTTATCATGCTGTAATGAAATGATCTCATTCTTCTTCATTTGAGATAGATTTTCGATTTCACTCGTGCTTATCGAAGTAGCCAATTGATCTTCCGCCTGTAACGTTGAAATTTTATCTTTTCCCTTATACATCCATCTTTTTTGTGCTTCATCTAAATGATACAGATTAAACTTTGGGCTGTCATTATAGGAGCGCATCTTAACCTCAATTGGCTTTTCTGGAACAATAAAAACAGCTTCTCCATTTTGAAAACCTTTAATCTCCATCATACCTGCTGATTCAAAATTGTATTGCAAACCAGCAGAGTCATAGTTCATTGGGATTCCGCTAAAAAGGATATCTAACTGATTTTGAAATTCCCTGTAGCGTATTTCGATTTCTCCAGAAATTTCAGCTCCGTTCTTATTGACAAAGGTGTTTTGTGAGATATTTATTTCAGTACCTGAAGTATGTATAATTGTCCCTCCTTGTTCTGCATTTATGGTGTAAACGGAGGACGTGACATCTTGCTCTTTAATTGGCGGAGCAACACAAGGAGTATCCTCAGAATAATCATTATGTTCTTCAATTGGCGGTGATGCAGTTGTTGTTAACTGTAATTTATCCTTTTTTTGTGACAAGAGCTGTGACGCTATGATTGTTGTACAAATAATAGCGATGATTCCCAAAGAAGTAACAAACCATGTTGTTTTGTAAAAGGGAATGGGGTTAACAGTTCCAGCACCTGAGATTACTTGATTGAAATTTTTTCTCGATGCAATTTCTGAGGATGTTAAAGGCTTTCTGTCGATGTTAATCTTTCGTTCTTCCATAATTTCTATTCCTTTTGGAATCGTTTTTGAAGTTTTCTGAGCACTCGATATGCCCTGACTTTGGCGTTATTTTCTGTCAGGCCAATAATTTGTCCGATTTCTCGGTAAGAACGTTTTTCAAAATACCGCAATTCAATTAGCTGGAGATCTTTCTCTGGTAAAGCAGCAATTTCCTTAATTAATTGTGCTTTTAAGGCCTCGTTATCGCCCTCGTCTATTTCTGACATAATTTCATAGACGTGCGTTGTTTCGATGTTAACGGTTCTTTTTGCGTTACTCTCTTTAAAAGACTGGTACAATTCGCTTTTGGCAATTCTATAAAGCCAAGAAGCAAAAGGGACTCCTCTAAATTGGTATTTATGAATATTTAAAAGGGCTTTCATAAACACCTGAGATGTAACATCAAAAGCTAAGTCTTTGTCATCCATGCGCTGGTACACATACCTGAAAATCTGTTCATGATACTTATTATACAAGTGTTCGAACTTTGCTGGATCAATTTTAGAAGCTTCAACAAAAGAATTTTCTTCTAAAAGCTGGTCTTTGGTTTTGTGATACCTACTTTGTGTCTGCATGAAATCGAAAGAATTTATGGTTAACATTACATTCTTATTCCATTAATTTACTCTATAACGTAAACCAATAGAAAAGTAACACGTTAAGCGAACAATTTTTGTTCTTAACGCAATTGATGCTAGAAACACAATTGTATCTGTAAATTTGAGGTGTGAAAAACAAGGTGCATGTTCGGTGGATCAACCAGAAAGCATATTTCTTAACGGAGATAAATTTATTTTGTTGCCTTTACGAGTAGAAAATATGCATTGGCTCTCCAAAATTTGGCCGTAAAAATGCTGTTTATTTTAAATCTTATTAAGATTATTCCTCTAAAGTACTTTTCAGAAAATCTAATCGTTACTTTTAGCAAGTGGAAAGATTAATAGATAGGCAAAAGATTCGATCTTTAGGTGGTTTTGAATTCTTGGCGAAACAAGCTGTAGAAGGGTTTATTACAGGAATGCATAAAAGTCCTTTTCATGGATTTTCGGTCGAATTTGCGGACCATAGATTGTATAACAAAGGAGAATCTACCAAGCACATTGATTGGAAATTGTATGCGCGAACCGATAAACTGTTTGTTAAAAGGTATGAGGAAGAAACGAATCTAAGATGCCAACTGGTAATAGATGCTTCTAGTTCAATGTATTTCCCCGATAAATTGGCTTGGAATAAAATCAATTTCTCTGCTCATGCTGCAGCAACATTGTCTTATCTTTTTAGAAAACAGCGAGATGCTGTAGGACTTAGTTTCTTTTCGGATAAACTCGAATTGCATACACCAGCAAAAAGTAATTTGGCTCACCACCGGTTCGTGTACGCAGAACTGGAAAAAATGCTATTTGATTATGAATCGACCTCTAAAAAAACAACAACTGTTTCCTCGAACCTTCATGCAATTGCAGAAAAGGTTGCAAGAAGGAGTCTCGTTTGTATTTTTAGCGATATGCTGTCTACTGAGAATACGGATGATGTCTTTTCAGCGTTGCAACATTTGCGTCATGCTAAGCATGAAGTGATTGTATTTCATGTGCGAGACAAGAGTAAAGAGGCAAATCTGGACTTTGACAACAGACCTTATACTTTTGTTGACATGGAATCAGGAGAAAGCATAAAATTAAATCCAAACCACTATAAAGATCAGTTTAAGGAGATGGCAGATTTGAAGCGAAAGGCATTGAAACTCAAGTGCGGACAATATATGATTGATTTTGTTGACTGTGATATTAATGCGGGTTATGATAATATTTTGTTACAATATCTAATCAAAAGACAGAAACTGGTTTAATGTAAATGGTTTGAGTAAATGGCTTTTTTGTAATAGTGGATTACAAAGATTTAGAAAGAATTATAACTTTTGATTCTAATGATAGAAGTAGCTGAAGCACTAAATACAATAGTATCGAAAGTTCTTACGAATCCAGTAGTGGAGATTGAAATGGCTAGTGCATTGAATTGTGTTTTAGCAGAGAATGTGTATTCACCAATAGCGATGCCTCCTTTTAATCAATCTGCAATGGATGGATATGCGTTGTGTGGAAATCGAAAGAACTATCGGGTTGTAGCTGAAATTAAAGCGGGAGATTCTGCAGAAGAATTGGAGCTGAATCTCGGCGAAGCTGCGAGAATTTTTACAGGGGCAATGGTTCCTAAGAATATTTGGGCGATTGCGAAACAAGAAATTGTTGTAACCCAGCAGGATCGCATTGAATTGCTACAAACGGTTAATGAAAATGCCAACATTAGGTTATCGGGTGAGGAGTTAGAATTAGATGCTTTAGCCATGCAAAAAGGTGAAATTCTAAATCCTGCTGCAATTGGCTTTTTGAATGGACTGGGAATTACATCCGTAAAGGTTTATAACAAACCAAATATTGCATTGGTAGTTACGGGAAATGAGTTAATAAGGCCAGGGCAAGAATTGTCAAAAGGTAAAATATTTGAATCTAATGCGGCGGCATTAAGTGCGCTACTTGAGTCAATGGGCTTTGAATCTGATGTGTCATTTGTTAAGGATGATTATCACTCAACCTTAAAAGTTATTGACCAAGCAATAGAAAAACATGATTTGGTTATCGTTACTGGTGGAGTTTCTGTAGGTGATTATGATTATACGTATAAAGTTTTCGAGGAGTTAGGTGTAGAAAAAGGGTTCTATAAAGTCAACCAGAAGCCAGGCAAACCATTATATTTCGGTTTGAAAGGTGACGTTAGTATTTTTGGATTGCCTGGAAACCCGGCAGCAGCATTAACTTGTTTTTATATTTATGTGCTTGCCGCTATTCGATTGAAAATGGGATTTTCAGTGCCTTTTTTAGAAAAAAAACAGTTCATCATCGCCCATGATCAGATTAAAAAGGGGTCTAGAGCCCATTTTCTGAAAGCAAAACAAGCGAATGGATTTGTATCCGTTAATCATAGACAAAGTTCTGCTATGTTAAGTTCTTTTATTGATGCTAATTGTTTAGTGTATCTTCCAAGTGAAGATCAGCGTATTGCAAAGGGCAGTGCAGTTGATACATTTATTTTACCGTAATGGGAGCAACTGGAATCATATTAGCGGGAGGCAAGAGTTCAAGAATGGGTGAGGACAAGGGACTTGTCTTTCTAGAAGGTCGGCCCATGGTTACCCACGTAATTGAACAGTTGAAAGAGGTTGTAGATGAGGTTATTGTGATTGCCAATAATACAGAATATCAACAATTTGGATTCCCTGTATATGCTGATTTAGTGCTTGGTAAAGGTCCAGTAGGGGGAATCTATACGGGCCTCGTTTATTCCAAAACAGAATTGAATTTATGCATCAGTTGCGATACTCCTTTTGTAAGTGCTCAATTTCTGAAGTGGCTGCTTTCTCAAGCAAATGGTTCTATGGTTACTTTGCCCAGGTTTAATGAAAATGTACATCAATTGATAGGGGTATACAAGAAAAGTGCAATTCCTGTGTTTAAAAATAATTTAAATAGTGGGAGGTTAAAATTAAGCAAAGTCAACGATGAGGCCGGTTGTGCCATTGTGGATGCTGCAAAATCTGGATTGTTGCTTAGTGAAAAGGAATTCAGTAATATTAATAGAAAAAGCGATCTAAATAAAGGGTACAATGATAGCAATAGTTAAGTATTTCGGATTGTTAGCAGAAAAGGCGAAGATGTCAGAAGAGCAAATTGATTTTGATTTTTCTGATCAAACAGATATTAGAGAATTCCTCGAGGAAAGAAATCCTTTTCTGAAAAACCAAACCTATAAGATTGCAATCGATTGCAAAATCACGGATCAATTAGAGGATTCAAAAGAATTTATTGAAATTGCAGTATTGCCGCCGTTTGCTGGAGGATAAAGCAATGAATTTCTATATACTATGATTGACATTACTTCAAAAATAAACACCTTAAGAGTGGCAACTGCCCAAGCTGTAGTTTGTGTTAGTCAACAGTCAACAGTCGATGCTATTGTAAATAAAACGGTGCCAAAGGGTGATGTGTTTGAAATGAGTAAGGCTGCTGGCTTGCTTGGGGTGAAAAAAACAGCAGAATTATTACCTGATTGTCACCCGATGCCAATTGAATTTACGGGAATACATTACGAAATTAACGGCTTAGAAATATGTATTGATGTAACGGTTAAGACAATCTATAAAACGGGTGTTGAAGTAGAAGCCATGCATGGTGCAAGTATTGTGGCACTTAATTTATATGACATGCTCAAACCAATTGACAAAGGCATTGAAATTCGAAATATCAAATTGGTAAATAAAAAAGGTGGGAAATCTGATTTTAAAGATAAATATAGAAAAGACCTTACGGGTGCAATAATCGTTTGTTCTGACACCATTGTTGCGGGGTCTAAAGAAGACAAGGCAGGAAAAGTCATTGTGTCTAAATTAGAATCGATAGGAGTAGCAATAAAGGCCTTTGAAGTTATCGCAGATGAGCCGGAAGATATCCGAAACGTCTTGTTAAATCATGTAAAAGATAATATTGATTTAGTAATTTTTTGTGGCGGAACAGGTCTATCCAAAAGAGATGTGACACCTGAAACAATAGCTCCATTGCTCGATAGAGAAATACCGGGGATTGCGGAAGCGATGCGCAATTATGGTCAGCAAAGAACACCATATTCGATGCTTTCAAGAAGTTTGGCTGGAGTTAAAGGTCAAACCATGGTGTTGGCACTCCCTGGTTCAACCAAAGGAGCCTCAGAGTCCATGGATGCTTTATTTCCTCCCTTGTTACATGCGTTTCGAATATTCAAAGGAGCAAGACACGACTAGGTTCAAAATCTATTTATTATCCTCAGGAGTATTCATTTTCCACACATGTTTTCCGTCGGCCAATAGTTCTTTACCAAAAATAGGAACTCTCTTTTTTATTTCTTCTACCAAAAATCTACATGCATCCATTGCTTCTTTTCTGTGTTTTGATGAGGTAAAAACGAAAAGACAAATTTCACCTGCATTAACATGGCCTATACTGTGATAAATATGCATGCAAGTAAGGTCGAATTGGCTAAAAGCCTCTTCTCTTATTTGGTGGAACTCTTCATTGGCCATTTCTTCATAACAAGAATAATGAATGGCACGAACCGTTTCGTTATTAATCCGATCAGCTCGTACTTGACCCAAGAATATATCGTGGGCCCCAATATTCGTTTTTACCTGATGGTGTGCAATAGACGAAGCTATTTTTTCTGGACTAATCGCTCCTTCTATGAATACATTCTTAGGCTTTTTATTGGCTGTATTATCTATCATGGGTTTAATTTTGCCCTAGAATTCCATTAGTAACGTTTACCAGGTTTTTAAAGTTAAATTTTTTCGTCAACAAATCTATTGCTGCGCTGCTTCTTCCCCCTTGTTGACATACTACATAAACGAGTTCTTCTTTTGGAATCTTTTCTATGTTGAGCGGTAAATTTGCCAACGGTATTTTTAAAACATTTTTATGTTGAATCTGCGGTTCTTCCCAAGCTTCACGAACATCTAACACCATTGTTTCAGGAGGGAGTGCGGTAAAATCAACGTTTGAAATTTCATTCAACGAATATTGATTTGCAGCGCAATACAAATCGTAATTAAAATTTTCAAAATCGGGAATACTAGAAAAATGTGGTACTTCCTTATTGTTGGTTTTTGGAATCTCAATTTTTGAAAATGAAGTTGTCAGCGCATTGTATATCAGTAGCTTACCACTGATGACATCACCGATCCCAATGATTATTTTGAGTGCTTCATTCGCTTGGTGAGCACCAATAATCCCTGGTAAGACGCCCAAAACTCCAACCTCAGAGCAATTCGGAATTGTCTCGCTTTTAGGTGGCGTTGGAAATAAGCACCTGTAATTGGGCCCGTTGCAGTAATTAAAAACCGAAACTTGGCCTTCAAATTTATGAATGGCTCCATAAACAAGCGGTTTTTTCGTAAGAACACAGGCATCGTTGATCATATAGCGCGTTGTGAAATTATCAGTTCCATCGATGATTAGATCAAACTCATTAAACAGCTGTATTGAATTCTTATTGGTTAATTTCTCAGGATAGGCAATTACATTAATTAAAGGGTTTTTTGCGCTTAATTTATTTTTTGCCACCTGCGCTTTACTTTTGCCAATGTCGCTCGTATCGAACAAAATCTGCCTTTGAAGATTAGACTCTTCTATGATGTCGAAATCAATAATCCCAATAGTGCCAACACCTGCTGCTGCTAAGTACAATAAGACCGGACAACCAAGCCCGCCTGCACCAACAATCAACACTTTTGATTCTTTTAATTTTGCTTGTCCAGAAACACCAATTTCATCAAGAAGAAGGTGCCTGCTGTATCGAATATTATCTTGTTTACTTAGCATAAACTCAGAGCGAAGTTAGTGGATAATGATTGAATTAATGTTAGGTACAGTCCGAATTTCTATTCTGAATTCTAATTTAAAGATAAAGCCATGATTCCGTAGCTCTTTGCTATTTATTCTACTTATTTTCGATGTGTATGGAAATAATGAACCTTCCGAATATGTGGTTGTTTTTGGCAGTACTGCCGGTCATTGCATTTTTATATGCCTCTGTTGGACATGGAGGAGCCAGTGGGTATCTTGGGTTGATGGTTCTTTTTAGCTTTGAACCTGCGGTTATGAAGCCAGCAGCACTTTTGTTAAACCTCTTTGTTGCGGCTATTTCGTTTTATCACTTTAGGAGGTGTGGTCATTTTAAATTCAATCTTTTTTATCCTTTTGCCATCGGGTCTATACCCATGTCTTTTCTGGGAGGTGCTCTTGAGCTAGACTCAATGGTTTACAAACAGGTTTTAGGCGTATTATTGGTGTTTGCTATTTTAAGATTAGTAAGTGGTTTTAGAAAAAGAGACCGTGAATTGAAAACATTAACGATCTGGCAGGGCCTAGTAGTGGGTGGAGTTATTGGTTTATTTTCTGGTTTAATAGGTATCGGAGGTGGAATTATTCTTACGCCATTAATTTTAATAATGAGATGGGGAACGATGAAAGAAGCCGCAGCTGTGTCTGCCTTGTTTATATGGGTAAATTCTGCTGCAGGTATTACGGGACAGTTTATTGTTGGATTTACAATGGAGACAGAATTTTTCATCTTCGTCGTAATTGCTCTAATAGGAGGTTATTTTGGTGGATACTTTGGTAGCTCTGTTAAAAACAATAAAATTTTGCGCTATACTTTGGCTCTGGTTCTACTTTTGGCGAGTACAAAGCTAATTTTAACCCAATGAAAATTTGTGGTCGCATAAAAAAGGGAGGTAAAACCTCCCTTTCTTCAAAAAGAATAATCTTTCATTTTACAAAATTGATAAAGTCATAAGACGATCCGTTTTTCTTCCACATTACAGCAACAGGATAACAATTTGCTGCAACCCATGAGCTACTTAAATCAATATTAACATCGAGTAAATACCCATCGCCATTGATAGTTACAGGTACTCCGAATGGGCTATTGTTTGCTTCTGCTCTTAAAACATTATTATGCACAAAATTAGGATCTGCAGAAGACCCTGCAATTTGTTGTTCAGCAATTTGTCCATTTTCTAAAAGGTAAACTGCAATAAAAAACTCTCCATCAATAGAGCCTAGCCATTGCGATTGTACCCTGACATTGATGCTCGAAGCTGATGGCGATTTTTCTATCGCCATGGCAACTTCAACGGCTTTTCCTAGTTCTGAATTGACAGCAGAATTCAGCTCATAGTAGCTGTTTGATATGTCTTCAGTTCCTGCGAAAAAATGTGGCCAACCACTACTGGGTAAAGCATCCATTATGTTGTCTCCTAAAGTGCTTTCGAATTCACTATCACCATGTAGGGCAATTACTTGACAATTGGCATGTGCATTGGTAATATCTGTGGAATAAGAGGCTCCCCAATCACCACAATAAGGACACCACGTGGCCGTTTTTTTAAAAATAAGAGATTTTTTTACGGCTTCTGGGGTTGTGCATGAACCATCATCTTTTTTAGCCTCAGGATTGAACGTGAAACTATTCGGATCCATACATCCTTTCTTTTTACAAGATGAAAATGAAGCGATTATCGCTATCAGCATCATTGTAACAAGTAATTTAAATTTTTTCATAATTAATTAATTTTCAGTGTAGTAATCCCCTAATATAGCGAAATATAAAAGTATAGTTTAACTTATTTTAAAGATAATAGAGGAATCCTAATAAGGACCAAATTTTGTAATTCTCGAACGTATCATTAATCTGAGTTATCTGTTTTGACTAGAAAAGGATGACTACTTTCAATAATCGGAAGCGCAACTAAATATCGGTTTTGAATCACAGAGATTGACTTATTGCTTTATGGACAGCGTCATGCCTAATTTTGTAGGAGTACAATTATCCAATTAATAATTGTTCTCATTCCGCTAAATCTTTGTTATCTTTAGGGTATAAAGATCAACGTACTATGAAAGTTTTTATTATTTCGTTTTTATTACTGATTATTTCTACAGCTACCTTCTCGCAAAATTTTGTTTATGCTACTGGTCAACATAGATTAGACACAGTTCTCAATGAGAATTACGAAAGTTTTGAGATTCAAATGGTAACACCAACTCCAGAGGATATTACTTTCGGTTGGCAATTAATCACGAACACATTTAATCCCAATTGGTCGTGCTCCATTTGTGATTTCGGTGGATGTTATGTTGGTTTTCCTGGTTCGGCAACTATGTCAGCCATTCCTTCTGCAGACATGGCCGCTGGAGTCCATGGTTTTATAAAATGCAACATTACATGCGGGCTCAATTACGGTGATGGAAAAGTGGAAATATATGTGTATGATCAAAATGATTATTCAAGAGGAGATACGGTGAGTTTCTCAATTCATTGGCCTGCTCCAGCATCGGCTATTAACGAGCACAAAATTTCCATGTTGACGTATCCGAACCCTGTTGTAGATCAGCTGATTATTGAGAACCTTTCAGATGTCAATGGTTCAATTGTGATTACAGATATTTTAGGTAAAAAAATGCGCCAAAATCGTTTGGGTGCAAATGCTATTGAGCAGATTGATGTTTCTGACTTTAGAAAAGGCGTATATCTGGTTTCCGTTATCGGTAAAAATGGAATGCAGAGTTCGAAAAAAATCATCAAAAAATAAGTTTTATAGAGTGAAAAGTGCTTTTTTATTAATGGTCTGTTTTATTTCATTTCAGGCCATTTTTTTTGCCAATAATATTGACCAGACACTTTTCGTTAATGCTGGGCAGGCTTATTGTGTAGATGGTCATCAAATGGCTTTCAAGGCATTTAATTCAACCGGTGTTTTTGAGCAACAGAATGTGCAACTTTCTGTTGGAGTTGGAGATACGCTTAGCCTTTCTGTGATTAA
>CAJQPO010000108.1 GCA_905480225.1 uncultured Flavobacteriales bacterium | reverse complement strand
CCAATACACCTATTTGGTTTCCCAATTGCCCAATTAAAGAGTTGTATATTTTTCAGTCACAATTTATTCAAATTGAATGGTCATTTCAACTCGTCTATTTTTTTGCCTTCCCTCTTCCGTATCGTTATCTGCGATGGGTTTCATTTCGCCATAATACTCAACAAATAAGCGAGCTTCTAGCACCCCATGTTCGGCCAGGTATTGCTTTACTGCCTCAGAACGTTTTTTAGAGAGAACCATGTTGGCTGTTTCTTTACCAACGTCATCTGTATGTCCAGCGATCAAGAGTTTCCATTCTTCTTTTTTAACGAGCAATTCAGCGAGCTCATCCAGCGAAGGAAAAGACTCTTCTTTTATTACAGCTCTACCACTTTTGAATTCCAAATTTTCAAATGCTGTGTTTAGAATTTCTTGCTCTTCTTCTTCTATAACGGGACAACCATTGTTTTCAACTGGCCCAGGAGTGTTCACACAGTCGTCATCTTTATCCAGTACTCCGTCCCCGTCGGTATCTGTATATGGGCACCCATTGTTTTCTTTTGGCCCAGGATTATTTGGACAGTCGTCGTCCTTGTCTAGCAATCCATCACCATCGGTATCAGGCCATGGGCATCCACGATTTTCTTCAGGTCCAGCCTCGTCGGGACATTCATCCAGGTAGTCAAATATGCCGTCGTTATCTCTATCTGGACATCCAAGGTTTTCAATCGGACCTGGATTATCGGGACAGGCATCATCACTGTCTTTTACCCCATCTTTATCTCTGTCGGGGCAGCCATTGAATTCTGGTAAGCCAGCAGTTTCTGGACAGTCATCTTCGCTGTCCTTAATGTGATCGCCATCGGAATCAGGACAGCCGGAAAATTCTTCAATTCCAGGAACGGTAACACAACTATCCAACTTGTCCATAATGCCGTCCTCATCAGTATCAGGGCAACCGTTGAATTTTTCAGGACCAGCTTCAAATGGGCAATCGTCTTCGCTATCAGGAATGTGATCATTATCTGTGTCGGGACATCCTTTAAACTCCCAAACACCAGGAACATCGATACATCCTTCTTCTTTTTTATTCCCCGATTTTTTTCTTAGCGCATTTCGATGTTTCTTTTCAACCTTGTCAGAGACTTTATCTCCATCTCTATCTTTGATTTTATTAAATGGAACGCCCGCATGAATACCTAAATACATATCTAGACCGTTAATTTTTCCTTTTTTAAAGAGTAAGCTCAAGTCTGATGTGCCAAACATGAAAGGTCCTGCTCTTAGTCCAGTACCGACGCGTACGCCTGAAAGTTGACCGTACGAAACAGGCACAGCGATTCCCGCCCATTTATAGTCGTATCTTGGAGTAATGGCATATTTAGAAATGTTGTGAATCTTATTGGCGTCTTTTTTGAATTGTACCGCGAAGAAAGCTTCGGCATTGATATAGAGATCGTGCCAAATGTGGTAGTCCCCTGAAACCCTGATAGTAGTTGGTAGATTCATCTTGAAAGAACTACTGTTGTTGGAAGATGTGCCGAAAGTGCTGTTTAGAATACTGTCTATTTGTACGACAGAGTTGGGACCGTTGACACTATTAAAAGTATTTAAATTCCATACATCAATGTCTGCAAGGAAATCACCTCCTATGCCGCCTTTATCAAAATTAACGCGACCAAGATCTTTCACTGAGAGCTCTGCTCTTATTTTATATTTATTTAAATCCCTTCTCCATAAACCGGTTTTACCATCCATGTCGTACTTATATTGTTCGTGGTTTGGGCGCCATTCATAAACGCCTCCGAAATCTAATCCGAGACCCTTCCTGGAGGTAAATGGAAAGAAATCGATCTGTAGGTCTCCATTTTCATTTGTATTAATTTCATAATTGTCAGAATGACCATAATTTACGTCTGAACTGAATAGAGAAAGTGTAGAATCAGAATGTGACAGGAACTCAACATTACTCATGTAGGCATAGGAAGCTTGTAGGCCTTGAATAAGAAAAATCCGTGCGCCCCATTTGACAAAATGTTCCCCCTTATCCATTGCAATCATTCCAAAATTAACGCCCCATTCCGCCCAGGTCATGGACTGCACGTTGACATAATCATTAGAAAAGGGTGTCGCTCCTGAGGCTGGATCAATGTGCAAGGTGGAATCAGTCAGTCCCGAATACATTAACTGCGCAGCTGTGGAGCCAATACCATCAACATTGAGTATATTCCTAACTTTAGACGCCATTCCAATTCCGTACTTCCCGGTTCCGTTCTCTGTTTTGCCAAAAGAAAAGTAGAAAGCTGGGCCATAAATTTCATTGGCTAAATAAACTCGGTTGTTTTCGTTTTCTTGATTTCTTTGAACATACGTCTCTAGCCAATCCGGATTGTCAAAAATGCTAGTTTGATTAGAATCTAGAACGGCCTTTAGTTGACCTTTTAAATCCGCACCATTCATGGCCATGTAATTGTTGTAGAACGTAGTACTTAAACCGAACAGGTTAATATCAAACTTATAACGGTTATCGGCAATATTTGCTGGATTTGCATCTACACTGTAAATTCCGCCATAATCACTTTGTTTGATTCCTAAAAAGTCCTGGCAAAAAGCAGTGTTTATTAAAGAGTAAAAACCGATGAGAAATAGGGAAAGAAATAACCTGTACAACATAATCTGTAACTTAAAATGGGTAATTGCAATATTAAGAAAACTATTAGGTTAAATTAAGCTGGGATTAGTCATAAGGGCGGAATACAATAACTTCTAGCATTAAAAAAATAGTTTTCAGGTCGTGTAGTTGCAGAATTTATGGAAAAAAAACAATATTTTTTTTCGATTTTTAGCAGAAAATTTTTTGTAATTTAGAAAAATATACACCTGAACCACTCCAATAAAGCTTGTCTAAAATGAACAATCCAATTAATGAGTTAGAAAACATAGGGAGTTATGATATTCTTATTGTCGAAGACGAGTTAGCAATTCGCATGTCTTTGGTGGATTTAATGGAAATTAGTGGTTTTCAAGTGCGGAGTGCGGAAAACGGTCTTGAAGGAGTTCGAAAAGTACAGGAAAAAACACCAGACTTAATCATCTCCGACGTCATGATGCCCGAATTAGATGGCTATGGGTTTCTTGAGGAAATACGAGCAAATAAGGAGACGACCTTGATCCCGTTTATATTTTTGACGGCAAAGGTGGAGCTGGAGTCCAAGCTTCAAGGCATGGAGCTGGGTGCTGACGGATACATTACCAAGCCTTTTGAATTCCGAGAGCTAAATTTAAAGGTTAGAAACTTATTAATTACAAAACAGAAGGTGCTTCAAAATGCCCTAACAAAACCGGGCCTGGTCAAAGAGCATTCTCAAGACACCATCATATTGAAAAAGTTGAACCTCATCATGGAGGAGCAGCTTGAAAATTCTGAATTGACTACAGATCAGTTAGCCATTTCACTCAACATGAGCCTCTCCACATTTACCCGAAAATTAAAGAAGCTTTCAAACAAGTCTCCCAATCAGTTTATGAAAGAATTTAGATTGATTCGGGCGAAGCAAATGGTAGAGTTGAGCTATGGATCACTTTCTGAGATTGCCAGAAAAACAGGATTTTCAACACTATCTTACTTTTCTTATAGCTACAAAGAATTCTATGGAAAAAGCCCCAGTGAGGAGACGAGTAATTAATAACTCTTGAGGGATAGCTAATTCTTGATTTTTAATATCTAGTCAATCACTTGTGATTTTTCGTCAAATTTTACCCTTCTCGAAGTGCGTCCAAAATTTATTAAGAAATTCATCTGCGATTAAATTTTGTTTCACTAGCAAAACAGCTAAAAAATTAAACACATGAAAGGCGTTGTATTTACAGAGTTAATTGAAATGATAGAAAATGAATGTGGTCTAGACGTTTTAGATCAAGTATTGGGCGAAACGAAATTGAGCGGTAGTTATACCACCGTAGGTGACTATCCAGAAGCCGAACTGTATGCAATTTTAGCTTCCTTAGGAAAGATAACGGGCCTTAGCACACATGAGATGTTGATGGGGTTTTCGAAATGTTTTTTTCACATGCTTTCTAGACAATACCAAGGTTTTTTCGAAATGCACGCGACTTCATTTGATTTTTTATCAGCACTTGATAGCTATATTCATCCAGAGGCGTTAAAGTTATATCCAGGCGCTTCGGTTCCTGGTTTTGCACCAAAAAGAATAAGTGACAACAAACTGGAGTTGATATATACCTCTAAAAGGAAGATGCCCATTCTAGCTAGGGGCTTAATAGATCAAACATCTGCCTTCTATAAAGAAGAATTAAATGTAGAAGAAGTGATGCTGGAGTCCGATGGTTCTGTGGTTAAATTTATTTTAACAAAGAATTAATTGAGCAAAGACCTAGACATATTAAAGCGAGCAGTGCTGCGCGAAAAAACAGCAAGAAAGGAAGCTGAGAAAATTCTTGAAGTAAAAAGCCTGGAGATATATGAGGTTAATCAAGAGCTTAAAAGAATTAATGATAATCTCGAGAGAGACATTCAGACCAAGATTAAATCGGCAAAGGAATTAGCCCAATTTCCAAAGGAAAACCCTAATCCGGTAATGAGGTTTGATAGAAAAGGAGGGATGAAACACTTCAATGAGGCCGCCAATTCTCTTCTTGCGGAAATTGAAAGGTCTCAAGAAAGCAATGTGCTGAGCGAAATCATTGGCATTGCAACCGAATCCATCATAGAGGGGAAAATTACGATACAAGAATTTAAAATTAGCGTTGATTATTACAAGGTTACTTTTGCGCCCATTTTATCAGCAGACTATGTCAACTTGTATTTCTCGAAACAAACGGAGTATAAACATGCGGAGCAAAAGGCAATTGACAACAAAGAGAAAATAGAAACCATTACGCAAAGCCTTCCCGACATTGTTCTAACCATCAATGAAAAACGGGAAATAGTCTATTTAAACCAAGCTCCTATTGGCTTTGAGAAAGAAAACCTGATTAATAAACACATTCTTGCAATAGTCCCGAAAGAAGAGCATGAAAAATTTAATTTAGAATTAAAAAAAGTAGTTTCTGGAAAGCTACATGAGTTTGAGTTTTTAGGCCACGGCTTGGATGATAAATCCAATTGGTATGCTGCAAGAATTGCCAGTGCAGGCAAAAATAAGGAGCAGCTCGTCATTCTAACGGACATTAATGCAAGAAAATTTGCCGAAGAAAAGAACGAAGTAAACCATGCAGAACTGTATTATGCAGACAGAATAAATCAAACCATAATTAATGGCGAATCAATAGAGAAAACAGCAGCTCAAATTCTAGCATCATTAGAACATGCAGCAAATATTCATCCAAGCAGGATCTATCTTTTAGATGAAAACCTTGGGGAACTTCAGCTAATTTCAGAGAGTCTTGATAAAAGCATTTTAGAGGAGCGCCAAAAGCTGCTCAATATAGATATTTCACGAGTTACGCCCTCCATTAGTGATCCAAATTCTACCTTGAGGAAGGCAATTTTAGCTGGCCAACCGATCATTACTTCGGATGTAAGTTCGATAAAGAAAATACTGCAAGATCATTTTGATGATTCGAAGCTAAAAAAAGCAGTCGTCGATAATTACAGCAAACTGAATGTTAGTACGATTGGGCTGGTTCCTCTGGTGTCTGCGACTAAAACGATTGGTCTCCTTGCCTTTTCTTCCAATAGAATAACAAGCGAAGAAGAGGTAGAAAGAATTTTAAGAATTGCCAACCAGTCTTCAACGGCCATAAACAATGCGTTAAATAAGCAGGCTATTGAGGAAAGTGAGAAAACATTGAACGCCATTAATGAGAACTCACCTGACATTATCTTAGCATTAAACAGGGACTTAAGCATTGCATATTCTAATAGATTGGAGCTCAAAGGGAGCGCTTCAATTATTGGAAAACAGCTGAATGATGTTTTAAACGTTGGACCAGAGATGAGGCTCCTTTCTAGTGATATTTTGCTTGCGCTTGAAGGGGAAAAACAGGAATGTGAAATCTTTTGCGTTAGCTTTTTTCATGAAACAGGTTGGTTTTCTTTTAGGCTGTCGCCCGTAAGAATTCAAAACAATGATTACGCACTCATTATTGCCACAAACATAGACGCAAGAAAAAAAGTAGAACAAGAACTTTTGCAACAGCGAGACCTTTTTGATAAGATTGTCAATAGCGGGTCGGACATTATTCATTCGATTGATCTTAACGGAAAAATACTCTTTGTGAATAAGTCTTGGCTCAAAAACATGGGCTATGAACGTGAAGAGGTAATAGGTTCGATGTTATTCAACTACATACACCCGGACAACATTGACCATTGCCTGGATGCTTTTAAGAAAGCTTTAAACGCTAAGCCTGGCGAAGTTCTTGACCCAACCGAAATGGCATTCAAAACGAAATCAGGAGAAAAACTTACTTGTGAAGCGATTGCCAATCCTCAGTTTGAAAATGGCAAGATTGCATACGTAACCGGTGTGTATCGAGACCTTTCAACCAGAAGAAAGTTGGAGTTTCTTAACCAAGAAAAAGCCCTCATTATTTCTTCTTCTAGTGATGCAATATATACTGCGAATGCGGACGGCACTATTACAAGCTGGAATAAAGGGGCTGAAAAGCTATTAGGATTTACACAGGAAGAGTCTAAGAACATGGGCGTTGCGGAATTGACGGTTAATAATCAAGAGAGTACGAATGAGCAAGTCTTGGTTATGTCAAAGCTTCTTGTGGGCCAAAGCTATAGCTACGAAACAATTCGTAAACACAAGAGCGGAAAGCTAATAGATGTGCACGTTTCCGCTTTTCCTGTGAAAACGAATGAAGGCGGAATGTCTTCCTTTGGCGTCATAATGCGCGACATTACTGAGTCTAAGAAAGCGGAGGAAGTAATTCTAAAAAGTGAAACACTTTTAAAAGAGGCCCAGGCAATTGCTAAAATTACTAGTTGGGAATGGAATGTGAATGATAATGTCATTCAGGGTCCCGAAGCTTTCTTGGAGAGTTATAAATTGAAGCTAGACAAACTGAAAGCGCCCGAACAGGCACTTTTAGAAATAGTACATCCAGACGATGTGCAACAATTTAAAAAACAGTTGACTGCCTTTTTTAAAAGCAAGAAAAACCAGTCCATAGAGTTTAGATTAAAAACAAAGAGAAAAGATTCGGTATTCATAGAAATGCAAGCCAGTGTTGAATTAAATAAAAGTGGCGAGCCCAAAAGGTACTTTGGAATCCTTAGAGACCGAACAGAACAAGCAGATTCGGAAAGGCTTAAAGAAGAATTTACGAACGAGCTAGAGCAGCAAGTTAAAGACCGAACTTCTAAATTAGAGATATCTCAAAACGAGCTGGGGAGACAGGTAGAAACGCTTAATCAAATTGCACTGGTATCAACAATTGACACAGACGGACTCATTACGTACGCCAATGATATTTTCTGTAATGTTTCTGGTTTTTCGCTACCGGATTTAATGGGAACGCATTTTGCCGATTTATACTCTAAGAACCAAGACACTGAATTAATCCTTCATATATGGAATGAGATAGAAAATGGCAACGTGTGGAAGGGCGAAATTATTAATTCAACACAAGACGGTGTGAATTATTGGTTGCATCAGACCATTGTGCCGTTTTTTAATCTTCAAGGAGAAATAGAAAAGTATGTTGCGGTGAGTTTTGATGTAACTGCTGAGAAAGAGCTTCAGCAAATGCTTTCAAAATCTCTTGATAAGGAAAAGGAATTAGGCGAGCTCAAAAGCCACTTTGTAGCTATGGCATCGCATCAATTCAGAACGCCCCTGGCCATTATACAGTCTAACAGCGAGCTGCTTACCATGATTATTCAGCAATCAGATAATGACAAGTTGAAATTAAAACTACAGAAGTCATCACATAGAATTACTGGAGAGATAAGTCGGATGACTCAACTAATGGATGACGTATTGATACTTGGTAAACTCGGCGCAGGTCATTTAGAGGCTGACCGAAAGCCTACCAGTCTTTTGGAAATTGTAAATGAAATTCAAGCACAGAACAACGCCATCCAAAGTGACGGTAGGGTTTTGGAAAAAGAAATCATTGGCACAGCGGTAGATTTAATGATTGATGAACAGCTAATCCGTCACGTTGTTGAAAATCTCATATCCAACGCGTTTAAATATTCATTAAAAGGAAACCCTTCAATAGTTGTCAATTTTAAATCAAACGAAACGAAGGTGGTGATTTCTGACAAAGGAATCGGAATTAATCCGCAGGACTTGGCGAAGTTGTTTCAACCATTTTATAGAGGAGACAATGTATCAGACATACAGGGAACGGGGTTAGGTTTGGTAATTGCCAAACAGTACATAGAGCTAAACGGAGGCTCAATCAATATTGCCAGTGAAATAAATAAGGGAACGGACGTCACCTTAATACTACCTAGTGTAAAAAAGGCCAATAAAAAGGGAGTTCCGCCGCCACACCGGAAGGCCTTGAGCAATGAAACAAGTGAGCACGTTAGCAATGAATAGCCGACTTGATTTAGACATAAAAGTAACCGCTGCGAGCAGGCCAATCAGGCTCTTTATTGTGCTTTCAACAATTGTGTTTTTGGGAATAATATTAGACTATAATTTTATACAGTCACCATTTTTATCACCAGAACTGTACGAAACCACAGTAGCAAAGCGAATGCTTTTGTGGCTAATAATGGGATTAACGACCTTGGTTTTGATAATCGCCCTTGAAATACCTAGAATGTTAGTCGAAAAAAAAATAAGCAGAGCATCAGAAATTCGAAATAATTTAAAGTTTTTGGAGGAGACCAATGAAAAAGTACTGCTCAAAAAAACACTTGGTGGTGATTTTGATTGTGTGAAGATTTTTGAAAACTTTAAATTTGGTGCTCTAACATCGGATAAGCGGGGAAAAATCAAGACAGCAAATTCGGCGTTTTGCAAACAAACCGGCTACTCTGCATCCGAATTAATTGGTCAGAATATTTGTGATGTGCTCAAAGGTTCGATGAGCAATGCGAAAGACGGTAAATCGAGTATAGCCGAACACGAATTATTGTATAAAAATGGTAACAAGGAGCGTTATTACGCCTCAAGTTTTCCGCTATATGACGGTGCTAATCAAATGGCAGGGACGGCCAGTGTTGTTTTTGGCATTGCGGAGATGCCGAATTACCAAAATCATCTTGAAAAGATGCTAAAGGCAGAGCAAGAATGGAGTACTATGAGATTAAATTTTGTGAAACAGGCTTCACACGAATTTAGAACGCCACTATCAATCATACAATCGAATGTTGAGTTGATAGCGCTATCTAGTTCCGCCGAAACATCACCTTCTTCCCGGATTAAATTTGAAAAGCGAATTATAAATGAGATTGATTACATGACCACTTTGATGGACAAAGTTTTGATTCTAGAAAGAATAGGTTCAGGGTATTTCAAGCCAGAATGCAACCCAGTCAACCTTGTTGATATACTGAAAGAAATTCAGACGCAAACCAACAAGCTACAGAAGGACGGAAGAGGTTTGGATTTGGAAATCAGTGGAAATGTTGAAAGCGCGAATCTTGATAGGCAGCTTTTACAACACGCGATTATTAATGTTGTTTCAAATGCGTTTAAATATTCTCAAGCTGAAAGCCCTAAAATGTCGGTGAAATTGGAAAAAGACAGAACAACAATCTCTGTTGAAGATTCGGGCATTGGAATACCAGAAACGGATCAAAAAAAGATTTTTCAGCCTTTTTATCGAGCTGATAATGTTACAAAGTATAGAGGTGCAGGCCTTGGCCTTAATATCGCCAAGGAGTTTATTGAAATGCTCGGTGGATACATAGAAATTGAGAGCAAGGAAAAAGCCGGAACAAAAGTTATAATTAGCATTCCCCACTCAGTTAAAAAAGCGAAAAAAATGTCAAAATCTACCCCCTATTCTTTTCCTCAAACGCCTCTCGTAAAAATTGCTATATGATTAAAAAAAGAGTAAAGATATTGTTGTTTTTTATGATGGCGTGCCCTTTGGTTGGGCTCACGCAAAAACAAAGAACATCAATTAATGGCTATGGGCACATGGATTATAATTCTTATGTCGAAGGCAGCTTTATGTCATTTCTAAATATCGGTGAACACGACCTTTTTATCACCTCAAGACTCACAAGTAAAATTTCTTTTTTAGGTGAAATTGTAATCAAACCATCTCCATCTTCTTCAACCGGATTTGGAACAGCCATTGAAAGAGCCAGACTAAAATTCCAGTATTACAAAAACCACAGCATTATTGTAGGCAGAATGCACACACCCGTTAGTTATTGGAACGATGTATATCATCATGGCAGATTATTTTTTCCTACAATAGCTAGGCCCTTAAGCTTTAGTTATTTTACTCCTGTGCATTTGCTGGGAGTTAGGATCCAAGGACAAAACCTAGGAGGTTTAAATTTTGGCTACGATGTTGTCCTTGGCAACACGACAATGACTGGCCAGCTGGTTGGCAATGAAATTAGGCCCTCAATTACTGTCGCTGCGCACATCAAACCAAAAGATCAGATGAGAATCGGATTCGCCTTATTTAACGAAGACTACAACAATGTCGATTTATCTGGTCACAATCATTCTCACGCCTCTAATATGGTGTTAGATGATCTTAACTTTAAGCTGGTTAATTTTTCATTCGCTAATTTTGGAAAAAAATTACACATCCTAGATGAATT
>CAJQPO010000107.1 GCA_905480225.1 uncultured Flavobacteriales bacterium | reverse complement strand
GAGGAGGGAGTTGGGCAACCGCCATCGTGAAAATGCTTTCAGAGAATTTAAGCAGTATCAATTGGTGGATGCGAAATGAAAAATCTATAGAACACATAAAAATACACAGGCACAATCCGAAGTACATTCGTTCTGCAGAATTTGATGTAGCCAAATTAGAGCTGTCTACAGATTTGAAATCAGTTGTAGAGAATTCAGACGTTCTTATTTTGGCCACTCCTTCTGCATTTTTACTTTCAGTATTGGAATCATTGGACCAAGAGAGTTTCAGAGATAAAATGGTTGTTTCAGCTATAAAAGGCATTATTCCAGAAACGAATGAAATTCCAGCAGAATTTTTAATAAAACGCTTCAACATTCCTGAGAATAATATTGGAATGATAAGTGGTCCTTGCCACGCCGAAGAAGTTGCCATGGAACGCCTCTCTTACCTCACCATTGGTTCCCCAAACGCGCAGGTTGCCAAGACTGTGGCTGATGCCTTGAGTTGTCGGTTTATTAAAACGTCGGTCACGGATGATTTGTATGGCACAGAAGTAGGAGCGATTTTAAAAAACGTCTTTGCGATTGCTTCAGGAATTTGCCACGGGTTGGGATATGGAGATAATTTTCAAGCTGTTTTAATGAGTAATTCGATACAAGAGCTGGAGCGATTTGTGGATGCGATTAGTCCAATTCACAGAGATGTGAAAAGCTCAGCATATTTGGGGGACTTATTGGTGACAGGATATTCTTTGCACAGCAGAAACAGAAGATTCGGAAATCTGATTGGAAGGGGATATTCCGTTAGGGCAACAATGGCTGAAATGAGAATGATCGCAGAGGGTTATTATGCCGTTAAGTGCATTATGGACATTAATCAGAAACACGAGGTTAATTTACCCATAACCGAGGCAGTATTTCACATACTGTATGAAGAAACACCGGCAATTACAGAGATGAGAAATTTGGCGGAAACACTAAGTTAAGGACTTTTTAAAGCGGCCCACAGCAGGTTTGCTTTGCTTTTTCCTATTGTCTCTTCAAGATCTTTTAAAGACGCTTCTTTAATGCGTTTGACTGATTTGAATTGTCGCATTAAATCCAACTGCGTTTTTTCCCCAATCCCTTTAATGTTGAGTAATTCTGACTGAATGGATGCCTTACTTCTTTTGTCTCTGTGGTGATTGATTCCAAATCGATGGGCTTCATTTCTCAAATGTTGAATTATCTTAAGGGACTCTGATTTTTTATCAATATATAGAGGCACCGAATCGTTTGGAAAGTATATTTCTTCTAGCTTTTTAGCAATTCCAATAATTGCAATTTCACCTCTTAAATTAAGCTTGTCTAAACTTTTTAAGGCGGCACTTAGCTGCCCCTTTCCACCATCTACAATAATCAACTGAGGAAGAGGCTTCTCTTCTTCAATAAGTCTTTTGTATCGCCTAAAGACAACTTCTTCCATGCTGCCAAAATCATCAGGACCATCAACTGTTTTAATATTAAAGTGTCTATAATCTTTTTTGGCAGGTTTTCCATTTTTGAACACAACACATGCAGCAACTGCATTTGTTCCCTGGAAATTAGAATTGTCAAAACATTCTATGTGTACAGGCAGGTCTTTTAAGCGCAAATCATTTTGAATAGTTTCTAAAATACGTTCTGTATGTTTTTCTGGAGAAGTTAGTTTTTGATTTTTTAAACGATCTAACCGGTAATAATTCGCATTTTTTAATGAAAGATCGATCAATGCTTTTTTTCCGCCTTTTTGAGGGCAGTGGAAAGTGACAGATTCAATAGAAATGCGCACCGGAATGTTGGTGTAAATTTCACGTGAGTCGCTTTTCAGTCGACTTCGTAAATCTATGATTGCAAATTCTAATAAATCTTGTTCAGACTCGTCTAGTTTCTTTTTGAGTTCAAAACTATGCCCGTGTATAATGACTCCGTTGTGGACTTTAAGGTAATTTACAAATGCTCCCTGAACATCAGCCATAATGGTAAAGACATCACTGTTTCTAATCGAAGGATTAACAACTGTAGACTTGGCTTGATATCGTTTTAAAAGGTTGATTTTTTCGTTGATAACATGGGCTTTTTCAAAATTTAAATTAGCCGATGCATTTTTCATTGATAATTGTAAGTCTGTGAGTACGCTTGAAACATTGCCCCTTAAAATTGACTGAGTTGCGACCATGTGTTTGGAGTATTCCTCTTCCGTTTCTGACCCGACGCAAGGAGCCTTGCAATTGCCTAAATGATACTCAAGACAAACCTTGTATTTTTGGGATTCAACATTTTCAAAAGACAGATTGTATTTACAGGTTCTTAATGGGTATAATTGCCGAATTAAGTCAATCAATGTGTGCATCATCTTGACTGAGGCATAGGGACCGAAGTATTTACCGTCTCCGTGATTGACATTTCGAGTTGAGATTAATCGAGGGAATCTTTCTGCCGTTATCTTAATCCAAGGATATGTCTTATCATCTTTTAGTTGAATGTTGTATTTTGGTTGAAGCTTCTTAATCAATCCGTTCTCCAGTAAAAGCGCGTCGAAATCATTTTCCACGACTATGTATTTAATGTCTGTAATCTGCTTGACAAGAACTCTTGTTTTTCCTGATTTATGTTCTTTTTGAAAATAACTAGAAACGCGTTTTTTTAAGTTCTTCGCTTTGCCGACGTAAAGTGTTGTTCCTTCTGAATTCAGGTGTTGATATACGCCTGGCTTTTGAGGGAGAGAAGTAAGGATTAATTGTATTTTGTCTTCTGCCTTATTCAATTAGATGCAAATTAACAGAAAGTAAGCAATATTGGCTTATTTATCGATTTTGTTGATTCGTGATGTGATTCTAATTATCAGTAAATCATCGATACAGAACGATTTTGGAACAAAATATGTCTAAGTTTGTTTAAGCATTGTGAGAGATACATACAACATAAAGGATTTAGAACGAATCTCTGGTATAAAAGCCCACACCATCCGTATTTGGGAGAAAAGGTATAACGTGTTTAGCCCTACACGAACAGGTACTAATATCCGGGAATATTGTCAGGAAGATTTGAGAAAAATAATCACTTATGGAGCCTTGAATTCTAGAGGTGTGAAAATTTCAAGGTTGGTAACGCTATCTGATGAAGAGTTGTCTGCTCAAGTGCTAAGCTTATCTCAGAATCCCGATGACATTGAGTTTCAAATAGAGAAGCTAGTTACGGCGGCGATTTGCCTAGATGAACAAAGTTTTGAAGATACACTAGAGATTAATATTAAAAGCGTTGGGTTTGAAAAGACTTTTGAAAGGCTGATGTATGCTTTTTTTGAAAGGTTGGGGTCGCTGTGGCATCTAGGCTCAATTAATCCGGCTCAGGAGCATTTTATTTCCAATCTGATTCGGCAAAAATTAATTGTTTCTCTGGATAGTTTTAAAAGCCGCTTAACGGAAGACAAAACCCTAATCGCATATCTTCCCGAGGGAGAATGGCACGAGTTAGGACTGTTGTACTACTCTTATTTGGCTGTGAGCAAGGGCTTTAAACTAATCTATTTGGGTCAATCTACACCATATGATGCGGCGCAATGGGCAATAAAAAGTAAAGAACCTGATGTCGTGTTGGTTTCTTTTGTGCAGACAATTTCACAGAAAAAACTTGCTTCCTATATGGAACGAATAATCAAAGATTTTCCCACTACCCGAATCATTTTATCTGGAATTCAAGCATCACAAGTCGTAGATTGTGTTCCTAGTCAAGTGGAAATAGTTGCAAATAGTAGTGAATTTGTAAAGAAAATCACGGAGTAACTGCTTCATTTCCAACCTCATTTTTTTCTTTGATTACTTTTTTTCTTCTTGAATATTGCGGTGAAATCAGTTTGTTCCTCAAGATTGGAAGTTATGGTGATTGATTTTGGCAAATTTTTGTTTTTCCAGCCAACAAATTTATATCCTTCTTCAGGTATGGCGGTAATGGTAACGGGAATGCTTTCTATATAGTATCCTTCCCAAGGAAAAGAGTCAATAGTTAATGTGCTGATTTGGATTGTTCCTAGGCCATTTGAAATGTTTAATTTTACTTTTTTCTCGTTGCCGTTAATATTGTAGTAATCAATTATGTGATCTCTTATTTGGCAAGGCCTCTGGACTGCATATTCTTTAAACCAATCGATTCTCATGTTTTTTGGCACATATAACATCGTGTCTTGCCATCGCTCTTTCTCACGAGGCACTTCTTTTTCGATTCTACCTGTAATTTCATCGATAAGCCTGATGGCATTATCTTCAGATAATGTCGAGTTTAAATAATCACACATTCTATTGGCCCAAAGCACTCTGAAAGTTTTATTTTTCATTAATCTGTTGAATAGGAATACGGGCTCTTTTTTAAGGTGTCGTTTCAGCGTGTTTTCATCATACCGATGCCATGAATCCTGATCGTAACTGATCCATCTCCATTTCTGATTTTTGCCCTTAGGTCTCCAATAACGAATATTTACTCTATTGTCATGTGCGCTTGAATAGACTTCATAAATCCAATAATCGATGTAGTTTTCAATACTCATTTTTTTCGATACCTCTGCATAGACAGAGTCTTGTGTAATGTCGTTAAGGCTAATGTAAAATGTCAAGCTATCGTACCAGCGCGCTTTTCCAGATACCAACTGCTCGTATTCGCCAGTAATAATATCTACATCATTGTAGCCGTGATTATTTTCAATAAAATCAGCACCTTTTCTTTCCATTAAGTTGTATAATCCCCAATATTCACCATTTAAAAATAATTGAACAGGCTGGTAAGCCTGCATATCAACAGTGCTTCCCATTTCTTTATTGACTTCGTAAAGCAATTCATTTTTGAACCTTTCCCCGACCCACAGTTCTGGAACATTTCTGCCTGATGTAGCATCAGCTCTGAGCCAGATACTGCCAAAGCTGGAAATAGGTTTATCGTCGAAAATTTTATAGTTAATTCTGGGATAACCATAAGAATCTTTTGTAAATAAAGAGAAAGATTTTTTTGGTTGCCTTCTACTTGTTTTTCCAGCAATTCTCATGCTTATTTCGTTTTTAAAGGCAGAAAAATGAACACCTTCTTTATTCAGGTCAAAATACTCCACATTTCCAGGTCTTTCCCAACCTCTTTTTTTGTATTTATGATAGATACCTTTAGACTTATCCCATAAGTCTTTGGGGTCAGCAGTCGAGGAAACAACAGGTAAAGTCGACGATTCGTTAATAAAATAAGTTTGTGTGCCTATTTTACCTGGAACGGTATTTTTTTTAATTATTCTAGCCCTAATAATGCAGGTGGAATCAATTGCTATCTCTTCGGTATATTTAATTCCCGATGTGGTGTCTGGTTCTGCGCCGTTGGTTGTATAGTAAATAGAGCCACCATATTTGTTGGTAAGGGCAAGGCTTAGTTTGTCTTTGTAAAACCCACTCTGTTCCGAGAATAAAGGTGTAACACTATCGGGCAACAAGGCAACTCCGCTAATATTTGGTGTTTTGGGTGTAGGTGTGTCAAAATGGTAGAATTCCTCTGAACCGTCGTGTTTTCTGCCAAATGACTTATCTCTCGATTGCTGCTTGTAATCAACTCGATCCAATAGGATCATCTCAGAGTTATATACGGCAATTGTACCTCCTTCATCGTCTAGTCGAAAGGATAAATGTCGTGAGCCCTGTTCGTCGTCGCTATCTACCCAAAGCAACATCCTGTCTTTTGGAGCAATGGTTGTCCAGGCCCCCTTATTTTTTGGAATTTGATGCTTATTTGGAATATCAGGATTATCACTGAAATACATTCCGCCGATGTTGATGGGTGTATCTCCACAATTGAAGAGCTCGATCCAGTCTTCATTTTCACCAAACCCGTCGGCAATGGTGTGTTTATTAGCGGCTTGAAGTTCATTAATTAATAGGCACTGCCCGTATGTTTCAGGCAGGAACGAAATTGAAATTAATGCCAAGGCACTATATTTTATTAGGACAAAAATTTGGGACATAAAAGAATTTAAAAATAAAAAAAGCCCTCCACAAGTGTGGAGGGCTTTAAATTACACAATTGTTATAATTCTATAATTATTTAATGATAACAATTTTCTCTTTAAGGAATTGAGTTGGAGTAGTAAGCTGTACGAAGTAAATACCACTTGATAGCTCTGAAGCATCAAAGTTTACTTTCTTAGCAATACCGCCTTCAACAACACCTGAGAATAATACACCAACTTTATCACCATTCATGTTGATTACTTCCAGTACTACATTTTCAGTAGCCGGGATAGCGAAGTCAAACGTTGAATTGTTTTCAAGTGGGTTTGGATATGTAGAAAGCGAAGCGTTCTCAATACCCGCACTCATCTTATCGTCTTCATCTTCTTCGTTGATAGAACCAGACTTGGCAGCGCCACAAGATCCTATTTCAACAATTTCAGAAGAACCGAAAGCACCACCTGTAGGAGAGCTCACTACTGTACTACCAAGAGAAACAGAGTAGTTACCAGCGCCCCAAGAGCAGCAGATACCGTCACCGAAGCTATCCGCAATTCTCATTTCGTAGCAATCGTTAACGCTTACACATCCAGCAGACTGCACCGTAGTTGTTCCACTAGGAAGTGAAAAAGTAGGAGCACTCAACAAGATTGTACCTGTAGTCATGTTCTCTAATTGGAAAGACGTTTCACTACCAAAGTTATCTGTAGTAATTGAAACAGTTAAGTCTTCACAAGGAGGCTCAATCGGGCAAGTATTACCTTCAGTATCTGTCCATCCGATTACTTCAAAAGGGAAGAATCTTTGACCTTGAGCGTTACAGTGACAGTTAGTAGGTACTTTAATGCTACCATATTCACTACCTACTAATTCGAAGTAAGTGTGGTTTTTAAAGTAGCTAAGACCACCGTCAGATGCATTAATAGTAAACTCATCTCCAGTGTTCGCACCAGTGATAGCCGCGATTAAACCGCTACATTTTTTAGAGTTAACATTAAAGTCCTGACCGTCAGCACCAACGTATCTGATTGAAATAGAAGCTA
>CAJQPO010000106.1 GCA_905480225.1 uncultured Flavobacteriales bacterium | reverse complement strand
ACCACCTCCAGGAATCAAACCAACACCAAATTCTACTAAGCCAGTATAAGTTTCGGCATGTGCAATTACCTTATCTGCATGTAAACAAATTTCGCATCCACCGCCAAGTGCAAGGCCATGAGGTGCTGCAATTACAGGAATGGATGAATACCTCAAACGCATCATTGTATTTTGGAATGCTCGGACCGCAAAATCTAACTCATCGAATTCTTGTTCAACGGCCATCATGAAGATCATCCCAACGTTCGCGCCAGCAGAAAAGTTTTCACCTTCATTCGAAATGACAACACCATTCCATTCGCCAGTTTCTGCCAAATCAATTGCCTTATTAAGTGCTTGCAAAACACCCCCACCAATCGTATTCATTTTGGTATGGAACTCTACATTAATAATTCCATCTCCTAAATGAATAATGTGGGCATCGGCATTACTCCAAATGGTTTCTGTTTCTCTTACATTAGCTAAGGATAAAATTTCTTCCGTTCCTGGAATTACTTTGTAGCACTTTTCAGCAACATCGTAATATTTTCTAGCACCATCTTCCAATTTATAGAAAGACGTAACGCCATCAGCAATCATATCATAAACAAACTGAGCAGGTTTGCGATCCAACTCTTCCATTACCTTGAGTGCCTTTTCCAAACCAATACAATCCCAAGTTTCAAAAGGACCCAATTGCCAACCAAAGCCTGCTTTCAACGCATCATCAATTCGATATAATTCGTCGGAAATTTCAGGGATTCGATTAGTCACATACTGGAATATTCCTGAAAATACAGATTGATAAAATTCTCCAGCTTTATCTTTACCAGCAAAAAGAATCTTTGTTCTTTTCAATAAATCATCTTCTAATTTAGCGGCCTTAAGCGTAGCAAAACTCACTCTATTCTGAGTCCTATATTCCATGGTTTCCAAATCCAAAACCTGGATTTCTTTTTTTCCCTCAGTATTAACCGATTTTTTAAAAAATCCTTGTTTGGTTTTGGAACCCAACCATCCATTTTCAACCATTTTCGATACGTAAGCTGGAATTTGAAAAACTTCTCTACGTTCATCTTCAGGACAATTGTCCCTCACTCCATTAGCAACGTGCACCAGCGTATCCAAACCAACAACATCACAAGTTCTAAATGTTGCAGATTTTGGACGCCCCATAACGGGACCAGTTAATTTATCTACCTCCTCAACCGTGAGTCCCATTTTACTCACTGTATGAAAAAGATCTTGTATCGCGTATACACCAACCCGATTAGCAATAAATGCAGGTGTATCTTTACACAGAACCATTGTCTTTCCTAATATTCTTGCCCCATAATCCATGAAAAAGTCAACGACACTTGTATCTGTCTGAGGTGTTGGTATGATTTCCAACAACTTTAAATAGCGAGGTGGGTTAAAAAAATGAGTGCCGCAAAAGTGCTTTTGAAAATCAGCACTACGTCCTTCAATCATCATATTAATGGGAATTCCTGACGTATTCGAAGTAATTAAGGTTCCCGCCTTCCTGTATTTTTCCACCTCATCAAAAACAATTTTCTTGATGTCCAATCGTTCCACTACAACTTCAATGATCCAATCGCAATCTGCAATTTTATGCATGTCGTCGGTCATGTTTCCTGTAACAATTCTAGATGCAAACTTTTTGGTGTAAAGAGGTGCAGGTCTTGATTTCATTGCCGCTTTTAACGCACCGTTTACTAATGCGTTTCTTTCACTTTTGTTGTCAGAGCCTTCGGCCTCTTTGGGCACAATATCAAGTAGTAATACTTCACATCCTACATTGGCCATATGACAAGCAATTCCTGAGCCCATAACCCCAGAACCTAAAACGGCGACTTTTCTAATGTTTCTTTTCATTCCTTTAAACTATTACTTCTTATAAATGTCGTTATTATCAATCAACTCATTCATTTTCGACAAGACTTCAAAAAAGTTTTTCATTTTCGTTTTTGAAATATTTTCGCGCATAAACTTGTTAAAATGTAGTACTGTATCTCTAGATAGTTTTCGTTTTACTTCCCCTTCTTTCGTAAGAAAAACCCGAACCATTCGTTTATCAAGTTTATCCGCTCTTTTGACAATTAGCCCTTTACCTTCCAGAGATTTCAGCATTCTAGTCAGACTTCTAGGCTCCATCCCCATTTTCGGGCCTAACTTTGTGGAGGGAGTACCATCCTTATCAATATTTAATAGCACTTGACCTATGGCCATAGAAAGTCCATAATTACTCGCTTCGGTGTTGTACATTTTGATAATCTTATACCAAGCCCAGCGCACTTGAAAATCGATTGCCTCATCTAATTTAATCGTCTTTTCCACTAATTATCCTTTTTCAAACTCAACCAAATATATAAATATTTGTTATGCATGCATACCTTTTTTTGATTTATTTCAGGTTGATTTCAGGATAAAATCATCAAATACTCTATTTACTGAGGGGCAAGAGAAGAACGCTAAGACATGCCAAACGTCACTCTGAAGCTGATTCTTGCAGGAGACCGCCCGTGAGTCTAATCAAATCTGTTTTCGCATCAACAAGATTATACAATGACTCCAAACTAGCAATTCCTGTATTCAAGTAAGTAATATTGATATCGCGAAAATTAAAAGAGTTAATAATTCCCCTATCGTATTTTTCTTGAGCAATTTCTAGATTCTTCAGCGCGACACTGGCCGATTCTGTATTAAGCGCATAGACCTTTTTGCGCATTTCATAGAGCTCGTGTGCCCGAATTAAATCTCGATTCAAGGTTTGTTTTAATTCTGTAATCTGTAATCCATTTATTTTTGTTTGAATATCTGCACTTTGAATAGCTCTTTTCACTCTACCACCATTAAATACATTGAAGGATAAAGAAAAATTACCGTAATAATTAAGGTTCGCCCCTTGCTGAGACGGGAAATCAGCAATTCGGTAAGAACTTGAATTTCCTGAAGCTCCAGCATTAAAAGAAATAACAGGGAACATACTAGACTTCGCAATCAGTACATCTTGCCGGAAAATTTCCTCATTAATGTATTGGTTCTTTATGTTTTGATTATTGGACTCCATTTTACTCTGTAAATCTGAATAATCATAACTTGGAAAGTCATCCATCAAAACATCTGCTAACTCATAATTTTGCTCCGATTCAGCTCCCATAATAATATTCAAATTTCTTCGAGCATTTCTATGGGCTATCTCTTGTAACATCAAGCTAGCAGAGTCAATTAGTACTTGATTTTGGAATTGCAGTAAATCTGAAGATACGCTTGTACCAATTTCTGTTTTAAGCTTATTGTAATCATATTTATTCTTTGACGTTTGCAGCACATCTCGGAGCAACTCTAATTTAGATTCCTGAATTTGAACATTATAGTAACTTAGGATAAGTGCCTGAATCGTATTTTCAATAACGACTGCTGCATTCCCTTCTGATTGTTCTTGGACTTGGGCAAGTCGATTCTTATTTGCTTTAACCGCAAAGCCATTGAATAAGGTCCAATTCAGGTCTAGGCCACCCTGAACAGAGTTTGAAATTAATAAAGCTTGAATAAACGATGTCGGATTTTTACTTTGATCTGAGATATTATTTCCTTGAGACATCGCCAATGATATCGATGGATATCTTCCAGCTTGCCCCCAGGTATTGTTAATTTTTGCCTGTGCAGATTGTAATTGAGTAATCTGAATTTGAAAATTATTTTGCAAAGCAACTTCAATCGCATTTTTAAGCGTCAAACTATTCTGTGCAAAAGCCAAAACACTCGCAGACAGTAAAAAAATAGTTAACATTAATTTAAGCATGTCATTCTATATTTATTGTTTTTTCTGTTGGAGACATTCTCGGATTGATGACATCAAAATCTGCCATTAGCTGTTCTCTTTTCATGATTTTAGACACAGGCTCCACCTCAATTCTAGCTGGTGGGTATTTCCCTCCTCGCCAAAGCCACCATCTAGATCTTTTCATATCTGCAAAAAACAAAATGAGTGCGGGAAAAAAGAAAATCAATATCAGTGTTCCAAAAAGCACACCATAGGCAATTGTAATCGCCATCGGCACCAAAAACTGGGCTTGAAAACTGCTCTCCAAAATCAATGGATATAAACCTGCAACTGTAGTTATGGTGGTTAATATCACCGGTCTGAATCGCTGTTTACCACATTCATAAGCTGCTTTTTTAACATCCATTCCCTGTCGTAAAAATCGATTATAGGTATCCAACATCACCACTGAATCATTTACTAAAACACCTGCAAGAGCAATGACACCAAACAGTCCTAAGGTTGAAAAATTAAAGCCTTCTATCCCGTGCCCCATAATCGCTCCATAAAAACCAACCGGAATTACCATAAGAATAAGCCGAGCCTGATAAAAGGACTTGAAATTCAAGGATAAGATGATCATCATCATAATGATTGCTGCAACAAATGCAATCATAAACCAATAGACACTTTCCATTCCTTCTTCCGATTGTCCACGCATACTCACTTTCACATCTGGGAATTTTTCAGCAATCTGAGGAACGATTTCCGAATATATTTTACTACTGTAATCACCCACTTTAGTCATATCTGTTACATCAGCAGATATTTCAATTTCTTGACGCCCATCTAAATGGTTGATTTCTACTTTACCTCGTTTAATCGTGTATTCTGCCAATTCATAAAAAGGAAAACTTTGCCCCGTATTTGTTTTAATACGCACATTGTCAATGTTAGAGAGCGAACTCCTTCCTGACTTTGGATAACGAACCCATACTTTAATCTCGTCTCGACCCAGAATTAACCGTTGTGCTTCCGCACCAAAAAACCCTTGCCGGATTTGTCCCAAAACGTCGTTTAGCGTTAAGCCTAACAATCTGGCTTTAGGTTTTAGCGAGACTTGCAGCTCTCTATTTCCGATGCCAGAATTATCAATTACATCATTTAATCCACCTATATTTTCTAACTCATTCGTTAACCATCTCGCGCAATCAGACAAAACAAATGCATCTTCAGAGGTTATAGAAATGGATATCGGTTTTCCAAATTGCTCTTCTCCACCAACAGAAAACTTTTCTAACCTGTTTTGCCAATCTTCAGAAATACATGCTTTAATTCTATTAGCAATTGATCTCGTATCAATGTTATCAGAAGATTCCGTAGAAACACGAATCAATCCTGCGTGCGGCCCTATTTCTCCCAAACTGGATGCATTACCTACTGTAAGAGAAACATAAGTAATCACTTTTTCATCCAACTCTTGCTCTAATAGAACTCCTAAGGAATCTATTTTTCCTTGTGCATACCATAAAAAATCCTCTGTTTGACCAGCCGTCTCTCCGGGTTTAAAAGCTGCAGCCAATGTGATGGAATCAAAGGGAGGGTTTTCAAACCATGTCCAACCGATATACCCTTTCGCCTGAAGAAAGACAGTAAACAGAATAAATACTAAAGGAAAAAATACCCATGCTCTATACCGCTTAATAATACCCCTCAACAAATAAGCATATCCATCCCTTAACCAATCAATCCCTTTTTCCAGTCTAAACCGAATGCCTTTACTTTTTGTTCTGGACTCGTTACTTAATACCCAGTTATGCGAAAGGTGGGCAGGTAATATTAAAAATGCTTCAACCAGAGAAAGCAATAAACACGCGACAACCGCAAATGCCATTTCAGCCATAAATGCCATACGGCCTTCAACAAAAAACAAAAATCCAAATGCAACTATTGTGGTTATCACTGAAGTAAAAACGGAAGACATCACTTCTAAAGTTCCATCTAATGCCGCTTTCATTGGTGTTTTTCCACGTTCATAATGAGCATAAATATTTTCAGCTATTACAATTCCGTCATCAACAAGAATTCCAATCACCATAATCATTCCAAAAAGAGAAATCATGTTAATCGTCATACCGTAAACTGCTCCAAAAGCAAACATCCCAATAAAGGAGAAAGGAATTCCAAAAGCAACCCAAAGCGACAATCTTATTCTTAAAAACAGACTTAAAACGAAAACTACTAAAAGCAAGCCAAAAAATAAATTAACACCTAATAAATCGATTCGATCGTCTAACATGTCCGAAAACTGGAACATGATTTTCATTTCGAAATCTTCATTATTTAAGTTGAAATCACGCACATAATTCTCGGTAAACTCAGCAATTTTTGAGAGATCATCATTTGGCAGCTTGTTAATCAAGTAGGTAACGCTTCTTTTACTGTTAACATAAGATTTAACAGTCACCTCAGCGAAATCTAGAGATACATTTGCCACATCTCTAATCTTCACCTTATTTCCATCGGGCTGGGCAAATATGACAATGTCTTCAATATCCTTCGGATCTGAAGAACGATTCATTGCACGAATAAATAACTCCTCAGCATCCGTTTTTATCGTACCACCGGAAAAATCAAGATTATTTGAGTTAATAGCAAGAACCACTTGATTGAATGATAAATTATACCGTTGCAAGTCAGACTCCCTTATTTCAACGACAATTTCTTTATCTGGATAGCCAAATTTTTGAAGATCAGAAATAACACTGGAGTTAAGAAAGTCTCTTTCCACTTTATCCCCTACTTCTTTCAAAACATCTAAATCATCTGGACCTGACAAGGAGATAAACGAAGCCATACTCATTCTTCCAGCTTCATTTTTAATAACTAACGGTTGCTCCGATGCAATGGGTAATCCATTTACACCATCCACCGCATTTTTAACTTTAGTTAGCATCTCATCGATGTCTTCATCCGTGTAACATTCGACATAGATGGTAGAGAAATTTTCGGTGGAAGTTGATGTGATTTCTTCTATTCCCGAAATGGTCTTTAATGCTTCTTCTAGCTTAGTGGTAACCCCCTCTTCCATCTCTTGCGGTGAAGCACCTGGATACGCTACCATGATACTTAATCGGTTACTTTCCATTTCTGGGAAGAACGAGTGACGCATCGTAAACATGCTTAATAATCCAAAGCCTAGAATAACGATAATGATGGCATTAGACCAAATCGGGTACTTAATGAAAAATGAAATAAATTTTCTCATCCTTATTTCTCTATTGTAGCTACTTTCATGTTGTCTTTAGGGTTCACCAGTGGCTCAATTACAATAGCTTCACCACTATCCACACCGCCGATTAAAGCCTTCTCACCTCTTAATAAAACTACATCTACATTTTGTCTAATTAAAATGGAATCTCTAACAACATAAACTTCCGCACTATTTCCTAATAATGCACTTCTTGGAATTTCAAAAACATTAGGAATAGAATCACCGTCAATAGAAGACAGTAAATACATGCCATTAAAAACTTCATTTTCAGTTGAAACGAGTTCTACGAAAACTGGCACAGATTGGGTATTTGGGTTAAGGTATTGCCCCTTTCTTCTCACCTTCCCCAACCACGAATTATCTTGATCATCTGTCAAAATCGTCTTTGCGCCTATTTTAACCAATTTGGCCTCGTCCATTTTAACCTGACATTCTACTTCCAATGCACTATTATTGATAATGTTGATTACAGGACTGCCTGGATTCACAATGGCACCAACATCCGTAAATGCATCCACAATTGTACCACTAAAAGGAGCAGTTATTGTATATTTTGACAACCGTACTTGATCAGCCCTTATGCTGTAATATTCACTTAGCACATTTCTGGTAGCTAATAATGTTTTTAACTTTGCACTGACCAAAGGGGGAATAGGCGGTAACGGTCTTTCCATGTCGATATTATCGAAAAACATATTCCAGACTTCATAATGATTAGGGTAATCCACTTTTATGTCTGGGAGAATGTTTGCTAAAAGAGTAAGAAAATTACTCTTCCTTGCCGCAATTAAAAGCGATGCATCATTGCTATTAACACCGAACAGAACCTGGCCCTTTGTAAATGAAGTACCTTTCTTCAGTGGTAAATTACCAGATAGAAGTATCCCTTGTACTTCCGCCATAACGCTAATTGCCTGAGTAGAATTAACTCTACCTAACGCCTCAATTTCACTAGCATAGGTTTGCAATTTTACGGTTTCCGTGTTAACAAATTTTAATTTTACCTGAGTATCAGTTGCTGGAATAATCGTCGTATCTATTGCTACATTTTCTCTTTCAAGTGCTAAACCTTGAGATTTTCCAGAATAATAGGCTATCCCAATTACAATAAGAATAAGTAAAAAGAGAAACACTAACAGATAAGGTCTCCATTTCATAAGGCTCGTTAATTTTAATCTAATTTAATGGTTCATTTAGAACTATATGTGCACAATACACCTGTGGCGTATTTTTTCTTTAAATGGTATTATTCTTTGAATTCAGATGACCACCGAATCGTAGTAACAGTTAATAACTTTGTGAATAATCACAAATGAAGCACAGCCGGTAATACCGTGTCAGTTTTTATTTTTGATACCATACACTTAACATATACCATGTTACAAACGTTGTTCAGGAAGAAGAAGTACACGGAAGATACTTTGGCCAATGTGTTTGTCAATAATCTTATTACTTCTGTTGATGACAGTTTCGAAGACGTTGCTGACTTATTGAAATCAGATCCTGAGTTTGAATCTATACCCCATTTTTCATCTACTGATTCTGACCGTTTTCTAATGGTGGTAATTGTTGGAAATCTGAATTTTCTTTCCAGATATTTCAGCACTGCTGAAGAACAGCTACTAAGAAAGTGTATCGTTCGAAAATTAGCTAAGGTATTTGGCACCACATACGACGAGTTTAAAGGTCACATAGAAAACTACGAAGATTTTATGTGGCGTATAAATCACCCCTCTAATAATGTGTTGTATGGCATGTCCAAAACGGTATTTTACAAATACAATCTTGCACAATTTCAGGATGAATATTTTCGTGAAATGAAAGCGCCAAACCCTATCTTGTTGAAACGACTCGATGACATCATGCGTAATTATGTTTGGGATTGGGATGCTTATTTAGCCAAAATCAAGTTGGTTACTCCCTGACGTTACCCATTAAACAAAAAAGAACCCGTGCAAGCACAGGTTCTTAATTAAATTTTTAACAACTTAAATTTTGCGGCGAATGCAATCTATTCAGGAGTTTGAGTTATTTCTATTTTCGAATATAATTTTTTCAACCTATTTATGGTAACAAAAAAAGAGCTAATCATTACCGATTAGCTCTTCGAAAATATTCTTATTCGCAAGACTACAAAGCAATAGTTAAGCCTGCATTTAAGAGTGCACCGCCCCCAAATCCTGCTTCAATGTTAATTCCAATCTTATCTGAGAACATGTATCCCATACCTAACGCTGTCCGGAAT
>CAJQPO010000105.1 GCA_905480225.1 uncultured Flavobacteriales bacterium | reverse complement strand
ATCAGATTGGGTTTGAGTATAGCCATCGAAACAGTAATCTCACTTATTTTCTGTTCAAATTTACCGGCAGAAACGACCACTTCATCAATAAGGTTTTTATCTTCTTTGTAGGTAACGTCTTTCGTAATGGTTACACCACTTGCAAATTCAATTTCTTCTGATACGTCGTCGAAACCAAATGCTTTAAAAGTAACTTTGTGGGTTCCTGGCGCGGCTTCAATGGTATATTCTCCTGAATTATTTGAAGTAGCAACCATTTTATCATCCAGATAAATATCGCAGCCGATGAGCTCGTATCCTAAGTCATCGAGCAATTTGCCCTTCAATGTCCCCATTTGAGCAACGCAAACGTACGGAAGAAACGTAAAAATTATAATGTAGAGTTTTCTCATGGATTAGGGTTAAATTACGATACAAGATAGAAAATTTGCATTATCAATTTACTACAATCCGGTTTTCTCAATCGGAGTTTCATGCCTCATTTTAGGTTCAATTCATATGGGAGCTTGACATACATTAGAAAAATTGCCTGAAATCAGGGTAACCATTTTCTTTGAAAATGGTTGAATTCTTCTAAATTTTTTAAAAGCATTGCCTTGCGTTCTGTGTCAAAAACAAATTCGTTTATGGGGTCTGTTCCAATCGACAGCGGTTTGAAAACAGGCTCTATTTCATTAGTGGTTATCGGTGCTGAAAGCCAATCATTGTTTTTAAAAACATATCTGGTTTGGTCCTGAACAAAACAAAATTGATTGTAAATAAATTTGTCCATTGTTTTGCCACTGTTGTTGTACCAATAGCTTTGAAGTATAGGTAAATTGATTTGATTTTCTTCAAATAAAGTGCCTTCACCATATGGCAGTTCGCATTTTTTTAAAATGCTGTTTTGTATGAAACGCGACGAAACCGGGTTTGTTATGGTCCGTGCATTTTTAGATTCGTTGTCTAACCAGTAAAGTGGGACTTTATTGCCGGCATCCGTCACATTAGAGAAATGATAAAACCATTCTTGATCTCCGAAATTGTCACCGTGATCTGAGCAAAAAACGACCAAGTTATTTTTATCTTGATGCAATTCTTGTATGTATTGGTCGAGCTTAGTTTGAAGAATTTTCCAGCTCTCGTGCTGCCGATTTTTTATGATAGCAGCTACCTCAGGGCGAATATATGGCTTGTCTTTTTTAAGAAAGCTTTGGTTAAGCATATGGTAAAGACCCTGTATTTCTTTTGTTTTATTTCTTAATCCTTTTTGACTCAGCTTGAAAGTTGGCCCAATATGATAAGGGAAATGAGCCTCCATCATGTTGATGAATACAAAAGACTTTTCATTTTTATTTTCATTTTTTTGGATAATCGAGCGGGCTAATTCAAATGAATCTTCAAAGGTGTTTTGAACCCAGCAATTGCCAACAGTTAGGTCTTCTGCTAATTCGTTTACAATTTTGTCTTTCGACATTAACATTTTTCTTACTCTTGGCTTTCCTGCTAATACTGCTAGTCGGAGAACCTTTTTAAATTTAGGCTGTACTAGACTCCAGATTTTATGCACTTCGTCAAACCCTTTATCTAAACCAAAAATTTCGGTCGTTGCTACATTGGCAGTTACTTGATAGGTTTTGT
This sequence comes from uncultured Flavobacteriales bacterium, assembly GCA_905480225.1. Lineage (GTDB taxonomy): Bacteria > Bacteroidota > Bacteroidia > Flavobacteriales_D > Parvicellaceae > UBA10066. Next base: position 5,660 of record CAJQPO010000105.1, on the reverse strand, counting down.
ATCCATCTGCTTTCAATTTTTCTGCCAGTGTTGTGGCTTCATTATTGAGTCTTCTAGACTGGCTAGTTGCTCCGTGTTGATGTGGCAACAAGCCTGTAAAAAGACTGGCCGTTGCAGGGAGAGTCCAACAACCAGCTGATCTTGCTTCAGTAAATTTGGTGCTGTGTTTTTCGGTGTAAGGTAATCCTGATTCAAGTCCCTTATTAATGGAATCATATCGCAGGCTATCAGCAACAATCAAGATTATGTTTTGTGGTTTAGTCAATAAACAAAAGTAAGGCCTCAAATAGTTTACGTTCTGAATGTGTTCAATGAGTTATAAACAATGAACGAATCGGAGATTAAATACTTAATTGCATTAACTCAAGTTGAAGGCGTAGGACCAATAATTGCAAAAGAGCTACTTGAATTTTTTGGCTCAGCTGAAGCTCTTTTTAAAGAAGACCCAAGGATACTATGCTCTCTTAGAAATTATGGTCAAAAATTGTCGCAAGCAATTCAATGTCGGAGTGCCATAAATCGTGCTGAAAAGGAACTTGATTATATGGTAAAAGAAGGAATTTCTCCATTAGCAATTACTGATCAGCGTTATCCCAATAACCTAAAGAACTGTGCCGATGCGCCAATTGTGTTATTTGTTAAAGGAAATGTCAAATTAAATGGACATAAATCGATAAGCATTGTTGGAACAAGAGACGCTACGAACTATGGGCTCGATTACGTGGAATTTTTGATAAAAGAACTCTCTAGACTAGATGTAGTAGTTCACAGTGGGTTAGCTTATGGGATTGATGTCGCAGCTCATAAAGCGGCAATTAAGCATAATTTACCGACTTATTGCACGCTGGCACATGGATTTGATCGCATCTATCCAAATAGACACAAGGGCATTGCTAATCGTATTTTAGACCAAGGTGGTTGGATTTCTGAATTTATTTCTGGAACAATTCCGACTAGAGAAAATTTCCCAAGGCGAAATCGAATCGTAGCTGGGTTATCAGATGCTACAATTGTGATTGAATCCGCTAATCGTGGAGGGTCATTAATAACAGCTAATCTGGCTAATAGCTATAACAGAGATGTATTTGCCTTACCAGGTAGAAGAAACGACGAGAAATCTGCGGGGTGCAATTTTCTTATCAAATCTAGTCGAGCCCATTTAATGGAGACACCAGAAGATGTTTTACAATTAATGGGCTGGGAAAAAAGTAAGCCGAAGGTACGGCAAGCTTCACTTTTTAGTGATTTATCAAATTTTGAAGAACGCGTAATAAAATTGCTTAAAAAAAATAGTTCAGCAAGCATTGATGAGGTGGCCGCAAAATTGGAATTACCAATGTCTAAGGTCTCGACAGATTTATTAATGATGGAATTTAATGGATTAGTGCGCCAGCTGTCCGGCAAACATTACGAATTGCAATAACTTCGATCATTTCGATTTTTTCATTCGAAACCCTATGTTCAAATTTAAACGATTTTAAAATCTGGCTCTTTTAATAGTATTAAAGTTCAAGAACTTCTTCATACTGCGGATGTCAAGAGTATTAGCTATTATAATTGATTCTAGCATTACACATTATTTATAAAAATAGCTACATTTGCGGCACAGAAAATTAATTGTGAAGAAATGACTAGTATAGACCAATCTGTCGAATCACCTTATCAAGCTGAAATCGACTCTTTTATGGAAGAGGTAAAGGCAAAAAACGGGCACGAAACAGAGTTTTTGCAAGCTGTTCAGGAAGTTGCAGAAGCAGTGATTCCGTTCATGGATGGTAATCCAAAATATCGGGAGCATAAAATTCTAAAGCGTATTGTAGAACCGGAAAGAACGCTGATGTTTCGTGTTCCTTGGCTGGATGACAAAGGCAATGTGCAAGTGAATAGAGGCTATAGAGTTGAATTTAATTCAGCCATTGGCCCGTATAAAGGGGGCTTAAGATTTCATCCTTCAGTGAATCTCTCGATACTTAAATTCTTAGGTTTCGAACAAATATTTAAGAATTCTTTAACCACGTTGCCCATGGGCGGCGGTAAAGGAGGTTCTGATTTTAATCCAAAAGGAAAATCAGATAACGAAGTAATGAAGTTCTGCCAATCTTTTATGACAGAGCTGCAAAGGCATATTGGACCAGATACGGATGTACCTGCTGGTGATATTGGTGTTGGTGGGAGAGAGATCGGTTACATGTTTGGTCAATACAAACGCTTGAGAAATGAATTTACAGGAGTTCTTACAGGAAAAGGTAGAAATTGGGGGGGGTCACTGATTCGTCCAGAGGCTACTGGGTATGGAACCGTTTATTTTGCTCAAGAGATGCTCAAGACAAAGGGAGATTCTTTCAAAGGCAAAACGGTTGTTATTTCTGGATCGGGTAATGTTGCTCAATATGCATGTGAAAAAGCAACACAACTTGGAGCAAAAGTGGTAACACTTTCAGATTCTAAAGGCTTCATTCATGACCCTTCTGGAATTGATTCTGAAAAACTGGCCTGGATAATGGACCTAAAGAATAACAGAAGAGGCAGGATAAAAGAATATGCAGACCATTATGCGGATGCAACTTTCAATGAAGGTCAGCGACCATGGAGTGTGAAATGTGATGTAGCTATACCATGTGCAACTCAAAATGAATTAAATGGAGACGAAGCGAAAGTCCTATTGGCAAATGGTTGTACGACTATTGCTGAAGGAGCTAACATGCCTTCAACGCCTGAAGCAATAGAATTATTTCATGAAGCAAGAGTACTTTTCTCGCCAGGAAAAGCTTCAAATGCGGGTGGAGTTGCTACTTCTGGATTAGAAATGTCTCAAAATTCTTTAAGGTTATCTTGGACCAGAGAAGAAGTAGATGAGAAGCTGCATGGCATTATGGTTTCAATTCATGAAGCGTGTGTAAATTACGGTTCAGACAATGGCTATGTTGACTATGTAAAAGGTGCTAATATTGCTGGATTTGTCAAAGTTGCCGACGCAATGATTGACCAAGGTTTGGTATAATAAATTTAAAGCTTAATTTAATCCCATTGTCCTTCAGGATGGTGGGATTTTTTTATGAAAAAAATTGGGTTTGTAGTAAACGGGAAAAAAGGTATTTCAAAAAATTGTTATCAATTAATTGAATTATTAAAAGAGGATTATGAGTCCGATATTTTTTTGACATCAACAAAAGGAAACGCTTTGGAGCTTGCTACCAATATTGAAGCTGATTGCATTATAGCAGTTGGTGGAGATGGCACCTTGAATGAAGTAGTTAATGGGGTTCTTAAAAGGGAATCGAGACCTGTACTGGGTGTTTTTCCTTTTGGTAATGGCAATGATTTCGCTACTGCAAATGGCATCGGACAAAATCCTAAACAATTCGCAAAGATGCTTCGTGCTCACAATGTGAAAAATATAGATGTGGGTATTGTTAAGAATGATGATGCATCTAGGTATTTCATTAATATTTCAAGCGCAGGGCTTGGTGGTTATGTGGCACAAACAATCAATCACATTAATGGCCCATTTAAATACCCGAGATCAATATTACTAGGGTTTTTTCAAATGAAAAAAGCACTTGGGATAGTTACCGGTAATTCTTTGGAAAGGAAGACACCATTAATGACTGCGGCATTTTGTAATAGTACAACATTCGCAAATGGTCTAATGATTCAGCCTGATGCACAAATTGACGACGGTCAATTGCATTGCTGCCTTATCGGAGATGTGAAATTAGGCACTTATTTTTTGAATCTGAGAAATTTAAAGAAGGGGATTAAAATTGCTCACCCAGAAGTGACGTATCACCATGGAGGCATTTTTTCTGTTAATATTGAGAATGGAAGATGTCACATTGAAACAGATGGAGAATATTTTGGAACGTGCCCGGCGACTTTTTCAATTGCCCGCGAAAAAGTTCGATTTATTTTTCCTGAAAGGCCTTTTAAATAGTATTTATTTGTCCCGTAAATGTTTGTGCTTTGCACCAAATAAAGCACCCATTAGCTTGGCTCTTTTTATCGCTTCATTCGCATTTTCACCTTCGAATAATTGAAAAACTGTTTTCTCAAATAAATCAACCCAATGGTCAAAGTGCTTTTGGTTTATGTCTAACTTCTGATGAGGAGGAAAAGGTTTACCCGAATAACGGGGTTCATTCAGCAATATAGATTGCCAAAACCGATACATTTTTTCAAGATGTTCGGGCCATCTGTCTTGAATCACCGTATTAAATATGGGTCCAATAAGTTGGTCTTTTTGAATCCTTTGGTAGAATGTATCTACGAGTCGTTTAATATCATCAAATGTTTCAATGTCTTTCACAACTTAAAGGTAACAAGTCTTTTTCCAGGGAGTCAAATTCAGTTTCTAAATATGCCCAATAAGCAGATCTGTAGCTTTGAGTGCCCTGGGCATATTAGGTTTAACCCCGTTCTTGTTTTAAAGAAAATAAATAGCACGTTATCGCAAATTTTCACATGTTGTTCTTTTGTACAAACGAATCAAATAGAAGTTGAAAGCTCATTTAATTCAGATCACTATTCTATCTTTAGCACATGAATAAAAGACATAAGTTCGCCTTAGTTCAATTTCCATTTTTAGCAATAATATTCTTTTTTATTTTTAATGCTGTTGCTATCTATTATTTTCCAGGATCCGAAAAATCAATAATTGGTTTTCAATCGGATTATTATTCTTTTACGCACAATTTTTTTAGTGAATTAGGTGCTTTTACAACTAGTCCTGATGAATTAAAGGGTGCAGTAAAAATCGACAATACGCTGTCCATGCTACTGTTTAATGCATCCCTCATTATAGTGGGCTGTTCGATTATGTTGTTCTACAATAAGTTGAAATATTTCTTTGAACGAAAAAAAGACAGCGCAAAAACGATTTATTATTTCAATTTAGCCCGGCCACTAGGTATGGTAACGGGCTTATTGTTCGCAGGTGTGGGCCTTATTCAACATGACTTGCATTTTCTAGCTCATGTATTTTGCGCTCATGGGGCGTTTCTTACTCTTTGGGTTCTTTCTATGGTACATGTTTTGGCCGTATTTCATTCGCGGCATTTAACAAACAAATATGCGTTAGGCTATCTCATCTTTTTCTTGATTCTGGCGATTTATTTAGGGATAATATTTCTTGGTCCTAGAATAGGTCCTGGATTGTTATACAAAGAATCGGACTTGATTCTGCAAGTAGTTGCTCAAAAAATCATTGTACTCACATTTATTGTTTCGATGTTGATTCAATTGTATGGCATTAACAAAATGTTTAAAGCATCCGATAAGATTAACTAATGGTAGTTGGGGAATCACTTCAAAGGCATTGGTTATTCAAAAGCCATCCAGTGCACCGATATATTTTGTCCCCAAGTTGATCCATCTACTCGGTTGACGATCATGGTGAAACCTGTATTGGAAACTTGTCTGGTGGTAACATTGAACGAGTCATCGTAGATAGTTCCTACTTCTGCAGATGCCGTGCAGATCACACTTGGCGTTCCAGAGAAAGCGGTGGGGAAAGTAACATTATGTATCACCACCGTTAGCCCCAAGCTGGCTCCGATGTATTCTGTTCCCCCTTTCATATTGCTGAAAAAATTAGTTCCCGGAGGTCCTGCTGGACCTTGAGGTCCTTGTGGACCTTCCAAAGAATCGATAAAGTCAGCAGG
>CAJQPO010000104.1 GCA_905480225.1 uncultured Flavobacteriales bacterium | reverse complement strand
TAATTGTGCACATGGTAAATCAATCTCAATTCTGACTACTCATTATTCATTCCAATAGACTATTTTTATTTCATTCAGAACATGGAAAAAGATCAAAACCGTTTATCTAGAGCTGTTATTACAACCAGTGATGGATCAAATTCAATATTTGTTCCTGAACTGGATGAACACTATCATTCTGTCCATGGAGCCATACAGGAGGCCCTTCATGTGTTTATAGGTATGGGGCTAGATCAGTGTTTAATTGAGCCGATTCGTATTCTTGAGGTAGGTTTTGGCACCGGATTAAATTGCTTGCTTACCTGTTTAACAGAGAGAGAAATTTTCTACCATGGTGTAGAAGCATACCCGGTTCAAAGAGAAATACTCAACAAATTAAATTACGCGGAGCTAACTGGGGATAATAAGGGCTTGTTTAAATCGATTCATGTGGCCTCCTGGCAATCTGTTGAAAGGATCACACCAAATTTTAGGTTATTGAAGGATCAGGCCCTAATTCAGGAGATAGAGATTACGGAACAATATGATTTGATCTATTTCGATGCTTTTGGACCAAGAGCACAAAAGGAATTATGGAATCCCAAATTGTATGGAAAGCTTTACAGTGCGTTGGCTGTAAATGGCATTTTTGTAACTTATTGTGCCAAAGGGCAGGTAAGAAGAGATTTGCAAAGTGTAGGTTTTAAAATGGAACGACTTCCGGGGCCACCCGGAAAAAGAGAAATGTTGCGAGGACGAAAAGTGTGACGCAAAAGCGGTTTAATATTAGGGTTTATGGAATTTGCTCGATTGAGGATAAATTTTTAGTCACGGATGAAATTATTAATGGTTTCAGAATGACAAAATTCGTTGGCGGCGGGTTAGAGTGGGGTGAAGGAATTCGAGATGCGTTAATGCGTGAGTTTCTTGAGGAATGTGGAGCTGAAGTGATTGAAACCCAACATTTTTATACTACGGAACAATTTCAAGAATCCGCTTTTTGTTCACAAGATCAATTAGTTAGTATTTACTACCATGTAAAATTAAAAGACCCAGACTTAATTTTATCCGTACAAAAGCCATTTGAAGGTCTGATTGATAATCAGCAGTGCTTTAGATGGGTAAATAAGTCATTATTGTCAAAAGAGGATTTTACTTTTCCGTTAGATCGATTGGTTGTAAAAAAATTGGGCGAATAGATTATTAAAACGGGTGACTTGATCATTTATGAAGAATAAGAAATACGAAGTTTAGCTTACGCGCTGAATTACTTGAGATTCTATTTTTTGAAACAACTGTAAGGGCCTATACGTTCTCCACGCGGCTTCACTTATTTCTCCATCTTGCACAAAATACCTAGATACATGTGCTTGACGAAATTCGGTAAGTACGTGTTCTCTAAAATTCAGAAGTGCTACCCAACCGTCTTCACAGTCTTCAATCCATTCTTCGTAATAGCAGTCATCACTTGCATGAAAATTCAGTACATTTTCACCGATTAGTATAAACTTGTTGATACCAGCCAAAATTAAACGATCAGCGATTTCTCTTTTTAAAAACATGACGTCGTTATAAAGTGTGTCATTCCATTCACCAATCAATTCTATGAATGCATAGCCGTCCTCGTAATCAGCAAATATTATTTTTAAAAAAAGAGTTGAGGAGCCCATATTATCCCATTGAGGATGGATATAGTGGTCATATATCTTCTCAACGTAATAAAATTCACTGTATTCATCGCCGAAGAATGGTGAATTAGGATCAGTTTCTGACGCATAAAGATTTCTCCAGTTGAAATAAGGTTCCAAGTCTTGCACGAAATAAAAATAGTTCGATTTCGTTTAAAATAGCCTGCTTTTCACAAAAATTCTAAATTTTAAGTCCTCGTCGTCTGTAGAATTATTTTAAAATGTAATTTAGTTCGACTTATGATGATAAGAGCCTTTTTTTATGTCTGTATTGTCGCATTTTTAATCGGGTGCAGTTCAGGTACAGAAGATTCTCAATTAGCAAACAGTCCGCAGTATAATATGCTAATGGCCGACAATATGACTTCTGCTATTTGGTCAGTCAATATTCTTGAATTGCTCGATAATTCTACCATTAACGAACTGGACTTGGGCATGGCTGGTATGGTTGTTCAGGGACTTTTGACAAAAATGATAGATACTGCTGAAGGTGGCATTGATTTTTCTAATAATTCCTACATATCAATTAAGCATGATGAAGCGTTTGATTTTAGTTATTCATTTACCAATTATCCAGTCACTAATCGGTCAAAAGTGTTCAAAACGCTCAAGTCTACTATTGGATTTATTGCGTCGGGCAATGAAAGTATTTACGAGGGGTTTGACGCCTACACGTCAAATACGGGCACGGCTGCCCTTTGGGATGATCAACATGTGGTGCTTGTTTTTAGTAATCCAAATGTAGAAAAGCAAAAATTACTAGAAACGGCTAAACGGATATTAGATAGTAGGTATGTAGACGCTCAAGAAAATAAGCAAATCGATGAGTTTTTAGCGCTCCAAGATGACTTCAGTTGTTACGTTGATCTCGAGAAGATGGCTAAAATATCTGAAGTACAGAGTGATGTAAATGTTGTTCAAGCATTTTTAGATTCAAATAAGCAAGGGTCGCTGATTACCCGTGGTAATTTTTCAAAAGGTGAAATGATTTTATCAATAGACGCAAATGTGGATAAATTAAAAGAGAGTGAGTTCAATATTTTTCAGAAAGAGGGGGTATCTGAAGATATACTTCGTTCGGTTACAACGAGTCAGTCCATCAATGTTTGGGGTGCTAATTTGAAAATGAGGGGTTTGCTTCAGATTCTAAGTGATTTTGAATTTGGAGGTGATAATATTTTTAATGCTTTGGGAGAATTTGGTTTTTCGGAGTCCTCTCTGGAACAGTTGCTAACGGGTGAAATAGCCCTGTCAATGGTTGATGTTCATTTTGATGAAGGCCAAGAAGAGGCATTTGATTTCTTTGATGAGGACAGCTATTCTTCGCTACTTTTTGGTCAAGATTTGAAACCAGAAATATTAGTAGGCATTAAACTAAAAGATGCAGGGGCATTTAAAAAGCTTTTGGCCGAATCCGGTAATATTGAGAATGAAGACGAGATGTATAGTATCAATGATTTTTATATCATTGAGAGGAATGGGAATGCAATTATCAGTAAGAGTCGAGCGTTGATTCAGAAAATTAAAAGTGGCGAATTCAAAAGGGTTGATCACATTGAGATTACTGAAGTAATGAATGATTTTTCATTCTATGGTTATCTAAATACTGATTACACGACATATACGCCTTCAGTTCAATCTATGTTGATAAACCAGTTCTCAAAAGAAGGGGTAGATAAATTGTGGATGGCTGAAAAAATTACCATGTCAGGTCAATACAATCACGTTGAATTCAAAGTGGTCATGAAAGATCAGGAGACCAACGCGCTCGGAACCTTTATCCAATCAATCTATGCGTTAGTGCTCGGTTAATGCCAGTAGTTGTATATTTTAATAATTTTCTACCGCAGCCCGAACGGATCCATATTTTAATAGCAGTTCGTTTGCTTTCTCGTAGTTAATATTTAGAGCTGCCATGACCATCTTCGTTCCCCTATCGACAAGTTTATTATTAGACAGCTGCATGTCAACCATTCTATTACCTTTTACACGACCCAATTGGACCATGACGGAAGTGGAAATCATATTCAGTATCAGCTTCTGAGCAGTTCCAGACTTTAAACGCGTGCTGCCTGTTACAAATTCAGGCCCTACAATGGGTACTAAAGAATGTTTAGAGACCAAAGCCAGTGGACTTCCAGGATTGCATGTTATTCCTGCAGTTAGAATGCCATTCTTATTACATGATTCAATGGCTCCAATTACATAAGGTGTAGTTCCGCTGGCGGCAATACCAATAACACAGTCTGTTTTGCCAATATCATGCTCTTTTAGATCTTTCCATCCTTGCTCTGCGCTGTCTTCTGCGAATTCAACTGCTTTTCTTATTGCACGGTCTCCCCCTGCTATGAGGCCTATAACCATTCCATGTGGAACGCCGAAAGTGGGAGGGCATTCAGAAGCATCCACAATCCCTAATCGACCACTAGTTCCAGCCCCAATATAAAATAGTCTACCACCGTTTTGCATTAACGGAACCATTTCTACAATTAGTCGGCTAATTTGTGGAATAATTTTTTCAATAGCCGTAGGTACAGATTTGTCTTCTTCATTCATTCCGATAAGGAGACTGTCTATATCCATGGAGTCGAGATTGTTATAATTAGATGTCGATTCAGTAATTTTATCCATGGGAGCAATAAGTTTCAGTAAAATTACAACTCGTGTAGTTTGATTTGAAAGATTAATAGTATTTTTTGCAACCAATTAGATGTTTACATTGCATTTCTTGTAGGATTTATTAAAACATGATTTACGTACTCGACAATTTTGATTCCTTCACTTATAATTTGGTCCATTACATAACGGCTGAAGGGGAGCAGGTTATTGTAGAGCGGAATGATGAGATTGATTTTTCAAATGTAGAATTGTGTGATAAGATTATCCTTTCGCCAGGTCCTGGACTGCCTGCAAACGCAGGAGGAATGATGGAGCTAATTCAAAAATACGTTGGAGTAAAACCAATATTGGGCGTATGCCTCGGACATCAGGCAATTGCTGAGTATTTTGGGGGTAGGTTACGAAATTTAAATGAAGTATTTCATGGCGTGGATTGTACAGTTTCTGTAGATTCAAATCACTACCTTTTTAAAGGCTTACCAAACCAGTTCCGGGTAGGCCGATACCATTCTTGGATCGTAGACATTGCGTCGGGAATTAATCTTGATGTAATGGCAGTGGATGAAAAAGGTGATGTAATGGCTATCACGCATTCTTGTGCAGATATTTGTGGCGTGCAATTTCATCCGGAGTCTGTAATGACAGAGTTTGGAAGAGACCTAATAAAAAACTGGTTAAATGAAAAAGGGAGCCAATAGGCTCCCTTTAAATTCAAATATTTTACCGAATCACTTCTTTGTGAACGTTCGTTTTTCTTTAATTCTTGCGGATTTACCACTTCTCTCTCTCAAGTAGAAAATTCTTGCTCTTCTAACAGAACCTGTTTTGTTGATTTCAATACGATCAATAAAAGGTGAACATACAGGAATAACTCTTTCAACACCGAAACTGCCAGACATTTTTCTTATCGTAAATGTTTCCGTAATTCCACTACCTCTTCTTTGTAAAACAACTCCTTGAAATTGCTGAATTCGCTCTTTATTACCTTCTTTGATTTTGTAATGAACAGTGATTGTATCACCAGTTTTAAAATCTGGAAGCTGCGTTTTTTCTATTAGACTTTCTGAAATTTCTCTAACTACGTCCATGGTTTACTGTGTTAATTGCCTTAAAATCGGGCTGCAATATTACGAATTTTATTTTAAAAAATAGTAAAGGAATGATTTATTCGTTCGAACTTTTTTAAATATGATTGTTCGCTTAATAATAATAGCTCATGTGAATTGAATATGCTCCTACTCAGGCTTGTTTCTGCAACCATATTTACAATGGATTTTACGGAAGATAAAGATAATCTTATTCGTTCAATAAATCGGGACGTCTTTCTTTGGTTCGTGCTAATGCTTGGTCCATTCGCCATTGTTCTATCGCTTTTTTGTTTCCTGACGCTAGAATTTCTGGAACTTTTAATCCTTTATAAACAGCAGGCCTTGTATAAACAGGTGGTGCAAGTAAGTTGTCTTGAAATGAGTCGGTTAGTGCAGATGTTTCATCGTTCAAAACTCCAGGGATTAATCGAATAATACTATCTGCTAACACGGCTGCACCCAATTCTCCTCCGGAAAGGACGTAGTCTCCAATACTAATTTCCATTGTAATGTAATGATCTCTTACGCGCTGATCAACACCTTTATAGTGTCCGCAAAGAAGAATTAGATTTCCTTTTAATGATAGCTTGTTCGCTAATTTCTGATTCAATGTGGCACCGTCAGGAGTCATGTAAATGATTTCGTCATATTCTCGCTGGGATTTCAAATGTGAGATACATTTGTCGATTGGTTGAATGGTCATGACCATTCCTGCTCCGCCCCCAAAAGCATAATCGTCAATACTTCTTTGTTTGTTTTCAGTAAAATTTCTCAAGTCATGTATGTGTACTTCAACAATGTTTTTTTCTTGAGCCCTTTTCAGAATAGAATCATTAAAAGGACTTTCAATTAACTTGGGTAATGCTGTTACTATATCAATACGCATGGTGTAAAGATAGAACCCTTTGCATTAAAATAGTTCTTGGGTTTAATTTTCGATAAACAATTGCATTTATTCGATGAATATGTCTTAATTGTCGATTAATTTAGATATATTGAGTAAACCCATATGATGCTGAAGCTATATATATCTGATTCTGTTAGAAACGAAATGTTTCAGCGGATGATAGATGAAGAGCATTTGAAAACTCAAAAACAAAGTGTTTTTGGTCCGTTTTTTCTGAAAAAAGCGAATCGATTTAAGCCTAAATCAAGGTGTTGGATTCATCTTTGCTTGTGAATTGTTCAAAAAATGCCAATTAACAAAGTAGGTTTTCACGATGTCTGCTTATCTTTGAATTCTCAAAAAATAGATTGATTTGGAAAGGAATTGGAGTAAGAATGAAATTGTAGCACTTTACAATAGACCATTAATTGAATTGCTTTATGAAGCAGCAACGGTTCACAGAAAATACCACGACCCCAGAGAAGTACAGGTAAGTACTTTATTATCGATAAAAACAGGAGGGTGTCCTGAAGATTGTGGTTATTGTCCTCAAGCTGCGAGGTATCATACTGACATAGAAAAAAATGATTTACTTTCTGTTGAACAAGTAAAAGGTGCGGCGATTGAAGCGCAAAATTCGGGATCCTCCCGATTGTGCATGGGGGCAGCTTGGCGAAACGTTAAAGACGATGCTGAGTTTGATCAAGTATTGGAAATGGTTAGAACCGTTAATGATTTAGGTCTAGAAGTCTGTGCAACGTTAGGTATGGTCACTGAAAATCAAGCATTAAGACTCGCAAAAGCAGGTTTGTATGCTTATAATCATAATTTAGATTCTTCGGAAGAATATTACAAAGAGGTTATTTCTACTAGAGGTTACCAGGATCGGTTGGACACGTTAGATAATGCAAGAAAAGCAAATTTAACTTTATGTTCAGGTGGAATCATTGGAATGGGGGAGACTGAAGAGGATCGCGCTGGTATGTTAGCGGCTTTGGCTGCTATTAGGCCTCATCCTGAATCTGTTCCAGTAAATGCGTTGGTTGCAGTTGAGGGAACACCTTTGGAGGAACAGAAAAGCGTTAGTATTTGGGAGATGGTTCGTATGGTGGCAACTACACGAATAGTTATGCCTACTACGACCGTTCGTCTTTCTGCAGGTAGAACGGATATGAGTCCTGAGGGTCAGGCGCTTTGTTTTATGGCTGGTGCTAGTTCAATATTTGCAGGCGATAAACTGCTGACTACTCCAAATCCGGATTGCAAATCCGATCATGAATTATTTGATATTTTAGGGCTTATACCTCAAAAGGCTTATAAGAAAGGAAATAGGCCAGCGGTTGATGAGTCATATAAAGATAAACCGGAGCTAGAGGGAAAAATAAAGTGGAGTAGACCTGGACATAAAATAGAACGAAACGAGGAAGCGAAGCAGAAGGCAAAATCGATTCGAAATGAAGATGGTTTTGAGCCTAGAAAGATTACTTCAGTTTCTTCTATTGACGATGCATGATGATCTTCTGCAATCCAAATTAGATGGTCGAGGAGCCAATCTTAGTCTCAGGAAATTACAAACCTCAGAAGGGTTAGTAGATTTTTGTTCCAATGATTATTTAGGTTTTTCAAAATCTAAAGATATTTTACGTCAGGCCTTAACAATGAATATTGCTACTTCTGATAGAGTGATAGGATCTGGCGGTTCCAGGTTAATATGTGGTCACAATGAGCTAATAGAAGCAATAGAAGAGAATGTTGCTGGATTTGTTAATGCTTCAAGTGGTTTGCTTTTTAATTCCGGCTATAATGCAAATATTGGGTTTTTTGGCTGTGTTCCTCAAAGAGGAGATGTCGTTTTTTACGATGAATTTATTCATGCATCGATTAGAGACGGAATCAAGTTGGGGGTGTCAAAGTCTTATTCATTTCAACACAATGATATTGCGGACTTAAGGAGACGATATGATTTCTTGGCTCCTAATCAGACTGTTTTTGTAGTGGTAGAATCTGTTTATTCGATGGACGGAGACATGCCAGATTTAATTGAAATCGCGAAATTTTGCAAAGAAAAAAACATTAAGCTTGTAGTCGATGAAGCACATAGTTTTGGATGGCTTGGTGATGGTCGAGGCTTGGTTTCTAAATTGGGGTTAGAAGACGATACTTATGCCAGAATAATCACATTTGGTAAAGCACTTGGTTGTCATGGAGCTGTTGTTGTTGGTGACGAGTTGCTGCGATCTTATTTGGTTAATTTTGCAAGGTCTTTTATATATACTACAGCGCCATCAATAATTGACCAAAAGTGTGTTTACGTAGCCTTAGAAAAGTTGTTTAGTTTAGATTTTAATAAACTAAAAATCATAGAATTGATAAGGTTATTTAAATCTTTAGTTGAGAAAAGTGATTTGAATGTAATTCCTTCTGTTGGTTTGATTCAATCGGTGCTTATTCCATCTAATAGACAAGCGTTAAAAACAGAACAGAAGTTGCGTAAAAATGGAATTTGGGCAAAAGCAATATTGAGTCCGACTGTTCCCATTGGACAGGAAAGAATCAGGATTTGTCTTCATGATTTCAATACCGTTGATGAAGTGAAAAAATTAATAGATTGTTTAAATAATGGGTGAAAAAATATTTGTTACTGGAATAGATACTGAGGTTGGTAAAACAATTATTTCCGCAGTTTTAGTTGAAGCACTGATGGCAGACTACTGGAAACCGATACAGGCCGGAGATTTAGATTATTCAGATACCATGAAGGTACGAGAGTTGGTTTCTAATGATTCTTCGGTGTTTTTTGAAGAAACTTATCGACTTAATACGCCAGCTTCACCTCATCTTGCTGCTCGATTGGATAATTTGTCGATTTCTATGGAGGAAATAAATACTCCTGAAACGAATAATAATTTGATTATTGAAGGAGCAGGAGGATTAATGGTTCCCATAAATGATGAAGGTGATTTTATTCTTGATTTAGTTCATAAAATGTCAACGAAAATTGTATTGGTCTCAAAAAATTATTTGGGTAGTATTAATCACACTATTTCAGCTTTTGAAATGTTAAAATCTCGTGGGTTGAAAGTTGATATGTTGGTTTTTTCTGGACACACTAATTCTGAAACGGAATCAATTATTGAGAAACATATTTCACCAAATGTAGTCCTCAGATTTCCATTTTGTGAACGGCTTAATAGTGGTGCGATAAATGATTATTTAAGTGGTAATAAAAAATTGATAATCAGTGAGTTTAGTTGATTTAGATAAACAGTTCGTTTGGCATCCGTTTACGCAGATGAAAGGGGCGGTAATTACGCCAATCGTCCAAGGAGAAGGCGTCTATTTAATGGATGAGAAAGGCAATAAATACATTGATGCTGTTTCCAGTTGGTGGGTGAAGATACACGGGCACAGTCATCCTTACATTGCTGAAAAATTAATGCAGCAATTTAACGAGCTGGATCACGTTATTTTCGCTGGAATAACCCATCCAAAAGCAGTCGAGTTGGCTGTTCGATTAGTAGAAAAATTACCAAAAAATATTGAAAAAGTATTTTATTCTGATAATGGTTCAACAGCTAATGAGATAGCTTTAAAACTTGCGCTTCAATATTGGCATAATCGAGGCATTGAAAAGAGAACTTTAATAGCGTTTGAAGGTGCTTATCATGGAGATACTTTCGGTGGTATGAGTGTAAGTGCCAGGTCTATGTTTTCAGAACCG
>CAJQPO010000103.1 GCA_905480225.1 uncultured Flavobacteriales bacterium | reverse complement strand
GTTCCATCAGCCCAATTAGCAAAAACTAAAGAATAAGAATTAGGAGTTTCTCCTTCAATTCTAATTTTTTCGTTAAAATTATTCAAGCGATTATAAGTAATTCCAAATTGCACGCTTTGCCAACCAATGTGCTCTCGTTTCTTGAATACATGCGTACCCACGAATCCTACATTTGGAATATTTAGATTGCCAGAAGATATGCTTGAAGTATTTGAGTACAACGTTGAAGTAGCTGAATTTGATCCAGATTGTAGTGTAAACGAAAATTCATTTTTACTGAAACGCCCCATTGATGCTGGGTTTATACCTATAGCAGAAACATCACTTCCAATCGAACCAAACGCTCCACCTAAACCTGTAAATCGGGCGGTGCCTTCGTAATTGGTCAAAGAATATCGAAGTGCATCAATTTCATTTTGAGCCAAAGCATTTATCGCTATGGATAGGAGTAAAATTAGGTTCAATGACTTTTTCATCCTGTTGCTTTTAGTTATATAATTATCTTCTGCCGCCTGATTTTGAAGACCGAGATCCTCCACTGGAACTTCCTGAAGACCTGGATGGACTTGATGACCTGCTGCTACCACTGGATCCAGAACTTCTTGATGGTGAAGAAGGAGACGAGCTTCTTGAAAAACCCGAACTCCTTGAGGGTGATTTAGAAGAAGACCCTCCTGAATACCCTGAGCTTCTATATGGGGATGCAGAAGACGATTCTCTAGAATTCCCTGAATTTCTTGACCCCTGTGAATAAGATCTTTCTGAAACACCAGAGCTTTGATTAATAGAATTCCTATTTGTTGCTGTGTTAGCTGGTCTTGTTGTAGTTCGAGATCCGGCATATGTATTAGCAGGGCGATAACCACTAGATCTGCTTACAGCATTTCTAGTGCTATACTGCGTTGTTCTGTTTGAACTGTTGCTTCTTGACGTAGATGCCATATTGGAATTTCCCGACCATGGCGAAATAGGTTGCGCTGGCTTTTTATCTGTTAAATTGGTTCGTGTTGAAACAGGTTCGCGTACGGTTGAAGAAACAGGTGATCTTCCAGAAGAAAAATTATCACGCTGTCTTATCGAATTGACTTCAGGTGTTCTTTCTTCTAAAATCATACCGCTTTCTTTACCATTCGAAACAGGCTTGTATACTGAAGGTTTATTTAATGTCGTATTATTCGAATTATCATTTTGTGCGATTAAAGATCGAGGGGAAATTGAGCCTAATGAATTGTCTTCGTATTGACCATCGCCATTTGAGCCATAAGTTGATCCATTCTCAGAGTTAGAAGAACCTCCGCCCGGCCGGTGACCAAAATTAGGTGACGATCCTGCATCTCCGTTTCCGAATCCACCGTTTCCGAATCCACCGTTCCCATTACCAGATCCAAAATAACCTCCAAAACCAAAGCCATTTCCGCCGTAATAAGGATTCCCATAGCCATAGTAGGGATTTCCATAATTCCCGCCATAACCATAGTAAGGGTTTCCATAACCATAGCCCCATCCATTGTAATAAGGGTTTCCATAACCCCAATTCATCGTAAAAGCTGGAGAGTATTGTCTGTAGCCCCAATTGTTCCATCTACTTGAGTATGTATTAGGTCCACAAGACCAGCAATTATTATTGAAATTTCCATTGTTAGAATTTCCATTATAATAATTGTTTATATATGTGTTTCCTTGAGTGTTTGCTGTGTTTTGATAGTTGGGGTCAAAATAATCATCTGTATAAAGTTCCTCTTCATAGTCTTTAATTGGCTCAATAGCAGCTGGTTCAATGATAGAATTGTCATATACATCATCTTGAACAATACTTTTCTGGGTAGAACAAGAAGAAGCGAGAATTGCAAAAATTAAAGAGAGTTGTGTGAACTTTTTCATAATACATCTAATTTACGTTGATAGACTTTATAAATTTACAAGGTTAAAAAAATATATTCTGCGAATATTAAATATATTTTAAACCATGATTAACATAAATTTAACAATTATCATACCAAAGTTTACAAATGGGAAAAGGATTAACAAAAAGAGCTGAAAACTACTCTGAGTGGTATAATGAAATTGTTGCAAAGGCTGATCTAGCAGAGAATTCAGGAGTAAGAGGCTGTATGGTAATTAAGCCATATGGGTTTGCTATTTGGGAAAAAATGCAGGCTGAATTAGATCGGATGTTCAAAGAGACCGGTCATCAAAATGCTTATTTCCCCATTTTCATACCGAAATCTTATTTTAGTAAAGAGGCTAGCCACGTTGACGGATTTGCAAAAGAGTGTGCTGTTGTTACCCATTATCGATTAAAAAACTCAGAAGATGGTAAGGAAGTTATAGTTGATCAGGATGCAAAACTGGAAGAAGAACTTATTGTAAGGCCTACTTCAGAAACGATTATTTGGGATACTTATAAAAGGTGGATTCAATCATACAGAGATTTGCCGATACTTGTTAATCAGTGGGCTAACGTTGTGCGCTGGGAAATGCGAACGCGACTTTTCTTGAGGACTTCTGAGTTTCTTTGGCAGGAAGGCCACACGGCTCATGCAACGAAAGTTGAAGCCATAAAGGAGGCTGAACAAATGTTAGAAGTTTACGCAGATTTTGCAGAAAACTTTATGTCTGTGCCAGTTTTACAAGGAACAAAAACAGAAAGTGAGCGATTTGCAGGCGCATTAGAAACATACTGTATTGAGGCTTTGATGCAAGACGGTAAAGCGCTACAAGCCGGCACGTCACATTTTCTTGGCCAGAATTTCGCAAAGGCGTTTGATGTTAAGTTTGCTACCAAAGATGGTGGACAAGAATATGTATGGGCCACATCCTGGGGGGTTTCTACAAGGCTAATGGGCGCATTAATTATGACTCATTCTGATGATTATGGATTAGTGCTTCCTCCTAAACTTGCGCCAATTCAGGTTGTAATTGTACCGATATATAAATCACCGGAAGATTTAAATCGTATTTCAAATTACGCCGAAGGTTTGATAATAGAATTGAAAGAGCTCGGCATTTCGGTTAAGTATGATGACGACGATCAAAGACGTGCAGGTTGGAAGTTTGCTGAATACGAAATGAAAGGTGTGCCAATAAGAATTGCGATTGGCCCAAAAGACATGGAAAACGGCACTGTAGAATTATCTCGGAGAGATGTTCCTGGAAAAGAAGGTAAAGAATACGCTCCTCAGGCAAATTTAGCTGTAAGGTTGCAAGAATTGCTTGAAGAGATTCAAGTAAATTTATTCCAGCGCGCCTCATCATACAGACAAGAAATGACAACAATTGTAGATAATTATGATGATTTTAAAAAGACCCTCACAGATAAAGGCGGTTTTATTATGGCGCATTGGGATGGAAGCGAAGAAACTGAAAAAAGAATAAAAGATGAAACTAAGGCAACAATAAGGTGCATACTGCACGGAGGTAAAGAAGAAGATGGTAAATGCATTTATTCGGGTAAACCTTCAAAAAGAAGAGTTGTCTTTGCAAAAGCATATTGATTATGGAAAACCCAACAGCTAGAGAGTTAATTTTTAACGAGCTCAAGGAAAAAGCAATTTTAAAGCAGGATGTTTACAATAATCTTAAATTAAACTTTAAGGTGATGAAAACAATCCTCAAAGAGATGGCAGACGATCTGAGGGATAAAATGGAAAAGCAAGATGATCGTGTTAAAATTGAGTACAGAGAAAGGGGTGAATATGAAGCACATTTACAATTTGCAGGAGATATTTTAATTTTTCAAATGCCCTCAAATGTTTTTCAGTTTGACCCGTCAAACAGTTTATGGAAGACCTCTTATTTGGGTGAAAATGCAAATAGAGGTTTCTGTGGAATCATTAATATTTACAATTTTTTAGCGGATTCATTTAAATATAATCGGGTTCACGATTCAGGGTACATGATAGCACGTATTTTTTTAAATGCTGAAAATCATTTCATGGTGCAGGGTAAACGGCAACTTGGTTTTATTTACAACGATTTCATTAATATGACTATGTCTAAGGATTATATGGAAAAAGTTATTGAATCTGCCATCCTTTATACCCTCGACTTTGACCTTTACACTCCTCCATACGATCGTGTACAAGAAGTTTCTGTTCAGCAAATTAATTCCGTGGCTGATAACCAGCACCTTAAAACAGGAAAACGACTGGGATTTGTTTTTCATGCGGATTCAGACGAAATCTAGCTAATTGTGCTTAATGGTAGAATAATTTCATGATAAATAAGTGTGTGTCGTTTGTTGAAAATGAAAATTATTATACATTTGCACTCCCAATCTAAATAGTTGTGACTAATTGGATTGTTTTAGGCCCGTTCGTCTAGGGGTTAGGACGCCAGGTTTTCATCCTGGAAACAGGGGTTCGATTCCCCTACGGGCTACATTTTTTATAAAATAATTATGGCAAATCATAAGAGTGCATTAAAAAGAATTAGATCTAACGAGTCAAAAAGGCTTAGAAATAAGTATCAGCACAAAACGACTCGGACAGCGATTAGAAATTTACGGTCTTTAACCGATAAGAAAGAAGCTATTTCTTTATTACCGGGAGTAGTTAAAATGTTAGATCGTTTAGCTAAGACAAATGTTATTCATAAGAATAAGGCAAGCAACTTAAAGTCAAGCTTGACAAAGCATGTGAATAGTCTTTAAAAAAGAAATCTTCTACAAGTTAAGGTCTCCTCGAATACTCGTGGGGACCTTTTTGCGTTTGAAAAACAGTTTGTCACCAAAAATTGTAAATTAAATGCAAGCATTTCCCAAAAAAATTTCAAGCCTAAAGGTTAATCAGCTATCTGTATTAGACCGCCCTAGAGAGAAGCTACAGCTAAAAGGACGAGATGTTTTATCCGAAGCAGAGTTGATTGCAGTCCTTATAAATTCCGGTAGTAAAGGTGAATCAGCTGTAGATTTGGCAAAAAGAATTTTGGCAGATTCAGAAAACTGTTTGGATATACTTTCTAAAAAAAACATGCAAGAATTAATGGCATTTAAAGGCGTTGGTGAAGCCAAGGCCATTTCTATTATTGCAGCATTGGAATTAGGTCGAAGGCGAATGGGGAATAATAACTTGAGTTTAAAAATTCAATCAAGTCAAGGAGCATTTGATGCCATTAAATCAAACTTTATGGATTTGTCTCATGAAGAATTTTGGATTATTTGTTTGAATCGAGGGAATAAGATGCTCTCTAAAATCTTGATAAGTAAAGGAGGAATTTCTGGCACGGTTGTCGACATTAAGCTAATCTTTAAAGCTGCTTTAGAACAATTGGCAAGCTCCATAATTGTATGTCACAATCATCCTTCTGGCAACCTGAATGCAAGTAAAGAAGACAAAGCAATTACAAAAAAGATAAAGGAAGCAGGAGAAATCATGGATGTTACTTTACTTGATCATCTTATTATTTCAGACTATAATTATTTTAGTTTTGCAGATAACGGACAGTTATGATAAAAGTACTCACTATTGTTGGGGCGAGGCCTCAATTGATAAAAGCGGCCGCAATAAGCCGTGCCATTAGGAATATATTTCAGAATGATATAGAGGAAGTGATGCTGCATACGGGGCAACATTATGACGAAAACATGTCATCTATCTTTTTTGATGAATTGTCTATTCCAAAACCAGCAGTTAATTTAAATGTGGGTTCAATGTCTCACGGGATGCAAACAGCCAAAATGTTGGAAGGAATTGAATGGGCACTTTTAAATCATAAGCCAAATGTTCTTCTCATTTATGGAGACACCAATTCAACGGTTGCTGGTGCATTAGCCGCTATTAAATTGCACATTCCTATCGTACATATAGAAGCAGGTTTGCGGTCCTTTAATAAGAGTATGCCAGAAGAGGTTAACCGGATTGCTGCCGATCATATGTCTACTTTACTGTTTTCGCCAAGTGACAGCGGCTTAGTCAATCTGAAAAAAGAAGGATTCAATATTCAATCTACAGCTCCTTTTTCTCCCGATAATCCTGGTATTTATAAATGCGGCGATATCATGTACGACAACAGTATGTATTTTTCGGCATTGGCCGAAGGTAAAGCACAGATTAAGGAAGACAAAAAATTAAAAGAAAACGACTACATTTTAGCTACGGTCCACAGGCCATCAAATACTGATAACCCTGAGAAACTTGAGCAGATATTTGAGGCATTTCTTCAACTTGCTGACCAGGGAAACATTATTCTAATGCCTTTACATCCTAGAACTGTTTCGGCAATGAAAAGAAATTTATCTACTCAACTTAATAAAAGAATCAAGGAAAGTGATAATATTGAATTGTTGCCACCTGCCTCTTTTTTAGAAATTATTGACCTTGAAAAAGATGCGAAATTATTGATTACAGATTCTGGTGGAATGCAGAAAGAAGCTTTTTTCTTTAAAAAACCTTGTATAGTTCTTAGAAATGAAACCGAATGGATTGAATTGGTTCATAACGGAAATGCGATCTTAACAGGTCCGAATAGCAAAAACATCCTTGAAGCATACAAAACATTTCAGGAAACAGAATCATTCACTTACCCTAATTTTTATGGGGATGGTAAAGCCGCAGAATTTATTTGTTCAGAAATCATTCAACAATTGGACGTAAGTTGATCAATTCTATTACCAAATACACCAAGTGCTTTGTACTTGCTCCTTTTACAAAGGATGCAAGAGCAGTCCTAATTAAAGATGTTTTTACCGTTTCAGGTGCAGCGGAGAGTAGCATTGCAGAAAAACAAACAGCGTTAGACCAGGCAATTGACTGGCTATTTGTAGCACAGGATAAAATGGTTGACGATGGCTTTGGTTCCTTTCATTTAATTGATGGTTGGGGTACTTCTTATCCGGAAACATCAGGTTATATCATTTCTTCGCTTGTGGAATATGCCAAGATTAAAAGACAAGATGAGGTAATAAATCGATGTGTAAAATGTGCCAATTGGTTACTGTCGATTCAAAAGCAGAGTGGTGGTTGGCAAAGTATGACTGTAAGTCAGAATAGACCTGAAGTGGTTTTCAATACAGGTCAAGTTATTCGCGGTCTATTTTCGATTTATGAAGTAACTAAGCAAGAGCAATATTTACAGGCCTGCAATAAAGCAATCGATTGGCTGTGCGCAGTTCAGGATGATGACGGTGCTTGGCGAAAGCATGCTTATATGGGTTTAGAACGCGTTTATGATAGTTACGTTGATGCCCCAATACTTGAAGTGAATGCTGAGACAAAAAACGACTTGTATGCCTTAAAAGCCATCAAGAATTTAAATTGGATATTAGACAATAAACAAAAAGAAAACGGTTGGTTTTTAGATTGTGATAATACCAAACATAAAAACGATCGTCCCATTTTACATACAATTGCGTATACCATTGATGGATTATTGGATTGTAGCCACCATCTTTCTGAAAAGAAATTTTTTGATGCAGCAAAAGTACCTGCAGAAAATTTATTGGAGATATTTTTGAGTCGTGGAACTTTAGCTGGGCGTTTTAATTCGGATTGGTCAGGTTCGGAGTCGACAATATTAACGGGATGCGCTCAAATCAGTATTTGTTGGCTTAAAATTTTTCGAGAAACGAATGAAAATAAATTTTTATTGGGTTCGGAAAAAATGAACAGTTTTCTTGTCGCCAAGCAAAACCGCACCCTTAGTGGAACAAATAATACAAAGGGCGCAATTACAGGATCTTTCCCGGTTTGGGGTCGATATGAAAATTTTTCTTGTCCGAACTGGGCGACAAAATATTTTGTCGATGCATTATTATTAGAATTATCCATTAAATCGGCCTTTTGAGTGATAGATTAAATATTCTCTTTTTATCAAGTTGGTACCCCAATGATGTTACCAGAACAAAAGGAAATTTTGTGCAACGGCATGCAGAAGCTGTTGCTACAGTTTGCAATGTCTGTGCAATCGTTGTTATTGAAGACCCTAATAGAACAAATGAGGCCTATCATATCGATCGTAAAATGATTAAGGGTGTGGATACAATTTGTGTTTACACCAAGCCAGGCTTAGGTAAGTATACCAAATGGCTTCGGTTTTTTAGAGGTCATGATAAAGCAATCAAGCTTGTATTAGAATCTTTTCAGCCGGATGTTATACATGGTAATGTAATTTTCCCTGTTGGAATAGTTGTCAAAAAGTGGGCTTGGAGATTAAAAGTTCCATATGTTTTTACAGAACATTTAACATCTTATTTGCCGGTTAACCGTTCTCATTTAAAATCAAGACACTTAAAGTCAATTAGAAATTCAGCAAAAACAGCGGACAAGATTTTACCTGTTTCTAATGATTTGATGCTGGCAATGAAAGAATTGAATATTGGTAGAAATTATGAAGTAGTTCCAAATGTGGTGGATACAGATTTATTTAAACCCTTGGAAAAGCAAAGAGATCGAAAACGTTTGATTCATGTATCAACAGCTAAAGATTACCATAAAAACATTTCTGGTATTTTAAGGACAATTGCAAAATTGAAAGACCAACGAGATGATTTTGAGTTACTAATTATTAGTGATGGTGAAACGGTTTCACACCAGCATTTAGCTCGGGAATTAGGTGTTTCAGAATTGGTTATTTTTGAAGGTGAGCAACCTATTGATGAGGTAGGAAGGAAAATGGGAGCTTCTGATGCGTTTTTGCTTTTTTCAAATTTTGAAAACTTACCGTGCGTGATCATTGAAGCATTGAGTGCAGGTATACCTGTTATTTCGAGTAATGTAGGTGGAATTCCGGAAATGGTGAATGAACATAATGGAGTACTTGTAAACCCTGGTGATGAAGTGGAATTGCTCAGACAAATTAATTTTGTTTTGGATAGTAATCAATTTGATTCTGAAGCAATTTCAAAATCAGCGCGTGATAAGTACAGTATCCAAGCTGTCTCTTCTCACATATTGCGAATCTATAAAGAGGTAATTAAAAAGAAGTGAAAGTCTTAAGGCGACAAGATATAGATTTAGAAAGGTGGGACACCATGGTGTGGCATTCCGAAAATGCACTTTTTTACAATTTATCTTGGTGTCTGGATACTTTATGTGAAGATTGGTTGGTGATTTTAAAAGATGATTATCATGCAGGGATTGCCTTACCAATTAGAAGTAAATTAGGAATTAAATATACGTATAATCCGTTCTTATTTCATAGAATATCAGCTATTGGCATTTGGAGTAAGGAGGAGCTCGATGAAGCTTTATGGATTTCTTCTAAATATGTAGATGTGCGGATACGAGAAAAAATAGAAGGGGCTAAAGATTGGAGTAATTACGAACTTGAGCTCGACTCAAATTATCTCGAATTAATTCAGGGATATAATTCAAATGCAAAGAGAAATATTAAGAAGGGAAATGCTCATAACCTCAACTTCAAGCCGATGAATAATGCAGCATTAATTTCTTTCTTTTTTAAAGAAAATGTTTCTTTTAATAAGCTAGGGATAAAGGAAAAAGAGTATGAAAATTTCGAAAAATTAATGCTTGAAGCTTTTGATTGTGAGATTGGTCATGGGTTTGTCGTTGAAATGAAAGAAGAAACAGTAGCGACGGCTTTTTTTATTGAGTTTAATAATCGACTTACTTTTGTTAAAGGAACGAGTAGTGCGATAGGAAGAGACTTTGGGGCGATGCATTTTTTGTTCGACAAAATATTCAACGAGTATGCAGGGCAATCTATTACGCTAGATTTCTCAGGTTCTAACGTGTCTTCTGTGGCTCAATTTTATAAATCATTTGGTGCCACAGACAGGCCTATTTGTTATGTTAAGCGCAATCATTTGCCCTTCCCACTTAATCAATTAAAAAAAGGGTGATTTAAATTTTAGATTGAATTAAAATCTACTTACAATTTATAGATTTCTATCTTTCACTTTACTTACAGTAAATAAACAAGTTAGTTCGTTATATTTGAGTTTAAAATTAAGATGATTTGGAAGTTATTAATCTAAGTGAAGTAAATTCTTTGATGAGTACGTTCATTCAAGAAATACGAGATGCCAATATTCAGACTGATAGAATGCGTTTTAGAAGAAATGTCGAACGTGTAGGTGAAATTATGGCATATGAAATGAGTAAGCG
>CAJQPO010000102.1 GCA_905480225.1 uncultured Flavobacteriales bacterium | reverse complement strand
TCAGGAGCTCCCATGACCTTAGCTGATTTGTATAACTTGCAATCAAATGGTATAAAAGAGAATTTTTTTAATGAATCAGAATCCGATAGTAGAATTGGGTTTGTTGCATAAAACGTAATAGATGAATAAGTTGAGTTTGTTTTTTGAAAGTGTTAAGACGGTTAGTTTGTGGAAACGAATATTTGGTTGGTCCGGGGTAAGGGGCTTGTCCTATGATGCTATAGAAGAATATGCCATTCTTTTAAAAGAATTACAAAACTATAAAGAGCGATTAGGAGATCTAGAAAAAATTACGGCAACGGATGCTGAAAGAATTTTAGCATTAGACGATAAGTTGCAAGCTGCAACAGTAGCATATACAAAACTAAGCTCTGATAGTACTTCGATAAAGGAGAAGCTTGCTAATACTGCTTCTGAACTACAGAAATGTAAAGATGAACTGGCGAAAATGAAAAATAGTGAATTAACAAAAACGGAAACATATAACAAGAATGTAGATCGTTTGAACAATGCGTATGTTGAATTAAAGGAAGAAAAGCAACGAGTTAATGATACTCGTGTACAAGAAAAAGAGTTGGAATTTGAAAATAAAAAGACGACCTGGCAGCAGCACGAAACAAATATTGAGCAAGAGATGAAAAGGCTTTGTGCAAAACACACCATTACTTATCTTGATTCTGTGCCTTTTAGAGGCAAACCAGACAATCCTATTGAGATTTGTGGAGAAATTATTGTATTTGATGCGAAGTCACCAAGTAGTGATGATTTGGGGAACTTTCCAACTTACATCAAGAATCAAGCAGAACAAGCAAGCAAGTATGCTAAACAAAGCAACGTTAAGAAAGAGATTTATTTAGTTGTACCCTCAAATACCGTTGATGTAATCGATACATTTCATTATAACATGGGAAGCTATGATGTTTATGTCATAACAAAGGATGCACTTGAACCGGTATTGTTATCATTAAAGAAAATTGAGGAGTATGAATTTGCAGACAAGCTAAGTCCCGAAGATCGCACAGCATTGTGCAGAATTATTGGGAAGTTTGCACATACAACGAAGCGCAGAGTTCAAATTGATCAGTATATGGCTAACCACATGTTGGAATTGTTAAGATTAGCTGAAAGTGAATTGCCAGAAGATTTTGTACAATCAATGAAAGAATTCGAGAAAGCAGAAAAGCTAAATCCGTCGACGGAACGAAGGAAAAAAGAAATCGATATTGAAAAGCTCTCGAACGAGCATAATAAGCTGAATGCTCAAGCGCAAATTAGAGAATTAGTAGTTCCAAAATCATTAGATGACATAGATTGATGGTTATCTTAGAGTAGTTTCATTGGTCATTATTTAGTTCGATTAAGTTCTTAAAGCATTCAGGAATAAGAAGAACGTAAAAAGATTACGTTGTCGCTTAATAGATTGAAGAATCAATTAAAATAAGGCCTATGAAAGCGATGAAGAAAACTTTGAATTGGGAAGCTGTTCGTGCACCGATTAAGATCAACAAAAAAACTATAGCTAACCGCAGTGCCATAGTAAGAAACGATTCTGGAGAGTTACTGGGATTGCGAAGTAATCAATACCGTTTATTTACCAATAAAGATTTTACAGAATTGGTCAATAGGGTTGTACTTAAAACGGGGTATAGTCTTGTTGGTTATCAGGAATTTAGAAAAGGTAAAAGAGTCATTGCGTATTTAAAATTAAATGAAGCGTGTCTTCCAAATAGCGCTAGACCCCTTAATGTTTGCGGTAACGCAACGGCAGATTATATGTTAATTGGCAACTCACATGATGGTTCTAGTGCATTGTTTATTTCTTTTACTAATGTTCTATTAAGGTGTGAAAATCAATTTACTACTCCACTTCGTTTATTAAACATGCGTCACCTGTCAAATAATAGTTTCGATGAACACATATTAGATAAGGTTATTAGGAATTACCATGAAGAAAGAGATCAATTATATAGCCTGATGACCAAATGGACTAAAATAGTATTATCTAAAAGCTCAATAGATCGATTAATAAAGCATTTGTTGCCTGCAAAAAATTCAGGTAATGATGGTCATAAAATAGACCGAAAACGCAGAGAATTGCGATTTTCTATAGATCGTGAAATTGCAGAACTGGGTTTTAATTATTGGGGGTTATTTAACGGCGTTACTCACTTCACTACCGGAAGGACAACCACAAGTTTATTTGGTAACCCTTTTAGTGAAGGCAATAAAGTAAATAAAAAGGCAATGATTTTTCTTAAAAATGAAATTGATTCATGATGAAGAATCCCATTGAAGAAATGCTTGATGATGAGCGGTTCGATGAACAATTTCATCCAGATTTCCATATCCGTTATGCCATTTTCCTCTTGCAACGTGAACATGGGGATTTTATGGACTTACTTTTGAGTTTAATTCAGCAGGCGAAAGTGAATAGTGTGACTAAAGAACGCATTTGCCAGTGGCTAGCTTTAATGTCAACAGAGCATTATGATTTTATGATGGGGCACCCGGAATCATTCTTGCAGATTTATGATGAATTCAGCAATGATGTATAGGTAGATTGATCGCTACACATTGATCTTAGATTTTAGTCTGTTTTTCTGCTCTATTGCTATATCTGAATCTGTTGTTTTTAAATTGTCTACCTTTTTTTGGTAATTAATAACACGATTAGATATGGCTTTGCATGGTAATGTGTTTTTGAATGCCAATGAAATTCTTACAATATCTTTAATTTGTATTGGTGGTTGTCTCTTACTCTTAGGGATTCATAAAACGGGACAATTACGAAAAGTGATACCCGAAAGTAAGTATGCGAAGATTTGGTCTTTGTTAAGGTGTTTCATGCTCTTTTTCTTCTTTGGTTATACTGCTGCACTAATTGGAATAATAAAGGGTTATACCGAAATTATTCAGGTGCTTATTGGAGTAATATTTTTACTTGGTGCAGCATTCGTTCTAATTGTAGTCATTATTGGAATAGTTACTATTAAAGACTTGAAAAGTATTTTGCTGAGTAAGGAAGAGAAGGAGGTCATGCTCAAGGAAATACTTCACCGAGTTAAAAATAATCTTCAAATTGTTTCTAGTTTACTCAGTCTTCAAAAAACTCAAATTGAATCTGAACAAACCAGGGCTGTTTTTGACGAGTGCCAAGATCGAATCTATGCTATGGCCTTAATGCATGAGCAACTTTACGGCTCAAATGATCTGGCTAAAATTGACCTTAGAGAATATGTTAAACAGTTAAGCGAGCATTTGATTAAAAGCTATGGAAGAGATAATGCTGTGAAGGTGACTGTTAATTCACAAGTTTATAGAGTTCATTTAGATACTTTAATCCCGCTTGGTCTTATTTTAAATGAATTGCTTTCTAACGCAATGAAATATGCTTTTGAAGATCAGGAAGGAGAAGTTAATGTAGATTTAATCCATAAAGACAATAATTGTAATTTGATCTTTTCTGACAATGGAATTGGATATTCAAAGGAACGTTTTGAGAATGATGAAAATACACTTGGTCTTCAGCTAGTAAAGATACTTGCAGAACAAATGGATGGTGAGATCAACAAATTAGAGAGCAAGGGAGCTAAATACGAATTGATTTTTCCTTTTAAAGTTTGAATTGTAAAATTCAAAGTATTATTTAATACTTAGCACCATTGATGTCTAAATTTGTACCATTAATATATTCTGTATCCATTAAGAATCGAACAGCGTTATAAATGTTTTCTGGTTGTCCAAATTCGCCAGAAGGAATTTGTCCTTTTATAACTTCTTGGAATTTCTCAGGTACTTCATGTATCATACCAATATCGAAATAGCCAAGGTTTAGACAATTTGCTGTAATGCCCTTGTTAGCATTTTCAACAGCGATACTCTTAGTCAAACCCCACAAACCGGCTTTAGAAGCTGCATAAGCACTAGTTCCGGGGATACCAACCTGAGCCACAATTGATGCAAGATTAATGATTCTGCCAAAATTTTGTTCTCGCATAATAGGAAGAATCACTCTAATACAATTATAAGTTCCAATTAGGTTAGTTTGAATTACACTAGACCACGCTTCTGGACTTGATTTATGAGCAAAGGCATTATAATTATTTCCGGCACAATTTATTAATGTAATATTTTCTAGCTTATCCCCAATATCATTAATCCAGTTAGTAATATTAGCCGAATTGCAAATGTCTACTTTAGTGTATAAATCACTATTTCCTTCTTCAGGTTTTGTAGAGTGGAAGGTGCCTGCAACCGCTTCACCAGACTCAACGAATCTATCAAACAAAAACTTACCAATACCTCGTGATGCCCCAGTAATTAATATCATTTCATATTTTTTAATCGTAAGTACAAATCTGCACATTAATTTGAACTTATTCAACAAATAAATAAGGCTTGTTATTTTGTAGGGGCTATGACCATTTGATGATTGCTGCTCCATAGGTCCATCCCGAGCCTACTGCTGCAAATAGAACTGTGTGACCTGGCTTCAAAATGCTTTTTTTATTGAGTTCATCCATTAAAATAGGAATTGTACCTCCTGATGTGTTGGCGTACTTGTCCATGTTAGTCATCACCTTTTCAAAAGGAAGTCCAATAATTTCAGCGGTTTTTTTCAAGATTTTAATACTGGGTTGATGAGGGATCATAAAATCAACGTCGTTAATGGTGAGACCGGTATCAGCTAATACTTGATTTATGGCTTTTGGTAATACCTTGATTGCAGTATTGAAAACTTCTTTACCATTCATTTTAAAATAATGTAATCTCTTTTCTAATGTGGTCGAATCACAAGGCATTGCAGATCCACCTGCTGGAACTGTAAAGTTCTCTTTCCCTCGTCCATCCGAATACAATCGGTACGCGAGAAAGCCTTCATTTGCATCAGCTTGCGAAACTATGGCTGCCCCTGCGCCATCACCAAAAAATACAGCATCACGTCTATTCCAATCGGTTATTTTTGAAAATGTATCTGCTCCGATTACTAAAATGTTTTGATAAACATCACTAGCAATGTATTGCGAAGCAACAGACATAGCATACAGAAACCCACTACAGACAGCAGCAATGTCAAAAGCAACAGCATTATACGCTTTTAATTTATCTTGAACGAAACATGCAGTTGAAGGAGCTATGCGATCAGGAGTAGATGTGGCAACAATAATTAAATCAATGTCATGAATATGAAGGTTAGCATTTTCTATTGCCCGAAGTCCTGCTTTCCATGCAAGATCGCTTGTAGCTTGGTCTTTATCGGCGATTCGGCGTTCTTTTATGCCTAGGGAATTAAAAATCCATTTAGCATTGGTGTCAATAGTTGATTCTAGATATTCGTTGGTATAAACTTGATCTGGCACATAGGACCCAGTTCCTATGATTTTTGCCCTTCTTACAATTTGCTGCATTTAAAAAAAATAAATTTTGAAATAGAAGTAATTAATTTGTTAGTAATGACCAAATGTAAATTATATTAAGGCTCACTCTAAACAAAGGTTTGGCTAAAACCAGTTTTAATTGGTTTTAGGTTATGTTGGCAATTCGTTTTACTGTTAATCTAATCGGATAACAGCTCTTTATTCAGGTCATGCTATGGTTTAGAAATATACGCTTCAGCTTCTGGAGTTTGGTCATAAACGGCAAGGGTAAAGATTGAGGCAAGTATTACTAGAAAATTACTCTTAATTTAGTCTTTAATGTTTGCTAAAAAATAGTTTAAAGCCATTGGATATTAATCGCTAGTCACTTTTTTGTTCTAACTTGTTTACTATCAATTTTAATGGGTAAAGATTTTTTGCAGTTAATTCCTCCTCATTGTTGTAGATAGTAATCCCTATTGATGCCAACTTCATCAATAAGTTACAAAATTTGCCAGCATGCACAACCCAAGTTTCAGCAGCACCAATTTTTCCATATTGAATGATGGCCGTGTACTCACAAATTTCAGTGAAATATTTTAGAATAAATGGATTCTTTTCTATCCTGGTTTTAGCAATTTCGGGATCGAGAGGGTTGACAACAACATCAATCAATTGACCATTTTTTGTTTTACATTTTACATTATAGTTCTCCGAAACATTAACTTTTATAGGGAACTGGTCACCCATAATATCTTCGACATAGTGATAGATTGTGTGCCAGGCTAATGAAATACCAACGCCAATTATCTTACCATTATTTTCAATTAATTTACTCCATGGAGAATTGGCACCGTAGGTTTTATTACCAATATGATGTTCTTTAGTAATCATTGCAGCATTTTTTCCAATAGCTGACATGGAATGCGTAGGGTGGAGGCTTCTATGAATTCCTTTGTATTTGAGAAATGATGAAGGTACTGCACCAACCGTACTAGTGGATGAATTAAGATCGAATATATAATTCGGGTCAATACATGTTTTAAGCATGGTTCCGATTAGTGGATATGTTGGTATAATGAGGGTTCCTGACGGTAACAGCGTGTTAATAAATGCGTCGAGTAAATCGTTAGGCCCACGAGTTAAATAACCGACACTTTTTAAAGAAGAATGAAGCAAGATACAGTCTCCTTGTTCAATGCCTAATTGCTTTAGCCCAGTCTCAATGTCCGAGATGGTAGTCGGAATGGTATTTTTAATTAGTAATTTCTTCTTCCTCTTTTTTTGCAATTCAAAGAGTCTTTTTTTTAAGAAATTGGGAACAAACCTTTTTAATAGAGACTTCATTGAATGAGATAATTACTTGTTATGTAATACATATTTTGAACTTGTCCTAGATTTTGAAGGCAAAAAGATGAATTCATTAAGTCAGTGTACCAGGAATTTTTTGTTTTTATCAATTCGGTATGCGATTTTCAACCACTCTTGCGTCATTTCAACTTCAGAAGACGTTAATAAAATACCATTTCTTGGGTCATTTAAAAAGGCATTCCAAGTATAAAAATCTTCTGCGATACTATTAATTTCTTTGTGCCTCATTTTTTGTTTTGGTGACAGTTGAATTCTTTTGTAATTTTTTTTCACATGCTTAAGCATCCGTCTCCGTTCTGCGTTATTTGCTAGTCTACTAGCGACCGAATCACCAAGAAGCACAAGACTAAATTCATTCACCGATTGTATCATGTTGTGACCGTCTCTTTTCTTTTTAAAATAGGGAATTTGGATTCGTCTATAGAGAAGCTCGTAATCATTGATTTTCTTACATTCATTTATTATTTCTTGAGCCCAAACATCGTTATTCGATTGATTGGCAGCTTTCATCGATTCCATAATGATTTGCTTGTGTTTCAATTGAATGGCTGACAGCTGTTTTTGATCTTTGTTATTTGTTGCTGCTTTAAGGAGTAGAAATTTCTTGTAGGCTAATGATCTCGTACTTTGAGTACATTGAAGAATAAGGTTTTCAACCTTTCTCGTTTTTATAGAGTCTTCAGGTATTTGAGCCAGGTAGGTATCAAGGGCTTCGACAGTAGATAGTTTATTGGAAGATAAATAACTGAGATATTCAACTAGAAAATTAGGGTTTCGATTACCTTGACGATATTTTAATTCTAAACTACCGTTTCGTTTTAATGGATTTAAAGCGTTTTCTCCATTCCGGATAAATTCAGCACTAGGTTGGTATCCAATAGATCTATGAACTAAATCCTTGGAAGCATTTAGATATAAATGAGTGGGGTAGGTAGTTATTTTGAATTCTTGTTTCAACCCTGTTCCTTCTTTGTCCATGTCAATACTAATAGCTATGAACTGATCGTTGTAAAAACGAGCTACTTCGCTGTTAGTGAACACATTTCTTGCCATGGATTTACATGGGCCACACCATGCCGTTTGACAATCAACATAGACTAGCTTATGGGATTGTTTAGCTACTATTAAAGCTTCATCCAAAGAGCCAGTGAAAAACTTTATCTCTTGTTTTTGCGATAAATTATACCCGAAAGTGAGTAGCAGTAATATGGTGGAAATAAATTTCACGGTTGAAAAGGTAACAATAATAGGCGGAGAAACATAACGACTTATCACGTATAAGTCGTTTGTCCTGACTTTCCTAGGTCGCATTTTGGCTTTCCAAACGGTAACTGTTAAACGTAAGTTAATACAGACCTTTGTTTCCAAGATGTATAACCTATTAAAATACAAGTATATGTTCTCTTCAACTGCAATTAATAGCATAAAAGACCCTAGTCAAAAAAGATCAATTAAAGATGAATTAACATTTGCAACAGATGATCAAAAAAAACGGGATGCACCTACGAGCATATACGATGACGGACGAATTCGTTCTTTGCAAGAGATTCGATTATTTGTTTTTTTGGCAGTGTCTTTTGTCCTAATTGGAGGTGTGTTTATGGTTTCCGATTACTTCAACCATAAACAGGAGCATACTTCACCTTTGTTTTCAGTAAGTACCGATGTGATTACTGATTCTAACAACAATTAAACAGTAATCAAAAAATCATAATTTTTTTGTACTTGGTTGAATCTCCTATTGATAGTCTAACTACATATGTGCCTGAATTCAAAGTTGAAACGTTAATTGGTGTGTATGCATCTTTAGTAGATTTTTCCATCACCAATTGCCCCAGGTTATTTAATAATTGAATGTTTATTGTTGTACCTGCTTTCCAATTGTTCAATTCAATTGTAAACTGAGTGTTACTTGGATTTGGAAATAGTCGTAAATCGTCTAGTAGGATATCTTCTGCAATTCCGGTACAAGATTCTACGAGAAAATCTAAACTATCAGCATCTCCACATAGACCAGGAATGGAATATGTGATTACATGCAAACCAATACCAGCTGTGCTAGGATCGAAAATATTGCCGGTTACACCGTTCCCAGACCAAACTCCACCAGCATCATTTGCTGTAAGAACCACAAATCCATCTGTTTCACAAAATGGACCTTGTGCATCTATTGAGGCATCAGCTTGATCTAAGACTTCAATTTGAATAGAATCTGATGCCGCACATGCTCCAGGAATGGAATAAATAATGTTGTGTAAGCCTATACCTGCAAGGGTAGGGTCAAATTGATCAGCACTCACTCCAGAGCCACTCCAATTACCTCCCGAACTAGCAGCCACTAAAGAAATAGATGAGCTTTCATCGCACAAAGTTCCTACTGGTGTTATGGTAGGGTCGGGCGCACTATTTACTTCAATAACGACTGTATCTAAATCACCACATGTTCCAGAAATACTGTAAGAAATAATGTGAATGCCAGGACCGGCTGTCGCTGGATTAAAAACGTTAGTCGATACACCTGGACCACTCCAAATTCCTCCACTTTCCATAGCAGTTAGTGTAACACTTGCGTCATTTTCACAAAATGGTCCAATAGGGTTAATGGTTGCGTTGGCAGATGTTAAGACTTCTAAATACGCTGTATCTGAATTACCACATGTTCCGGTAATTGAGTAAATAATTTCATGTAGTCCGATCCCCGCTAAAGAAGGGTCAAATTGATCAGTGCTGACACCATTTCCTGACCATATTCCGCCTGATGTAGCAGCACTAAGTGTTATTGCATTGCTTCCATCGCATAATGGTCCAACACTGGCAATGGTAGCATCAAGTGCAGAGGTTACAATGAAATCTTCAGTATCTGTTGAGCCACAACTCCCGGGAATGGTGTAAGTTACTGTATGCGTGCCAAGTCCAGCAACAGTTGGATCGAAACTGCCTGCAATTACACCAGGTCCGCTCCAAATTCCACCGCTTGACGCTGCTGTTAAGCTAATTGGAGCTGCTGTTTCACAAATGGGTCCTTCGGGTGTTATCGTTGCGTCACTGAATGGAGAAACGATTACATCAACAGGTG
Source organism: uncultured Flavobacteriales bacterium (assembly GCA_905480225.1). Lineage (GTDB taxonomy): Bacteria > Bacteroidota > Bacteroidia > Flavobacteriales_D > Parvicellaceae > UBA10066. Next base: position 24,398 of record CAJQPO010000102.1, on the reverse strand, counting down.
TTCTGGCACTCGTACAGTTAGGCTCTTGCACTTCCCAGTCATAAAAGAAATAATAGTAGCCGGCCACTGAAGCGCTGCTTCCAGTAATACTTAAGATTCCAGGCAGATCGTAAGGGTAAGAGGGACCTGAGTTATTTCTAAAGAGAGAAGGCGAACTTCCATTTAACGTTCCTAACTGGAAATTGGTGCCAACGGGAAGATCGAAATTGAGTGTAATTCTACTTTCCCCGTCCGGAATATTGATCACTGCGGATTGTATAACAGTACCTGTATTATCTCTTAATTCAATGGTGCGGTCACTGGTTCCTTGCGCGTCAACCCAGACAGAGACTAATTTAACGGGTGAATACACATCGAAAATTAGATGTTGGTTACCGTTAAAATAACCGCCTCCTCCAAAAGTATTATCAATTGGACCGGCACTCATAGGCGTTTGTATGACATCCTCTTGCACATAATATGTGGTGGATGACGTGAGGATCGGTGTCGTATAAACACCACCAACACCTAGTAAAGTACCTCCAACAGAATTATCGTACCAACTTAAGTTAGAACCTCCAGAGGCATTAAGATCAGTAGTTTCTCCTTCACAAATTGAATCACTTGAAGCAATAGGTGCAGAAGGCATATTGACAGTAATGTAGTTAGTTCTTGTAATCACATCACTACCATTCACATTAGAGGCAGTAAGTTCAACCGTGTACGTGCCGTTAATCGAATAGGTGTGAGAAGGATTCTGTAAAGAAGAATTATTACCATCTCCAAAATCCCAAAACCATGAGGTAGGACCGTTCGTGCTTAGATCGGAGTAATTCACTTCTCCGGTGCAAGTAGCAGTTACATTAGATGTAAAATTAGCAGCTGGGGGAGCTGTTGATAGCACGCAATTCCAATCGACTTGGAAACCATTGAGCTCAAGGCCAGGGTCGGAATGAAACACTAATGTTATACTTCCTCCTGATGAACTGATTGTTCCAGCAGGTGGGTTATCATTACAGTATCTATCAATTAATGGTGAAGCAGTGCTATTGCCATCATAAATCTCTAACCAATCGTAGTCGCAGTTTGACGCACTACCAGGTTCAATATCAAAACTTGGGAAGTCCAAATCTACCGTTGTCGCACCTACTGGCGAAATCGTAATTTGAGCATCTTCATTTGCCCCATAGGCTGATGATGCACCACCACTGTCGTAAATTGTTCCAGCACACGCTGTCTGAACATCACTTGTTCCGGAAGTAGGTAAAATTGTAATACAAGGCAAAGTAGAATCTATGGTTATGTAGTCAACCAATGTAATACTGTCAACTCCGCAAGCACCGCCGTCTACGTATAATTGAACAGTGTAATTGCCAAGAGTAGAATAGGTGTGGGATGGACTTGTTGTAGAGCTATTTGTTCCATCGCCAAAATCCCAGGAGAATGTGACACCATTATTACTCAAATTTGAAAAATCAACAGTCATAGGAACAGAGCATGCACTAACAATGGGTGCATTGAAATTCGCCGTAACTGTTGAATTGTACGGTGCACCAACACCAACTGCGTACCAAGCATTTGTAGTAGCTTCAACTTCCGGTGAGCAACCTCCAAATAAATCCGTTGCTGACATAATTGAATAAAACCGGGCGTCAGCAAATTCTGAGTTACTGGTTAAGTAAACAGTTAGGTTTCTAAATGCAATTTGAGAAGATTTAGTGAATCCTTGTCCGGTAACAGAAAATGCATCACCATTATCGTTTGTGCCAGACCCTCCATCGGTGAGTAAATAATACCAATAATTTTGTACACCAGAGTTGGTATGAACACCACCGTTATCGCCTCCTCCAAGAGGTGCCCAATTACTTCCAAAATAGGTATCCGGATCACCAGCAGCATTCGGGTTAGACATCGAACGTAATGCAGAGCCAATATCTTCACCAATTAACCAATTCCAGCTACTAGGACGTGCAAAATTTTCTATGCTGGTACCCCAAATATCACTAAAGGATTCATTAAGCGCCCCAGACTCATCTTGATAAACCAAATTAGCAGAAAAGTTGCATAATCCGTGACCAATTTCATGACCAGCAATATCAAGTGCTGTTAGTGCTGTCCATCCGCCTCCACCGTCACCATAGGTCATTCTGTTACCATCCCAAAAGGCATTTGCGTAAGCATTGTCGTAGTGCACGTAACTGTTTAAGGTAAATCCGGCACCGTCAATGCTATTTCTGTTGTGTTCATTGAGAAAATAATCATAGGTCATTTCAGCACCCCAATGCGCATCTGTTGCAACTTCATCTTGTTCGGCATTTACATTGTCCCAATAGTTATCCGAATCCGTAAAATCTACAGCAGAACCGTATGTAGTATTTTCATTCATGTCAAAAGTGTTGATACCATTTCCTCTACCTGACTCTCGCAAACGATAACCACCACTAAAACTGTCTGCTATTATAGTACGTGTTCCACTGTAAGCTGTCTCTGCAGTTCCACTAACATCTGCTTCATGAATGATTTCATTCTCCAAAATAATTTCACCAGTTAAAGCGTCTACGTAGATTTCCGACCTTGAAACAGGAATGTGTGCATATATGTTGAATTTCCAGACTAACCTGTACGATTGCGCTTGATAGGTTCCTTTTTTTGGCGCATAAAGTAAGTTTCCTTCTGGGTAATAACTGGCCAACTTATTGGCATGTCCTGCACACGCTAATTTCCGCGCAGCAATTTTGTTTCTTAAATCTTTTTGACCTTGTATTTCACATGTTCCATCCGAATTACATTTCACAACCTGTTCTGTTTTCAAATGAGCTTCTTCGGCTGGAATCTCCCATTTATATATTTCAGCATTCACATGATTCAAGGCAAATTCTAATGCTTGCTCTTCCGTTAGAGAAGGGGAGCTACTCGAGATATTAGAATGAAGCATACCATTTAACGCGTATACTTGGTCATTTACAGTATGCACAACCCATTGTGCAAATTGCACAGGAAGCCCGTTTAATGTTTGTTGGAATTTGTAATGAACATGACCGAATTGATCTTCTAATTCATTGGTTAGCTTCAACTCTGTTTTTGAGTTCAATCTTAGATTTTTCTTAATCCAGGATACAACGTTATCAAAATCAACCTCTTTTCCAGGTCGAAACTTTATGTAGGAGGGAATTTCACTGTGTGAACTTTCGCGAACAATTTCTGCACCACTTACTTTAGTTTGTGCCTCTTTTCCAACAAAAACGGATTGGGATAAAAAGGTTGGTGTAAAGGCAAATAAAAAGAGGCTGAGGGATACCCAATAGGTTGGTTTCATGAGATAAAATTTTACTTGATTGCTTTCCAATTTAAGAAATTATTAGATACAATTCCAACACATTTGCCACTAAACCTTTGAACTGTAAGTTAGGTTGCCAGTTGTCATTTTCACTTTATTCACTTACTGGTTTTTAACTCAATAATTGCTTTTTAGTTTTGTAATCATGGTTTTTTTACATTTCCATATAATTTCCGAATTATTGTAATGCTATTATTTACCATCGAATTATTTCTATATTGCCAACTACTAGAAATTTATCATTTTGTATTTTAAAAGTTTAAATTGCTTTCGAGACATTTGAGTCTCATTTAATTCAATTAATATGCTACGTAGGTCTTTTTTCGGTATTTGTTTATTGTTTTTTTTGCTGATTTCAGTCTTTTTATCATGTTCAAAAACGAAGGCAGATCAACCGATTTTGGTGGATTCTACTTTGTGCGACAGTGTAATTGTGTCTTATGGGAATGACATTGTTCCAATCCTACAAATCAACTGTATTGGATGTCATAATTCAACATTTGCTTCTGGAGGTAACAATTGGGAGTCATATGCAGAGGTATCTAATCAAATTACACAAATCATTTGTGCTATTAATCACAATTCAGATTGTTATTCAATGCCTCGATTTGCCGATAAGTTAGAAGATTCTTTAATTCAGAAATTTGAATGCTGGGCGGTACAAGGTGCTCTAAATAACTAATTATGAAGGTTTTTAAATTAGCAATACTGTGTGGCTTGGGCGTGTGTTTATTTTCATTCACAGGCAAACTGATAGAACAGATTAATGGGTATGAAAATGATGATAGGGTAGCCGTTGTTTTAGAACAGCTTGGTGCGCCTCAAGGTTTACATTTCATTAAGGAATTGGATTCAGTCAAAGTTAGAATGGGTAAAGAGTTGGTCTTAAATGGTAGAACAGTAAGTCCATCTGGAAAACTAACTAAAAGACAATCCAGGTACTTTGTCTGTACGGATTGCCACAATGTAGTCCAAGAAGATCCAAATTTGATGAAGCCTAATCCTGAAGCAAGGTTAAAATATGCAGAAATTAATGGGATACCTTTTTTGCAAGGAACCACGCTTTACGGTGCAGTTAACAGAAAGCACTGGTATAACGATGACTATTTAATCAAATACGGGCAATTAGTAGCACCTACAAGAGATACCCTAGTAAATGCCGTACAACTTTGTGCAACGACTTGTTCTCAGGGAAGAAGTTTTACTAATTGGGAGTTAGATGCAGTGATGCATTACTTAAATTCAATTGGATTAAAAATGGGCGATTTAAATTTAACAAACAAGGAAAAACAAATGGTAATAAATGGAGCGGGAACAGACGAGTCAAAGGATGTTGCACGATTACTAGAATCAAAATATTTTCAGGAATCGCATGCTACATTTCTGGATCCAATTTCATCCATTGAAAGAGAGTTAGGGTCTAATGGGGATGTCCAATCTGGTGCAATGATCTATAAAAACAGCTGCTTACATTGTCACAAGGATGGAGGAGTAACTAATTTTAAATTATCTAATGCTAAATTAGACTTTCAGTTTTTAAGAAAACATTTATTGGTTGATGGCAACAAATCTGTTTACCACATATCCAGGAAAGGAACTTACATGAAAAATGGTTATCGGCCGTATATGCCCAATTACACAAAAGAAAGGTTGAGTCATCAACAGCTGGAAGACCTTGTTGCATTCATTAATTTACAGTCATCAAAATGAAAAATATTTACCTCTTTATAGTGCTCATGTCCTTTTACGGTTCCCCGTATCTGCAGGAATACGTGTATAGAACTTTTAATGACACGCGGGTTATTAATGGACACAGTGTTGAAACATTAATTAAAGGAGCCATGGACATTCGAATTAGCCATCGATTTGGTGACTTGTTAGGAGATAATGGTGGATCTTCTAGTATGTTTGGTCTTGACGATATGGCTGATGTACGTATTGGAGTAGAATATGGTATTTCTAATAACCTTACAATCGGCGTAGGACGTTCTAAAGGTGCAGGTCCTTATAGACAGTTAGTCGATGGTTTTGGCAAGTATAAATTGTTGACTCAAACCATAGAAAAGGGAGTGCCTTTGACTTTAACCGTGCTAGGTTTGGCGACCTATGATTTTCAAGAGGCCAGCATTAATCTGAGTTCGCCAACATCTTACAGGGAATCGGCACATCGTTTCGCTTACTGCACTTCCTTATTAATAGGTCGAAAATTCAACGATAAATTTTCGATTCAAATCTCATCGTCTTATGTTCATAGAAACTACGTTGCTTTTCAGGATCAAAATGGCATTTTCTCCACAGGTATAGCGAGTAGAATAAAGGTTTCTAAAATGATTGGGGTAATTGCCGAGTATCACTATCTATTCCCGTATAACAGAAACACCGGAATAGGTACTTATTACAATCCTATGGGGCTTGGAATTGAATTTGACACTGGTGGTCATATCTTTCAGTTGAACTTCACCAATTCCAAAGGTATGGGTGAAACACAATTTATTCCATATACTTCATCAGATGTCATGGAAGGTCAATTCAGAATGGGCTTTACTATTTCACGTGTTTTTAAATTGCGCAGGCCAAAGAAAGTAAAAGGTTAAATGAAAATTTTATTTCTTGAGCCGTTCTTTACGGGATCACATCGCAGATGGTGTGAAGAAATCCAGGAATTCAGTTCGCACGAAGTACATATTTTATCGCTTTCCGGGAATCATTGGAAATGGAGAATGCATGGTGCATCTGTAGAATTTTCTGAAAATCTAAACGATAAAAGAATAAAATACGATTTAATCATTGCCTCTGATTTTTTAGATCTAGCGACATTCAAATCACTGTACTGGGATAAGGCTGTTCCTCTCGCATTGTATTTTCATGAAAATCAGATCACTTATCCCTGGAGTAGCAAGGACCAAGACGTCTTTCTTGAAAGAGACAATCATTATGGCTGGATTAATTTCACATCAGCCCTTGTGGCTGATTATTGTTTTTTTAATAGTAATTATCATTTGCGTTCCTTTGTTCAAGAATTACCTTTTTTTTTAGCACAATTCCCAGATGGTAACTTCAAGCGTTCAATAGGTATCATATCTTCCAAGTCAAAGGTTCTTCATTTGGGCATGAAGTTGTTTAGAAAGTCAAAGATAAAAAACAATAAGCCCGTTATCTTGTGGAATCATAGATGGGAATACGATAAAAACCCATCTCTTTTTTTTCAATCGTTGGCAGCAGTGCAGGACTTAGACTGGGAACTAATTGTTCTTGGTAAATCATATCAGAATGTACCTAATGAGTTTAAACAATTTCAATCTTTATTTAAAGAGAGAACGATACATTGGGGCTTCGTTTCAGATATCAATGAATATCAAGAGAAGTTAGCAATTGCCGACATTTTATTAACTACCGCAATTCAAGATTTTTTTGGTGGAAGTGTTGTCGAAGCAATCCATGCTGGTGCATTCCCGATACTACCAAACCGACTAGCATACAAAGAACACATAAGTGAGGAATACCTTTTCAACAATGAGGCTGAGTTAGATCAAATGCTTCGGCTGTCAATTGCAAAATTTAGCAGTTGGGATTCCAGAACGTCGAAAGATGTGGAGAAATACAGTTGGACCAACTGTATATCCAAGTACGATGACATCTTTGAATCATGCATTTAAAAATTTGGAACTAAAGTTGTAACTTAATCGACATGGAAAAAAGGTGTCCAAACTTCCTCTATAGATATACCATAGTTTTAAGTATTCTCTTTATGCCTGGTTTAATTGAAGCACAGCGGCCGCAAAGAGGCGCTGCTAATAAGTCTGATGTGCAGTCTACTGAGGATAATGAAAAACAAAATCAAGTTAAAAAAGGCGTTAGGGCCTGTGACTGTAATGCAGATTTAGAATATGACGCTGGGAACGGTCTTATTTATAACAAAAGAACACAGCGACCTTATACAGGCGTTTGCGTTTCCTTTTATGACAACGAAACAAAAGAAAGAGAAGCGGCATTCATTAATGGAAAAGAAAATGGTAATTCTATGGTCTACTACGATAATGGAAACAACAAGGCGCTAACGCCATACCTTGAAAATATTGAGCATGGTAAATGGAAATATTGGTATGAAGATGGCACTTTGGCATGGGAGAACAACTATGACATGGGAAGCAAAGAAGGTGATTGGATATGGTATTCAGAAAATGGAATTATTCTAAAAAAAGAGAGCTATCTTGATAATCTAAAAGATGGATTGAGTTTGGTTAATTTTGATGATGGTACGCCTAAAAGAGAAATTGGTTTTCAAGCTGGCCGTTTTCATGGGAAATACACGTTGTACTATGAAAATGGTTCGGTAAAAATGAAAAAAATATATTTAAATGGTAAGTTAGATGGCGAATCACTTTTTTTTGCTTCAGGTGGTGAGCAATTACTTTTTCAGAATTATTATGCTGGCGGCAAGAAAGTGGGAGAGTGGACGTTCTTTTATGAAGATGGTGTCGTTCGAGAAATTGAAATCTATGATGACGGAGTAAAAAATGGACATTGGAAGTCTTTTCATGAGGATGGGAAGCCAAAATTAGAGTTGTTTTACGCGAATGGTGCGGAATACAAAAAAGTAGAGTATGATCGATTTGGAAATCCTATAGTAGTCGAGACGGGTGAAGCGCCTGTTGAAGATCCAAAGGAAAAAAAGAAAAAAGCTAAAGCCGCAAAAAAAGAACAAGATTTGAAAGATAAGGCTGCAAAAAAAAATAAAAGCGAATGAATAAGGAAAAAGTACTCGTAATTGGGGCTTCAGAAAATGAGGCTAGGTTTAGTAATAAAGCCATCAAATTGTTAAAGTCAAAAGGTTATGATGTGTTTGCTGTTGGCAGAAAAGATGGATTGGTAGATGGTGTCGTAATCCATGGCAAACCTGTTCCACTAGCAGGAGTAGATACGATTTCTTTGTATTTGCGACCAGAAAATCAAAAAGAATATAGCAATTACATTGATTCTGTTCATCCGAAGCGAGTTATTTTTAATCCAGGTGCTGAACATCCAGAATTTGCCAATCAATTAAATGCGAAAGGTATTAAAACGGAAGATGCCTGTACTCTTGTCTTACTCAATATAGGTGCATTTTAGAGCTGGTCAAGGGCTTCTATTATTATTTTCGCTCCTTTTTTGATATCTGTATGGCTAATGTTAAGTGGTGGTGCGATTCTAAAACTTTCTGGACAAGATAAAAACCAGAAACTTAGCATTCCATGTCTGTGACAATATTCTACTACCTTTTGAACAGCTGCTGGCGAAGAAAGTTCAATTGCGAAAAGTAATCCAACTCGTCTCAATTCGACAATGTTATCATGGTGAAGCTGAGCTTCTAGAAATGCACCTTTAATTTCTACATTTTTAATTATTTCTTCTTCTTCTAAAACTGTTAAACCAGCTAAAGCAGCTGCACAAACAACAGGATGGCCACCAAACGTTGTAATATGGCCTAATGGTGGATTATTCGACAATGCATTCATTATTTTGAATGGCGCAATGAATGCACCCATGGGCATTCCCGCACCAAGTGCTTTACCTAAAGTAAGTATATCTGGTGTTATTCCGAACCGTTCAAAGGCAAACATAAACCCCGTACGTCCCATTCCACATTGAATTTCATCTAAGATTAAAAGTGTTTTGGTTTCTGTGCATTTTGTTCGCAATGCGTGCATAAATTCAATGGATGGAATTCTTACACCAGCGTCGCCTTGAATCGTTTCCATAATAACACATGCCGTTTTTTCGGAAATTTCATGCAGTTGCTCTATACTATTAAAATCAATGAACTTGACATCGGGTAATAAAGGTCTAAAAGCATACTTCTTAGATTCATTACCACTAACTGATAGAGATCCGTGAGTACTGCCGTGATAGCTATTTTTGAAAGATATTATTTCTGTTAGACCTGTATACCTCTTCGCTAATTTTAATGCTCCTTCATTCGCTTCTGTACCAGAATTTACAAAATAGACTTGGTCAAGAGATTTGGGTAGTAATGAAGTTAGTTTAGTCCCAAGTTCAATTTGAGCTTTTTGCTGAAATTCTCCGTAAACCATTACATGCAGGTGCTTATCAACTTGCTGTTTAATAGCTTCCGTAATTTTCGTGTTTCCGTGACCCAATCCACTGACGGCAATTCCCGAGGTGAAGTCGAGGAAAGCGTTTCCGTCTACATCATATATATAACTGCCTTTTGCTCGGTCGATAGCAAGTCCAATAGGAAAAGAAGACGTTTGGGCGAGCACCATTTTATTAAGTTTAGGCTCTTTCATTGAGGTTAATATAAGGAATGTTTATTTTTGAGGGCTATTGCTCTTGCGTATTTCTTCTCGGTGTTGTCTTGCATGCAATTGCTTTTTGAATTGCTCCTCTGCATGATATAGCTTAGCTACTTTGCCTATTGGTAGTACATCTTTGTACTGTGTGTGGTATTTCTTTTTAAGGTCGAGTTCTTTCTGCTTGTACAATAGCATTTCATCCAAAAGTGTCTCGATTTCTGGGTCACTCATCTCAGCAATTTTACCTTGACGTTTTGGCTTTCGTTCTTTTCTCAAAACAGACATTTCTTTCTTCATTGCACGGTAAACTGGCCAAAATTTTTCGGCTTCAGCTGAACTTAGATCTAGTTTTTTAGTATAAAAGGCCACCCTTTGGGCTTCCTTGTGTTCATTGTGTTGTATTTTTTCCTGTGAAAAGCAAATGCTACTACTTAAACAGAATAATGCGAGCATAAAATTCTTTATAATTTTCATAAGTTTATTTTTTTAGTTTGTAATAAAGCTCAAATCAAAATCTTGGCTTTGAAAGTAGCTTTCGATTATTTCTAATTCATTCTTGTTGCCGTTAGATAGTACTTCTTCGTTAATGGCTTCTGAGTTGAAAAAATCATTAAATAGCTGATCGTTGTCTAAAGCAGCCAATACTAATTTTTCATCTCCATGATCCAATAAATTTATTGCTTCTTCTTCTATCGAGAAGCTAATGAGCTCATCAATAATGGCCGATGTTGACATGTCTTCCATTTCAACAAAGGCCGTGTCTGTGAAAATATCTGATGCCATTAAGGGCTGCCTATTTTGTGATGTGATTAGTACAAATGTTCCAATAACTATTGATGCAAAACCGATGGCTATGTGCTTTTTCTTAAAGGCAAAAAACAAATCAGAAAAGTGTCTTCTTTTTGGTTTAATGATTCTTTCTTGAACCTGATTTGCCAATTGATCGAAATACCCATTTGGGGCGGAAGGTCCAGTTGGTTTGGGTATACTGAAAAGAGTAGGGGCTAATTTTTTGAGTTTGTCTTCCTCTTTTTGTTCTTCCGAAGTTTTCATGATAGTAAGACTTATGAATTAATAAAAGGTTTAATCAGTGCTTAGGAAAGATTCAATTTTCTTTACAGCGTGATGATAGGACGCTTTCAACCCACCAACAGAAGTACCAAGGATTTGAGATATTTGTTCGTATTTTTTTTCCTCAAAATACTTTAAATGAAATACCAATCTTTGCTTTTCTGGCAATGTTGCGATTGCAGCATTTAATTTTTTAATAATTTCAATTTCATTGGGCTCGTCGAAATGAGATTTTGAATAAACAGTCGAATCATCAATACTGGTATAAATGTGTTTTCTGTTTTTTTTTACAAAGGTGAAGGACTCGTTGGCAGCAATTCGATACAACCAGGTGTACAGGCTAGCATCTTCCCTAAACTTTGGGAGAGCTTTCCACGCTTTTATGAAAACATTTTGTAAAACATCGTCAGTGTCGTCGTGGTTTTGGATAATTCTATTAATCATCCAGTACAACTTTTCCTGATGTTTTTCAACGATTAAATTAAAGGCATAGTTAGAATTGGCTCCTGTTTTGAAAAGGTGTACTAATTCTTCATCTGTCATAAGTTCGCCTAACTTTAAGTTTTGAGGAGAAAGTAAGCGCTGAACTACTTTTAGACGAATTGCTTATCAACTCGAGCGATTACTTTTTCCACTGCTTCGATGATGTTAATTGCATCAAGACCATACTTTGTCATAAGCTGGTCAGGTGTACCACTTTCACCAAAGCTGTCGTTAACCGCAACAAATTCAATCGGTGCGGGTGTTTTTCGTGCTAATAACTGCGCAATGGATTCACCTAGACCACCGGCTAACTGGTGCTCTTCAGCCGTAACCACGCATTTTGTTTTTGCCACTGAAGCTAAGACCGCTTCTTCATCTAAAGGTTTAATGGTGTGGATATTTATTATTTCTGCAGAGATTCCCTTTGATGCTAAAACTTGTCCAGCCTCAATTGCTTTCCAGACCATGTGGCCCGTTGCAAAAATAGAAACGTCAGTTCCTTCATTAAGAAGTAGCGCTTTACCAATGATGAATGCTTGATTTTCAGGAATAAAAGTAGCTACTTTTGGTCTTCCAAACCTCAAATAAACAGGCCCAACATGGTCAGCAATTGCTAGTGTTGCGGCTTTAGTTTGATTGTAGTCACAGGGATTGATAACGGTCATTCCCGGCAACATTTTCATCAAACCAATATCTTCTAAAATTTGATGCGTTGCTCCATCTTCCCCAAGTGTTAATCCCGCGTGCGACGCACAGATTTTCACATTTTTATTGGAATAGGCAATGGACTGTCTGATTTGATCGTAAACTCTCCCTGTAGAAAAGTTGGCAAATGTTCCTGTGAAGGGTATTTTCCCTCCAATAGTTAGTCCAGCAGCAATTCCCATCATATTCGCTTCAGCTATTCCGATTTGAAAAAATCGATCAGGGTAAGCATCTTCAAAAGCATTCATTTTAAGTGAACCCGTAAGATCCGCACAAAGTGCCACTACCTGATTGTTTTTTTGTCCTAACTCCAATAATCCAGCTCCAAAACCGGACCTTGTATCTTGCTTCCCTAAAACTTCAAAATTTTTCATGGATGTAATAAATTTAAATCTGTAATAAGTCCCGAAGAAACTCTAAAATCTTTAACTACTGTGTACGCTGCTCGTCGGGACTTGTTTGATCGGTACACTAATTTGTATTTCCCGGGTTGAAGAACCATTTGGCAAATGGGGTCTGTGGTATTTAATGGGCATACCCAGTTTTGCTGATCACCCTCAATTTCGTAGATACAACCGTAGCCTATTGAAGGAAATTTAATGTTAACATTTCCAGGTTGCGGAATTTCAATACTTGTTCTTTTGCTTTGTCTAATTTTAGTTCCATTAAATTTTATCCTAGGTAAAGTGAGTAACTCCAGATCGTATTCACCCACTAGAAGTTTTCCAAGACTATTAATGTCTTGCACATGGATAACGGAATGATCAGATGTATCTTTTATTAAAACTTTTATTCCCGGATACTTTCCACTGCTGTTATTAATACTTACAAATAGCTCTCCTTGGCCTGCGTCGAGCTCAATGATGTTGTGCACACCTGCATTGATTCGAATGTCTTTTTTTATGATGTGGGGAATCGTGTAGACTTCTAATCTGTACGTGTTTAGTGGGTCAATACTGAGGGTGTCTGGCCTTTGCCATTGATCCATAGTGTGCATGAAGTTGTACACAGGAATATTGTTTTTCTGATTATAAAAAATCATAGGTACATCCGTTTCTTTTGGTGTGCCATCCGTTCTATTTAGATTTACTTGAACCGTCGTGTTATTGAGTGCTTCACTTACTACTACTCTTAGTGCGCTTTTAAAGGTAGCTTCACTACTAGCATCATAGTATTTCCCAATACATTTAAGAGACAGTAGTTTTAATGGGTCGATACCGATTCCTATTACGAACGGTTTCAGAATGATTCCTTTTTCCCTTAATGCACGCGCAACTGCACATGGATCCTCATCACATGCTTCAATCCCATCCGTTATTAATACAATTACATTTCTGCAGTTATCACATTCTGGAAAGTCATTAGCTGCTCGTTCTAAACTTCGAGCAATTGGAGTTGTACCTTGAGGGGATAAGCTCCTAATTCTCGTTTTAATTCGATCTATATTCGCATCACCAGGGCTAAAAGGAACTTCTAGTTTTGTGTCATCACAATTTTGTTGTCCTGGATATATTTTGAATTGATGTCCATACATTCGGAGCGCTAGCTCAACATTTTTTACGCCTTTCAGACTGTCTAATGTTTCTTTCATTAGCTTCTTGGCAATACTTATTTTACTGCTACTTTGCCATTGGGCATTCATACTGTTAGACCCATCGAAAATGAATAAAACCCTCGTGGTTTCGGCGTCGTTGTTTGGTTCGTTTTGTGCCAAACAGCTTAACGTCAAAAAAGAAATTAACCCTATTATTATTTGTTTTAACATTCCTTAACTCCTGAAGATATAATGTTAATAGTCTCCTAAAGTTTCATTTAATTGATTTAATGCTGATTCTAATTGTTCTGCATTGGGTGCTGATCCATGCCATTTATGTGTTCCCATCATGTAGTCTACACCATTCCCCATTTCTGTTTTCATTAGAATCACAATTGGTTGTCCTTTTCCGGTTAAAGATTTTGCCAAATTCAGCCCATCAATTACTTGATTTAAATCGTTCCCGTTTTCAATTTCTAGTGCTTTCCAACCAAAGGCTTCCCATTTCATTTTTAAATTACCTAGAGAAAGCACATCTTCTAGACTACCATCAATTTGCTTGCCATTATAGTCGACAGTCGAAATTATGTTGTCAATATTATTACCTGCTGCGTACATTGCTGCTTCCCAAATCTGGCCTTCTTGAAGTTCTCCATCGCCATGTAAAGAGTAGATGATGGAACTGTCGTTATTTAATTTTTTAGCCTGGGCTGCACCGATGGCAACAGATAACCCCTGTCCAAGAGAACCACTTGCTATTCTGATTCCAGGCAGGCCTTCATGAGTTGTCGGGTGACCTTGCAGCCGAGAATTTATTTTTCGAAAGGTATTTAATTCTTTTACTGGAAAATAACCAGATCGAGCCAGTGTGCTGTAAAAAACCGGTGATATGTGTCCATTTGAAAGAAAGAACAAGTCTTCATCCTTTCCATTCATGTCAAATGGTTGTTTAGTATGCATTACACTTTGGTAGAGCGCAACAAAGTATTCAACACAACCTAAAGAACCCCCAGGATGGCCGGAGCTTACTGCTGCAACCATTCTTACGATATCACGTCTAATCTGCGTGCAAAGATTAATTAACTGTTTGTTGTCGCTCATCTCGAAGTTTATTTTAACCAAAAATAGCTTTTCAGACTGTGAGTGGCATTGTGTTGTTAAAAACTTTCGGAAAATTGTATAATTAGAAAATTATTTATTCAAATACGGTTCTTTTAAAAATCAGTAATATTGTGGTCGTATTAACGCCAAGATTCTTACAATGAAACAAATTATAATAATTCAGTTGTTGTCGTTTATTGTTTTGCCTTTTTATGCGCAGCAGTTTGATCAAAGATTATTAGTCAAGTTTTCTGAAGCTGATCTAATTGAGATGATGACGGAAGACAAAGAACAATATCAATTCTATCTAAATTGTCTCGATCATGGCCTTTACTTATCTAACTATGGATCTAAAGAGAAAACAGCTGAAAAGATTGGCGAATTGGATTTGGGTTGCAGTGATGATATTAATTTCTTCAGTTTAAATATTGAGCCTGTTTCTAATCAGTACTTGTATTACAAATTGAAAGGTTGTGAGAAGATGTTGGTCATTAGGAGTATTGAACACATAAAGATGGGGGATTCGAAAAAGAAATGATGCGAAACAAATTCTTATTACTAGCTGGCTTAATTTTAAGTTCAACTTTTTTGGTTGCTCAGAGCCCCCCAATTTTGATTACGGATGCAGACTTCGATGCAGCAAGTCCTATGGATTGCAATTTATATGCTTTGGATCCAGGTACTCCTACTAATTTTTTCGATTCAGGAGGTTCTGGTGGAAATTATAGTGATAATGAAAATGAAGTTATTACGATTTGTCCGGACTTAAGTTTAGGAAGTAAAGTAACCGCATCTTTCGCAATTGGAAGTGGAATGACCTGGAGTGTTGATCCTTCTGATACGCTTTACGTTTATGACGGAAATTCTGTTGCTGCGCCCCTTATAGGGAAATTCAATTCAGGAACGCATCCTACTGGGTTTATTGCTGTTGCAAGTTGGTCAAACCCAAGTGGGTGCTTGACCCTTCGGTTTATTTCCGATGGTGCTATAAATGCTAGCGGTTGGGACGCTGGTATTAGCTGTGGAAACTTACCACAACCATTTGAGCCTCACATGGAATCCTATATCAACGGTGATTTGCTTGGTGGAAATGACATGGTGCCGGCAGATACTGGGTATACAGATGTATGTCTAGGTGATTCTATTATGTTCGTCGCCGCACCTATTTTTCCGTATGATGTTAGCTTGACAGGCACAGGTTATGATCAAATTTCGGGATATACAGTCGAATGGGACTTCTCAGATGGTTCTAGTGCAACTGGAGATACTGCTTGGTTTACGCCTCCTTCAAGAGCTGGATTCCTTGTTCAGATGAAGATTACTGACCCGATTTTGGTAGCGGAACAAATCATTTCTAAAGCTCGAGTTTCAACGGTTCCAAGTTTTGCATCTTGTGTTGCAATACCAGACACCATATGTCTTGGTGCAACAGCTAATTTAGTTGGTGGTGTTACTGCAACTGACACGGCAGGTGTAGATGGAACAACAGCAAGCTTTCAACTCGGGGGTTCTTTTGCAGGATTAACGTTTCTGCCAGATGGTTCAGGTGTTTCTCATACGGATACTTTAACAATGACTGGATTTGGAACTACAACTATTGGCGCTGCGACAGATTTAACCTCGATTTGTATTAATATTGAGCATTCGTATATTGGTGACTTAGACATTACTCTAACTTGTCCCAATGGGACCACCGTGATTTTAATGGATTGCTATTCGGGAGCCGGCCCTGGAAATACATTTTTGGGTGATGCGCTTGATGATGGTACATTAACTCCAGGAGTAGGTATGGATTATTGCTGGACCATGGTATCTCCTACGTATTCCGATATGACAACGGAGAATATTGCAGGTACATATATCCCTGCAACGATTTCACCTCCAAACAATATCCTTACGCCAGGGGATTACTCGCCTTTGGGTGATTTTAATGATTTTGCAGTAGCCGGATGTCCGGTTGATGGAGATTGGATAATTACGATTACAGATAATATAGGCGCAGATAATGGGTACTTGTTTGAATGGGGCTTATTTTTTGATCCTTCCCTGAATCCCTACAGTGAATATTATACACCTTTGATATTTGGAGAGCAATGGGTTTCTGATCCAACTATTGTAGCTGGAACAGGGGATACAGCAATTGTCATTCAACCTACAGTCGCTGGAGATAATTCATACACTTTTCAGGTTATGGATAATTTTGGTTGTGTCTATGATACGACCATTATAGTTAATGTTTTAAATGGTCCAGAGTTGCTTCCTGGTGATACGGCTTGTAATAATACTTTTCAGGTATCAGGTACGTACGCTCCAGAAGGTGGCCTTTGGAGCTATACAGGGCCTGGAACAGTATCTTACTTTCCAAATACAACTTTTATCAATCCAACTTTAGATGTAGATGTGCCTGGTTTGTATACTTTTACTTTTACCGACAATCAGTGTGGGTTGGGAACTGATTTAGAGGTGCTGTACATTCCGGATGTTACGGCATCCTTGGAAGATTATTTTTTCTGTGAAGGCGATTCTAGAGTTCTCGATGTTACGGATTTAGGAGATCCGACAGTAAGCTATCTATGGTCAACAGGATCTATGGACTCAGAAATTGAAGTTTCGGTTGCAGGTACTTTTAGTGTTGAATTGACAGGGTTTTGTAATACCGCAAATGCAGCCTCAGAAATTACTACAGATCCATGTACCGTTATTGTTCCTAATGTGATTTCAATAGGTGCTAATAGCAATGGACAGAATGACTTGTTTATATTAGATGGTCTTCATAGATGGCCTAATACACAGTTGTCTGTTCTTAATCGTTGGGGACAAATCGTATATCAATCTGATAATTATATGAATGATTGGGACGGTCGAAATGGCAATAACGGTCAGTTTTTACCTGCAGGCACTTACTTTTATATCGTTGTTTACAATAACGGAGATTCCGAAACAGGTCATGTAACCTTGTTTGAGGATTAACGATCAATTGATTTTTATGATTTGTATTTGTTAACCTAGTTAATGGTCTAACTTTCTATATTTGCCCCTTAAAATTCAATTATGGCTTTAAAATGTGGAATTGTAGGTTTACCCAATGTTGGTAAGTCAACCTTGTTCAACTGTCTTTCTAATGCAAAGGCGCAGTCTGCAAATTTTCCTTTCTGTACGATAGAACCGAATATTGGAACCATTACGGTTCCGGATGATCGTTTAGAAAAATTGGAAGGGTTAGTCAATCCAGAAAAAGTAATGCCTACAACCATCGAAATCGTGGACATTGCCGGTTTAGTCAAAGGTGCGCACAAAGGAGAGGGTTTAGGGAATCAATTCTTGGCTAATATTCGTGAGGTCGACGCCTTGATTCATGTAGTAAGGTGTTTTGATGATGGAAATGTTGTTCACGTTGATGGTTCGGTAGATCCGGTAAGAGACAAGGAAGTAATTGACATGGAGCTACAGCTTAAAGACCTGGAAACCATAGAGAAAAGGATTAGTGGATTGCAAAGAAAAGCCAAGTCTGGAGATAAAGAAGCCGGTAAGATTTACGACATTTATCAGGTAATTCAATCGCATTTGGAAAGTGGCCAGTCCGCTAGAAGTGCTTCAATTGATTCGGAACAGTGGGCATTAGTAGAGGACTTACATTTACTAACTTCAAAGCCCGTTTTGTATCTATGTAATGTGGATGAAGATGCTGTTAAAAATGGCAATGCCCATGTAGATGAATTAGCGAAGTCGGTGTCTGGAGAAGCTTCTGAGGTCTTGATTTTAGGCGCTGGTATTGAAGCTGATATTTCGGAACTAGAAACTTACGAAGAGCGTCAAATGTTTTTAGATGATCTTGGGCTAGCAGAACCTGGTGTTAGCAAATTAATTCGATCCGCCTATTCCTTACTAAATCTGCAAACGTATTTTACTGCAGGAGTTAAAGAGGTTCGAGCTTGGACAATAAAGAAGGGTGCTACTGCTCCTCAGGCAGCTGGAGTTATTCATACAGATTTTGAGAAAGGATTTATTCGTGCTGAAGTCATGAAATACAATGATTTTATCGAATTTGGGTCTGAGCAAGCTGTAAAAGAAGCGGGTAAACTGGGGGTTCAAGGAAAGGAATACGTTGTTGAAGATGGAGACATTATGCACTTCCGATTCAATGTCTAATTCAATAAGAATTTAAGATGTTTCTGTAGTTCATTTTTCCATAAATCATACCCCTGTTTTGTTAAATGAATGCCATCTAAAGAAAGTTCTTTCTTAAGAAGTTTCTCTTGGTCTAAAAATAGCGGGTACAAATCAATAAAAGAAATATTTAGTTCCTTACAGTTCATTTGCATAAGAGTATTCAATTCCAGTACCTTATTATTAGTGTTTTTACTTGAGCTAAATAGACTGTTTATCTCTCGGGTAGGAAGAGTGCTTTGCACATATATTTCGGAATTAGGGCAGTCTTCTTTTAACTGATGAAGTACAGACATGTAGTTGTTTTTTATAGCAGAAACTGGCACTTTTTCAATGATGTCATTTATTCCAATCATAATAAATATTTGTTGGGGTTGTTGTTTCACAACTGAATTGACTCTCGTGATTAGTCCTGATGAAAAATCACCGCTTATTCCAAAATTTAACAATTGTGGATTAGAAATGTATTTTTCAAAATTTTCAGTCATACTGTCACCAAATAACAATACGCAATTTGGAAGAATAGGATGGTCACTATGGCGTTGCTTTAACTGGTTCCATCTTTCAGAAGAAAAATACAGGTTCATTACTTTTTTGCTTTTGTATTGTTGCATGATTGGAACAGAAATGATCATGAGAATCCCTATGGTTAGGACTACGATAAAAATATTTCTTTTAGATTTTGAAATGTTCATTGCACACTTAGAATTATTAGGCAAATGTACATTGGAACGCAATACGAATTGAATTAAAATTTTTTTCGTCTAAGGATGACTTTACTTGTTGCGTCATTCGATTCACAGTTCACATTCTACACTTTCTTGTTGATAACAATAGCTAGCAATGCCTAAGGTCGTATGTCAATTTGTATAAATTTAATTCAATGGCAAAAGAAGTGAAGTATACAGAGGAGAATATACGATCTCTTGATTGGAAAGAGCACATCAGGTTGCGTCCTGGTATGTATATTGGAAAATTAGGGGACGGTTCTGCAGTTGATGATGGTATTTATGTTCTTGTCAAAGAGGTAGTTGATAATTGTATTGACGAATTTGTAATGGGACACGGAAAGAAAATCATTATCAAACTGAAAGATGGTGCGGTTACGGTTAGAGATTTTGGTCGTGGTATTCCATTAGGTAAAGTGGTAGACGTGGTTTCGAAAATGAATACCGGTGGCAAATATGATTCGAAGGCTTTTAAAAAATCTGTCGGATTGAATGGCGTAGGAAGTAAAGCGGTAAATGCATTATCCAATTATTTTATCGTTGAAGCATATAGAGAAGGAGAAGTGAAACGAGCCGAATTTGAGCAAGGAACACTAATCTTAGATAATGAAATATCAGCAACAACAGAGCCCAATGGCACTTACGTGAAGTTTATGCCTGACTCAACAGTGTTTAAAAATTTCCAGTTTAAACAACCGTACTTGGAAAAACTCTTCATGAATTATTGCTATCTGAATAGGGGGCTAACAATCAACTTAAATAACAAGCAATTTTCATCTAAAAATGGATTAAAAGATTTACTGGAAGACAATATGGATGGCGATCCTTTATATCCAGTTGTGCATTTAGAGGGGGCAGACATTGAAGTTGCCTTTACACATGTCAGGTCCTATGGAGAGGATTATTCTTCCTTTGTTAATGGCCAACATACCACGCAAGGCGGGACTCATCAGTCGGCGTTTAGAGAGGCACTCGCTAAAGTCATTAAGGATTTTTATGGCAAATACGAGCCAATAGACATTCGGCAAAGTATTGTTGCTGCCGTTAGTATTAAGGTAATGGAGCCCATATTTGAATCTCAAACAAAAACGAAATTGGGATCTTTAGATATTGAGCCTGGCGGAAAATCTATACGTGGTTTTGTTATGGATTTTTTAAAACAAAAGCTCGATAACTTTTTGCATAAGAATCCAGAAATTGCAGATGTTTTAGAAAAGAAAATTAAGCAGTCAGAGAAAGAAAGAAAGGAACTGTCAGGCATTCGGAAATTAGCGAGAGAGCGTGCCAAAAAAGCCAACTTACACAACAAGAAACTAAGAGATTGTAAAATTCACTTCAATGATTTAAAAAGTGATCGCAGAGAAGAGACTACGGTTTTTATTACAGAAGGAGATTCGGCAAGTGGCTCCATTACCAAATCAAGAGATGTAAGAACGCAAGCTGTTTTTAGTTTAAGAGGTAAACCCTTGAATTCTTATGGATTAACTAAAAAAGTAGTCTATGAAAACGAGGAGTTTAACTTGGTTCAAGCAGCGCTTAATATTGAGGAAGAAATGGAGGGCCTGAGATACAATAGGGTTGTAATAGCGACTGATGCAGATGTTGACGGCATGCATATCAGGATGTTATTAATGACGTTCTTTTTACAATTTTTCCCAGATTTAGTTAGAAAAGGGCACGTGTTTATATTGCAAACCCCTTTGTTTCGGGTGCGAAATAAAAAAGAAACCAGGTATTGTTACACGGATGAGGAGCGACAGAAAGCCATCCTAGAATTAGGTAAGTCGCCTGAAATAACCCGGTTTAAAGGGCTTGGAGAAATATCGCCTGATGAGTTTAAAAATTTTATTGGTGAGGACATGAGATTAGAGCCGGTAGTCATTGGTCAAGACTCGAGTATAGATAAAATTCTTGAATTTTATATGGGAAAGAATACGCCAAATAGACAAGAGTTTATCATCAACAATTTAAGAGTTGAAACTGATTTAGTCGACGAAGATTCGTAAATCATTGAGTCAATAGGAAAGGAATAAATGTAGTAATGGGAGAGGAAAACGACGAGGAAAAAAACAATCATTCAGAGAAAAACCCTGATGAGAACAGCAATGCTAGAAATGGTGATGCAACAGGTGCAGATGAAGAAACCAATGCGAGCAAGGAAGATGGTGAGGATGGTGGAAACATAACCCTGCTTTCTGGAATGTATGAAGATTGGTTCTTGGATTATGCGTCATACGTAATTCTAGAGCGAGCTGTTCCAGCATTAAATGATGGGCTAAAGCCCGTTCAAAGGAGAATTTTACATTCCATGAAGGAATTGGATGATGGACGTTACAACAAAGTCGCAAATGTCATCGGAAATACCATGAAGTATCATCCTCATGGTGACCAGTCTATTGGTGATGCAATGGTTCAAATTGGCCAAAAAGACATCATTATTGATACGCAAGGTAATTGGGGCAATACCCTTACAGGTGATCGTGCTGCTGCCCCAAGATACATAGAGGCAAGACTTACAAAATTTGCACTACATACTTCATTTAATCCTAAAACTACAGATTGGCTGGCGTCTTATGATGGTCGAAATAAAGAGCCTGTTCATTTGCCTGTTAAGTTCCCTTTGCTTTTAGCGCAAGGGGCAGAAGGGATTGCAGTTGGTTTAGCATGTAAAATGCTGCCTCACAACTTTAATGAGTTGATAGATGGTTCAATTGATGTTCTGCGGGGTAAGAAGCCGAAAATCCTTCCAGACTTTCCAAATGGAGGGATGGCTGATTTCTTAAATTACAATGATGGGCTGAGAGGTGGTAAGGTAAGAGTAAGGGCTAAATTATCTAAGATTGATTCTAAGACTTTGGTAATTACAGAAATACCTTACGGGTCGACAACGGATAGTTTGATTGCTTCCATAATCAAGGCAAATGATAAAGGGAAGATTAAGATTAAAAAGATTGAAGACAATACTGCTGCAACTGCTGAAATCGTTATTCAGCTTCCTTCAGGTGTTTCTCCAGACAAAATGATTGATGCACTTTTTGCATTTACAGATTGTGAAGTTTCGATTTCTCCAAATGCTTGTGTTATTGTGAATGAGCAGCCCGTTTTTATGGGCGTAACCGATATTTTGCGGTCCAATACACAAAGAACCCAAGACCTGCTTCAGTTAGAATTAGAAATCAAACAAAAAGAGCTTTTGGAGCATTGGCACTTTGCTTCACTTGAACGAATTTTTATTGAAAATAGAATCTACAGAGACATTGAAGAATGTGAGACGTGGGAGGCGGTAATAGAAGCAATTGATAAGGGCATGCATGTCTATATTAGTACTCCGTCAAAGAGTAATAAAACAAAAGGTGCTGTCAAGTTGCATCGTGATTTAACGGAAGAAGATATTACAAAACTGACAGAAATCAGAATTAAGAGGATTTCAAAATTTGATGCATTCAAGGCGGATGAAAACATTTTAAAATTAGAAGAAGGGTTGAAAGAAGTGCAGCATAACCTCGATAATCTTGTTGATTTTGCAATTTTGTACTTCAAAGAATTGAAACAAAAATTCGGAAAGGGTAGAGATAGAAAAACACTCATTAAGGTCTTTGATAATGTGCACAAGACGGCAGCGATTGTTTCCAACAAGAAGTTGTATGTTAATCGTGAAGAGGGGTTTCTTGGTTGGTCATTGCGAAAGGATGAGTTTGTTCAAGATTGTTCTGAAATAGATGACATAATTGTTTTCTTTAAAACAGGTAAGGTTTTGGTTACGAAAATCACAGATAAGAAATTTGTAGGTAAAGGAATTCTACATATCGGTGTTTGGAAAAAGGGAGACAAGCGGACCATTTATCACATGATTTACCAAGACGGAAAGACCAAGATTTCTTATATGAAGCGGTTTTTTGTCAATTCGATTACTAGAGATAAAGAATATGATTTAACGACAGGAGCTAAAGGATCTAGAATACATTACTTTACTGCAAATCCGAATGGAAGAAAAGAAGTGGTTACGGTTCAACTTCGGTCACGTCCACATTTAAAAAAGTTAAAAATAGATATTGACTTTAGCGAATTAGCAATAAAAGGAAGGGCATCTCGAGGTAATCGGGTTACAAAAGAGTTGGTCTCTAAAGTTATTCAACGAGAAGTAGGTGGTTCAACACTTGCTGCAAGAAAAGTATGGTGGGACCCTGTTGTTCAGAGGCTTAATGATGAGCAGCGAGGCCTTTTACTAGGTGAGTTTCGGGGAGAAGACAAAATTCTGACTGTATACAAGGGTGGGTATTATCGACTTACTGGATTTGAATTGTCGATGAAATTTGATGATGATTTGTTGTTAATTGAAAAATGGCACCCCACACATGCGCTATCTTGTGTGTATTGGGTTGGAAAGAAAGAAATGTTTTACGTGAAACGATTCTTATTAGATGTTTCTCCTAAGAAAGTGTTTTTTGTTCCAGAAGAGGATGGAAACGAAATGAAAGTTGTATCGTCACAATACAAGCCTAAATTGAAGCTTATTTACAACAAGCACTTGAAGGCAACAAAGCATTTGCCAGATAAAGAAGAAGACTTGTCTAAGTTGATTGATGTAAAGGGAATAAAGGCTCAGGGAAATCAACTTTCAAAATTAAAGATTAAAGACATAGAATTGATAACGTCTGAAGGTGATGAGGAATGGCCTATAGAAGATTCCGAAGTTGGCTCAGAGGATTTTGCTAATGGGCAGGGGGATACGGGTTTAATTGAAAAAGAAATCGGTGTTGAATTGCCTGAAACGAAATCAGCTGGTGACAATGTTGAGAAGCAAGTGGAAAGCAGGGAGAATGTAGTTGGTTCTACTAATACGGAGAAATCGGTAGTGGTTGAGTTTGAGGTAGACACTAAAAATACATCGAAAGTTAGTCCCAAAGGTGAGGTTACAAATCCCGATTCAGAAGATGATTCACAACCAACTTTATTTTGATTGTATAAAATTGGGGTATCCATAGGTCTAATTTTTTCGG
>CAJQPO010000101.1 GCA_905480225.1 uncultured Flavobacteriales bacterium | reverse complement strand
GTTCAAATCTCCCCCGCGCTACCAGAAACCCGAATCGAATCGATTCGGGTTTTTTATTTCAGATTGAGTAGAATTGATTCCAACGAAACGGGGAGATAGCAACTAGGATTGCGCTGCAATAAAAGATGTCATAAAAAATTCCCATCCCATTCGTTCGAGTGAAACGAGTATCTATTTCCCACGCAACTATAATTCGGACCTGCAAATTCAAGCTTTTTTAATTACAGATTGAACCAAAAAAATGAGGGAAATCAACTCTACCAGATCCCCGAGGCGATTCTAAATCGACTTTTAGCTAACGGATTCATGACAAAAAACAAACAGGACAACCAATCACAACTATTTTCTTGTCTTAAATATTATAATCGTCATCTATGAAATCTCGATTCAAATAGAACAAAGAAAAGTATGTTTCATTTCTGCTATTTTGAAAGACGGCAGAATACAGTATACTTAATTGACGCGACTTTTCAGAGTCCAAAAAATTAAAAACCATGACAGAACAAAATTTTGATAACCACAAAAACTTAGTTGCGGGATACCACTACATCAGTTTTTTCGGTATTGTAATTGCCATAATTGGATCCTTAATTTACCTGATTCTAACATTGCCTGAAAATATCTTACTATCATCACTCCTCTTCGTGATTTCATTCAGTTTACTCATTGTATGGCACTATTCCAGGGCTTTTGCTGCCAAAGCTCAGGACAGGGCAATAAGAGCAGAAGAAAATTTTCGGCACTATATTTTAACGGGAAAACCGATAAGCGAAAATTTAACCACACTTCAAATCGTGGGCCTTCGATTTGCATCAGATGAAGAATTCGTTGCATTAGCTGAGCGAGCTCAGCAAGAAAAAATGAGTCAGTTAGAAATAAAAAAAGCCATAAAAAACTGGAGAGCTAACACCTACCGTGTGTAAGCGAGCAATTTTAAATTATTAGCATTAGCAACAACCGCCGCCATCATAGAAGAAGGTGGAGTCAGATATAAAAATGTCTGAACGATCAAGGTTATTTAAGTTTATAGCTGTTTTATCGCAGATTGCAATGGGCTGATTCTGCAAAAGTAGATGTCCCTTTTTATCATCAAATATTTTCTCTTCTCCAAAATAAATTGCCGTTTTACCTGTAAAAACACAAGGACCATCTTGAGGCATGGGGTCTTTTATAGCACAAACTTCAACACTTTCAATATAAATTAATTCCTCCGTATTGTAATGTTTTGGATCCAATATGCGATAAGCTCTTTTAGCTCTTATCTCCACCGTTCCAAATCCAACACTTGTAATCATATCAATGTAATCAGACAAAGGAATAGCACCCGTTAAACACATGGCTCTCAATCGATTATCCTCTCTTAAAGCCACGCTCATTTCTTGTTCGCAAATTGGATCAGACATCACTAATCTTCCATACGGCTTCAATACGCGATAAGATTCTTCAAGTGCTTTCTTCAAATCAGCTAACTTAAAAATATTAAAGACACAATTTTGTGCAGCAACGTCTATTGTTTCATCTTCAATTGGCAAATTCAAGGCGTCACCAATTCTAAGATCGACAAAGTCTTCTTTGAACCAAGAATTAAGTTCTTCTGCTTCTTTAAAATTTCGACGAGAAGCATCCAACATTTCTTTCAATACATCAACACCAATAATTCCACCTTTATGTCGATTAAAATAAGCGAATTGAAGCAGCTCCATTCCCCCACCGACTCCTACATACAATACTTTGGGTTCATTTACCAGGTCTCTTGGATTAACAGTGCTTCCGCAGCCATAATTCATTTCTAGCATAATATTGGGAATATCCAATTGAGGTAATTGCCAAACTGGTGTTGTCGTACAACACAAACCCACATCCGGTAATTCCGCCGCACTTCTATACAAATCATTGGTTACTTCCAAATAATCATTCATTCTTCAATTCCTTTATTAATTCAATAATTAACTCAATCAACTTTATCTCGCTTCGACTAGCTATTTCAATGATTTCTTCAATATTTACAGCTTTTAAATTATCTGGATCACATTCATCCGTTAAAACTGAAATAGCCAACACTTCAATACCCATATGAACTGCTGCAATTACTTCGGGGATCGTACTCATACCAACAGCGTCGCCACCCAAACTTTTTAAATACCGATATTCTGCAGGTGTTTCGAGCATAGGCCCCTGAGCTGAAACATAAACACCTTCTCGCAGTACTACATTTCTCTTTTTCGCTATGTTTTTAAGTAATGCTCTCAGTCTATTACTATAGGTTTCTGACATGTCTGGAAATCGCCTACCCAAATTGTCTAAATTTCGTCCTCTTAATGGATGAGAGGGAAAAGTATTGATATGGTCTTTGATTAACATCAAATCTCCTTTTGACCAGTTTAAGTTCATACAGCCTGCTGCATTAGAAACAAAAAGCTTAGATACCCCTAGTAACTTCATAATGCGCACTGGAAAAACAATTTGCTGCATTGAATAGCCTTCATAGAAATGATATCTGCCTTGCATAACGACTACTTGAGCTCCTTCAATTTTACCGTAAATCAGCTGCCCTTCATGAAATTCTACTGAGGCATCTACAAAACCAGGTATTTCTGAATATGGCAAAACTACTTCCACCTCAACATCTTTCGCCAGCTTACCAAGTCCAGTGCCAAGAATGATACCAATTTCAGGCTTTAGCATTCCTTTATGCTTTAAAAAAGCAACCGATTCATTGAGTTCATTGTTCATTTAATGGACGTGTTTTCTATAAAAATTTAGTAGTGATTTTTGAGATATACCTATACGATAACCGAAATGGATTAGACCAAATAATAGCTGTAACCTAAAAACGCCATTCTCTTGGTAGCGTCTAGCGGAAGTAATTAATTTATGTTGAATCACATTAAATTTTGTTCGGTGTTTTATCCTTGGAATAATTTCATTGTCTTCAAGAATAACAAACTCTTCGTTAAAACCACCGATCTCATGAAACAATTCGTTATTTATAAATAAGGATTGGTCCCCACCTCTGCACCAATTTCCGCTAAACCTAGTAAACCATCCAAACAACTTTAGTAATGGGTGTTTTGAATCAAACCTCATTGTAAAACAACCTGCAGGGCTCTTGCCTATGGCACATTCGGAAATACTCTTATCAAAGGAGCTAGGAGGAAAACTATCTGCATGGAGGAAATACAATATTTCACCTGTTGCAATAGAAGCACCTGCATTCATTTGACGAGATCTACCCATTTCGGAAGCAAGAAAAATTCCACCATGGTTAATAACATGCTTTTTTGTAATCTCGCAACCCGTGGCATCAACAACGATTGTTTCATGAATTAAACCCACACTATTATTTTTTAAATGCAGAAGTAATTTTTCAATTGTACCAGACTCTTTATATGTTGGTATTACTATGCTTATCATTCAATGAGTAGCTTTAGTTCAGCTGGTAAATCAGCCAAATAGTCAACATCGCTCAAAGTTGGAAGAAGTGCCTTGGTTTTAGAAGCGTTATCAATATCAATTAAAGTATCCACCAACACATTCGCTGTGCTCCACTGTTTATTATTAAACACATCTGATAGCATTTCTTTCATACCCATTAAGTAGTAACCACCATCAACCGCTGGACCGAGAACAAAATCATGAGTATCTAATTTTTCAAATGCTGCTTCAATTATTTCTGGCGTTAAATCCCAACAATCTGAGCCTATTATAACTGCTTTTTTGAATCCTAAATTAAAAACAGACTGAAACGTGTTGTGCATTCTATTTCCAAGGTCATCCCCCAGCTGCAACCTTTTTGAAAATTTATCATTTGAGAACTTATCGTACTCATCGATATAATTAGAATAATAAATGGCTTTTTTCACACTCAAATGCTCTATTGTCTCTCTTGTTTTATCGACCAAAGCTTCGTAAACAATGAGTGCATTCTGATCTCCAATAAAATTGGCAAGCCTGGTTTTTACGTTTCCTAATTCTAGGTTTTTCACAAAAACAATCAGTACATCCCTATTAGAATACTTTTTCACCTTTTTTTAGCCATTTACCCCATTTCTGGTTATACCCATGAATGCGATTCGTTTTTCCCTTATCCGTATAAACGGGATATCCAGTATTTACCCAATCAAATATGCCGCCGTACAAATTTCTTACATTGGTAAAACCCAGCGACAATAGTTTTTTTGCGATTTTGTCGCTTCTATAGCCCACAGAGCAATAAACAACAATTGCATCTGCCTTGTCAAACTTCTTTACCAATTTATTGCTGAATTCATCATACCCACAATGATGTGCACCTGTAATATGGGAAACTGCATACTCTTGTCTTTCTCTGGCGTCAAAAAGAACAATATTATTCTCACTTTTAATTAATTCATGTAATGCAACAACTGAAATTACATTAACCTCCTTGGAAATTAAACCATCCACCATTTCGTTAAATGTGTGCTGACTATGTGCTGACAAACCGAACAATGTATAATATATTAAAATTAGGTATTTCATTAAACTAATGAGCCTTGACAACTAGAACCAGCTCCAGCTGTACATCCATAACAATGCTGATTTACAGCAATATTTCGACCTTGTAAATACGCATCATTAAAATCTTGAATGGTGTCTATATTTTCGCTTTCAATACCTATTTCTAACATTTGATTGAAATCACAATCAAACAATTTACCATTCCAACCGACAGATAAGGTACTCCTGCACATAACTCCATCTGCTGCAGAAGGATTAAAAGCATTGACCAATTTAGTCATGTATTCATCGTATTTGCCTAAAGCAAGGAGGTATTCTAAAAATCGACTAATTGGCAGATTTGTAATAGTAAAAAGTTGATTAAATCGAATGCCGAAATCTTTCAGCAAACGCGATTTATAATCGGCCTCCAACTGCTGTTGATCAGGTGGTAGTGATGGCCCTCCAGGATTAAAAACTAAATTCAATACTAGGCCGGATGCAGGAAAACCATAACCCAATTCATTCAATTTCTTTAAGGCCTGAATAGAGTCTAAAAAAACCCCTTCCCCTCTTTGTTTATCCACATTCGATTCTGTATAGCAAGGCAGTGAAGCAACAACCGTTAATTTATGTTTTTTGAAAAAGGATGGGTATTCTTTAAATCGCTTATTGGCAACTAATATGGTCAGATTACTTCTCACAATTACTTTAACACTTCGCTTACTCAGTTCTTCTACAAACCAACAAAAGTGTGGGTTCATTTCCGGTGCACCTCCAGTTAAATCAACAGTATGGACATTGGAATTTTCAATGGCTTTAAGACAAAAATTCATGGTTTCCTTTGTCATGATTTCTTTCCTGTCTGGGCCAGCATCTACATGACAATGAGCACACACCTGATTGCACATGTAACCCAGGTTAATTTGCAAAACCTCTAGGGGTTTAGGTTTAAGTGGATGTAAGCCACATGACCCCATGCTTTCTTTGAATGATTTTATGGATGAAATAGACTTTTCTAGAATTTCAATCTGCTCTGAAGATTTTGAAAGCTGACTACCTTGACTTTTGAGTGATTTTGTAACCTTCATATCACTTATTCAAATTCCAATCGTATTTTAAATAGCTCACTTTCGCAGTAGGTTTAACCTTGATATCAGCATAGGCATTGATCCAATCAATAAGAGTACCTTTTTGAGTGAAATCATCTTTAAACCAACTGAATATCTTAGATATGGCTATCTCATCTTGCTTGATTCTATTTTTGGATTTATCCATCAAAAATACCCTCACTAGCTTGTTTAGTTCCTCATTCACATTTGCTGCCGTAAAAGCCCGGTTAGATAACTTCGGACAAGATACGGAAGCACAATTGATACCAACGTGTATTCGAGGATCATTCATCTTTCTTAAAATCTCATGTTCAATATCATTCAAACTATATGTTTTATCAGCTAGTTTGATAAACTTAATATCCCATGGTTTAGATGAAATATCTTTTATGGACGAAACGGGGTACTTATTTACCACTAGTTTTATCGTAAACGCATTGTAAGCGTTCATCCAATAGGCAAGCTTCTCATCTTTAGTCGACACTTTGGTAGGCACAGATTTTGATAAAAACTTCAAATAAGAATCCAGTTCTACCCTGTCTTTCTTAAAACCGGCATAATTAACAGCTCCAGCAGTAGAAACATATTTCTTTAGTAGTTGATCAAACCCCTGATGGGTTGTAACAGGTTTAATATCATCCGGTAAATCCCCTGATTTAAAAGCAGAAAACGTGAACAAGATTCCTAAACACAAAGAAAAATATAAGAATGAAAAGTTGTTTTTAATGTGTGTCATAATTCAAGTAAATGTATTAATAGTATTTCTCATTTTATTGTCTAAACTGCTACATTTAGTCAATAATGAGCTTAACGATTTAAGTTAAGCGAAAAGAATGCCAAATAATAAACTAAACGGCACAAAGACAAAAACTAACTATTCGAAGCCTTTATTTTATTGCCAATCCATTTATATAAAAATGGAATAATTGAAGGCAATGAATTAGAAATAGCTAGATGAAACTAGTCTACAGGGTGTGTTTCTTCAATAACTCTGATTTCGTAACCTCCCTCGATAATGTCCAAATACGAATTAAGTGCTTCCTTCACCTTCACAGTATCCTGACCACTTACCTCAATTTCAAAGGTACTGGTTGCTTCTTTGTTGTGTATTGTATATTTTGAACAATCAATAAATGTCTTATCCGCTAAGAACATTAAAACATCTATTTTCCCTTGCATTTCTTTGCTGTTGGTCTCCTCTCCTTCAACTAGCTGCATAGCATCGTATGTGCCCAACCAAATTGTAGCCGTGTATGACGTTTCTGAATCTAAAACTTCATTGTTGTCGCATGACGAAAACAACAATACAAATGCGGCAAAAATTAAAACTAAGTTCTTCATTTACTATTTCGAGTTTCCATATAAGTCATAAAAATCAGCTTTTTCAATTTCAATATTAAAAAACTCGCCGACCTTTAAGTCATTATCCATTTTTTTAATCAACACCTCGTTGTCTACTTCAGGAGAATCAAATTCTGTTCTACCCACATAATAACCACCTTCCTCTCTGTCAATCAACACTTTATATGACTTCCCAATCATCAACTGATTCTTCTGTAACGATATTGCTGATTGGATTTCCATTATTTCTTCAGCCCGGGCTTTTTTCAACTCCATAGGTACATCGTCAACGAGTCCATACGCATGTGTATTTTCCTCATGAGAATAGGTAAAACAGCCCAATCGGTCAAATTGACTTTCGGCTACCCACTCCTTCATTTCCTCAAAGTGCGATTCTCTTTCACCAGGATATCCTGTTATCAGAGTAGTTCTAACCGCAATATTAGGAACTTGTTGTCGTATTTCCGATAAAAGCTCAGAAGTTTTTTCACGTGTAATGCCCCTTCTCATGGATTTTAACATTTCAGTAGACCCATGTTGCAAGGGCATATCCAAATAATTGCAGATATTTTCTCGCTCAGCCATTACCTTTAAAACATCCATAGGAAATCCAGCTGGATAGGCATAATGTAACCGAATCCAATCCAATCCTTCTATGTCCGATAAGTTTTTTAACAGCTCCGACAAGTTTCGTTTCTTATACAGATCCAGCCCGTAATACGTTAAA
This sequence comes from uncultured Flavobacteriales bacterium, assembly GCA_905480225.1. GTDB lineage: Bacteria > Bacteroidota > Bacteroidia > Flavobacteriales_D > Parvicellaceae > UBA10066. The sequence goes on along the minus strand of CAJQPO010000101.1, from coordinate 4,288 downwards.
TCTTGGGCAATCAGAATCAGTTCTTTTGTACCTCTCTCTACGAGAATTTTAGCAGATTTTACCAAATCTTCAATAGGCGTAGATCGATGCTTTCCTCGCATTAAAGGGATTGCGCAAAACGAACATGGCCTATCACAACCTTCCGCAATTTTAAAATAAGCGAAATGATTCGGAGTGGTTAATAACCGCTCACCAACCAATTCGTACTTGTAATCTGCTTTCAGTGTCTTGAGCAGCTTCGGCAATTCCTTCGTTCCAAAAAATGAATCAACTTCCGGAATTTCCTGTTCTAATTCTGAACCGTAGCGCTGAGACAAACAACCCGTTACATAAAGTTTATCCAAATCACCTGTCTTTTTAGCTTCTGCGTATTCTATAATTGCATTAATTGATTCTTCTTTCGCACTTTCAATGAAACCACAGGTATTAATTATAACAATTTCAGAATCAAGATCTTGCGACTCATGAACTACGTCGAATCGATTGGCTTTTAATTGTGCCATCATTACTTCTGAATCGAAGATGTTTTTGGAACATCCCAAAGTAATTACATTTACCTTATTCTTCTTAAGTGTCCTGGTCTTCATCAGCTAAATAATGAGTCTACAAATTCATGTCGATTAAAAACCTGAAGGTCAGCCATTCCTTCACCAACACCAATATATTTAACGGGTATCTTGAATTGATCAGAAATTCCAATCACTACACCACCTTTTGCGGTGCCATCTAATTTTGTTAGCGCTAAAGAAGATACTTCTGTAGCTTTTGTAAATTGTCTAGCCTGCTCAATGGCATTTTGACCAGTAGAACCATCCAAAATTAGTAATACTTCATGAGGCGCTCCAGGAATGACTTTATTCATAACCGACTTAATTTTAGTTAATTCATTCATCAAATTAACTTTATTGTGTAACCTCCCTGCGGTATCAATAATAACCACATCTGCCCCTGATGCCTTTGCTGATTGACACGTATCAAATGCTACAGAGGCTGGATCGGCACCCATCCCTTGCTGAACAATTGGCACACCTACACGCTCTGCCCATATGGTTAGCTGATTTACAGCTGCGGCTCTAAATGTGTCTGAGGCACCGAGAACTACTTTTTTCCCTTCTTGTTTTAATTGGTGTGCCAGCTTGCCAATTGTAGTAGTCTTTCCAACGCCATTAACACCTACCACCATAATAACATATGGACCTTCAACCTCAGGAATCTCTATCGTAACAGCATCGTCACCTGAATTGTTTTCCTGTAACAAAACAGCAATTTCTTCTTTTAAAACATTGTTTAATTCTGCTGTACCTATGTACTTGTCTTTTGCTACGCGCTCTTCAATTCGCTCTATAATTTTCAAAGTAGTTTCCACACCAACATCAGAAGTGACCAATACTTCTTCCAAATTATCTAAGACCTCTTCATCTACTTTTGATTTACCAGCAACAGAGCGAGATAATTTTTGAAAAAAACTACTTTTCGTTTTTTCCAAACCTTTATCTAGGCTTTCTTTCTTCTCTTTTGTGAAAAAATTCTTCCAACTCATTGTCTATAAACAATAAAAGCTTCCCCCATAAGGAAGAAGCTTAGTCCATTCAAAACAGCACACATTACTTGGTTTTTTGAAGCCAGTCTTTCACGTTACTGTTGTGCACTATTTCTTCTCGAAACATATATGCTCCAGTTTTTGGCGACTTTACCATTTTTATAACTTTCGTGTGTTGTTTACCGCCTCCGGTTTGCAGTGATGCTATAGCCTTTTTTGCCATGACTTATTTTATTTAATCTCTTTATGGATAGTATACTTCTTTAACACAGAATTGTATTTTTTCAATTCCATTCTATCGGGAGTATTCTTTCTGTTCTTTGTAGTTATATACCTTGAAGTACCGGGCACACCGCTTGTTTTATGTTCAGTGCACTCTAAAATAACTTGTATTCTATTTCCTTTTCTTGCCATTCTTCTTAATTCTAACGGGCTGCGAATTTACGCATTAAATCCTTCTTACCAAATAAAATTAATTATTGAATTTACTTTTTTCCAACATCAAAGCTTCAATATCTTCTACAGTTCGAGGCGCACACTCACTTAAATTAACAGGTTTACCTGGGGTAATTAGAATATCATCCTCAATTCTAACACCAATATTCCACCATTTCCTGTCACACGGAGATCCTGCTGGGATGTAAATTCCTGGTTCTACGGTAATCACCTGCTTGTCTTCTAATTTTCCATAACGGCCAACATCGTGCACATCCAAACCGAGGTAATGAGAGGTGCCATGCATGAAATAACGTCGCAATTCTGAAGAATTCTTAATTATTCCTAATTCCTTCATTCTTTGCGACAAAACAGTAGTTGCTGCAATATTCGGATCCCAAAAATTATTACCATCTAAACAAGCGTCTATGCCTGCTTGTTGTGCCTCCAAAACAATTTTGTAAATGGTTTCTTGTTCATAAGAAAATTTACCACTAGCAGGCAACGTTCTAGTTACATCAGCTGTGTATCCATGATATTCAGCTCCAATATCACAAACCAGCAGATCATTTTTCATCATTGGTTTTCTACTTGATGTGTAGTGTAATATGCATGAGTTCTCTCCACTGCCTAAAATTGAGGGAAACCCAGGATACTCTGCACCGCTATTTTTAAATACAAATTCTACCAGAGCCTCTGCCTGATACTCCTTCATCTCAGGATTTAATGCACGCATGATTTCTTTTTGGGCATCACATGTTATGCTAATTGCTTTTTCAAGTAAAACCATCTCCTCTTTGGTCTTTTTCTCCCTCAATTCGGCACACCACATCGTAAGCTCATTATTGCGCTGTTTTCCTTTAACCTTATCTAACTTCACCATTAGCTTAGCGCTCAAATCATACAAGTCACCATTTTTAAACGGAACATCTCGAATATCCTTGTGAATTTTACCTGCATACACGACATTAAAATCGTTTAAGTCAATTTTCGTTTTATGAAAAGTTTGATTCTCTTTTGCCATGTCTAAACCCAAAATCATTTGAGCCCCCGAGGTACCATAGCGTTTACCATCCCAGACCTCTGTTTCTGGATCTTTTTCCTGCATAAAAACCACCTCATCGACCACCTCATCGTCAATTTTAGTTGGCGATTTAAAAATCATTATTAACGCATGGGGTTCATTGAGCCCAGTGAAATAATAAAAATTCGGGTCTTGATGATATTCAAAATTTATATCGTTAGACCTATTCCGTATTGGATTTGCTAAAAAAATCGCAACTGAATTTGGCGCCATTCTTTTACGAAGTTCTTGCCTTCTTTCTGAATGAAAAGAAGCCGTAAGTAAATCTTGATCGTAAATAGTTATGACATCACTTTTCAATTCTTTTTGTTCAGGAATCTCCTGACCGTAATGGCCAGCGATACCTAATGAAAAACAAACAACACAGAAAATTTTTTGAATCATGTCTACATTTAAAAGCAAGTAATATACATAACGTTTGATTCTGTGACACATTTTATTGGCACAAAAAAAACGCTGTTACATCGTAACAGCGTTCAAATCAGTTCTAGTAACCAATTATTTCAAAAATCCTTTGGCCTTCGCTTCTTTGATTGTAGCTGAGATACCATTTTTATTAATCGTCCTTAAAGCAGAAGTAGACACTTTCAAAGTAATCCACTTGTCCTCTTCCGGAATATAAAATCTTTTAGTGACCAAATTTGGGTAAAACTTTCTTTTGGTTCTTCTTTTTGAGTGAGACACATTATTACCTGTAATCACCCTTTTTCCTGTTATCTGACAAACTCTTGACATCGTTCAATATTTTTAAAATCCCCGAAACGGGAGCGCAAATTACGTGATTTTTATTCTAACAATCAATAATGCCTCAAAAAAATATATCAATTGTTTCAACAAGAGAGGGTTCAAACAAATAATATTGGCTATTTCCCTAATTAGTCATTAGATCCAATCTTCTTTTCCTAAAATGACTTTACGTAGCATAGAAAGAGCCGATATACTAGTTCTTTTCACATTTCGGACTCGATTATTCCCAAATGTATAGCACTTACTAACCACTCCTTTTTTACTGGAAACGGCTATCCAAACAGTACCTACTGGTTTATCTGGTGTTCCTCCTGAAGGTCCTGCTATACCTGACGTTGCAATACCATAATCCGTATCAAACTTTTCTCGAACACCATTTGCCATCTGAATGATTACTTTCTCACTCACCGCACCATATTTAATAAGAGAATCCGGTGAAACACCCAGTTCTGAAGTTTTGGACTCATATGAATAGGCAATTA
>CAJQPO010000100.1 GCA_905480225.1 uncultured Flavobacteriales bacterium | reverse complement strand
ATATAGGACTCGTGGAAAAACAATTAATTGATTTGGACGTACGTTCAGGAATGATCATTCTGGACAGTATTGTAAAGGGCACTGAATTGTATCAAACTGCGATTGATTACGGGAGCAATTGATGATTAAGGTTATTTTTTTAAGTTTATTGATTCCATTTCTGTATAATGGAAATGCCCAAACTTCTAATCGTTATTGGGTTCGATTTGCTGATAAAATCAATACACCTTTTTCAATAGAGAGTCCGAATGAATTCTTGAGCCAACGTTCTATTGATAGAAGGTTGAAATCTAACGTTGCCGTTGATGTGCAGGATCTACCTGTGGATCCAATGTATATTAGTGAGTTATCTATTTTGGGGGGAGTTACAATTTGGAACAGTTCTAAATGGTTTAATGCGGTAAGTATTCATGTATCTGATTCTTTAACCCTAGATAGTATTGCTTCTCTGCCGTTTGTTTTAAGCATTGATAAGGTGAAATCGCTGCCGTTGGATCCCAAAATTGAATTTGCTACAAAAAGTCTTGGACATTCGAATTATCATCACTTGTATTATGGAATGGCTTTTCGGCAAATTGAGATGCATACCGGTCAGCTCTTGCATAATCTAGGATTTGATGGAGCAGGTATGACTATTGCGGTGCTTGATGCCGGATTTGATAAGGTAGACGAAGTAGATGTATTCTCCACAATCATTTCAGAAGGTCGTTTGTTGAGTACGCGGGATTTTGTTGATGGAAATAATTATGTCTTTAACTCCAGTCAGCACGGTACAGCAGTTTTATCGTGTATGGGAGCGAATACTCCAGGTAAAATGGTTGGTACTGCGCCAAAAGCCAATTATGTATTAATTAGAACTGAAGACGTAGCTTCTGAATCTTTAGTGGAAGAGGATAATTGGATTGCCGGTGCGGAATTTGCGGATAGCATAGGAGCGGATATTTTGAATACATCTCTCGGTTATACGCAATTTGATGATTCTTCCATGAACCATACTTACGCGGATATGGATGGAAATACAACGAGAATTTCAATAGCTGCTGATATCGCCGCATCTAGAGGTATTCTGGTTGTAACTAGTGCAGGAAATATGGGAAGTCAACCATGGTACTACATTTCTGCTCCAGCTGATGCAGATAGCACGATAGCAGTTGCTGCAGTCGATTCTTTTATGGTACGAGCTGTTTTTAGTAGCTATGGACCAGCCAGTGATGGCGATTTGAAGCCGAATGTTGCTTCTATGGGTTTTCGAACTGCTTGTACTTTTCCAAATGGAAATGTACAGCAGGCCAATGGTACTTCATTCAGCGCGCCTGTTCTTGCTGGTATGGCTGCCTGTTTGTGGCAGGCATTCCCCAATAAGTCTAACATGGAAATAAAATCATTGATCGAGAGAAGCGGGCATCAATACAATACACCTGATTATTCTTTGGGTTATGGTGTTCCTAATTTTTATGAAGCTTATTTGTTAGGTAAAGAAGAATCTCTCAGTAATTCAGATGAATTGCTGCGTGTATTTCCAACTCAGTTTACAGACAAACTGAATATTCATTTCCATAGTCAAGGTACGGGTAATTGGAAATTAAGCGTATTGAATAATATAGGTCAAGAGCTATTCGTTAAATCTTTAGATGTTACTGATAATCAATATGTTCAAACGGTTTTGACCGATGAGTTAATGAGGTTAAGTATGGGCAATTATTTTATTTGCCTCTCTAAAGATGACCAAGAAATATCCGTTAGCAAAGTGTTGAAAATAATTCCTTAGTAAATTAGCTATTTGATGTTAACAGCAACTAGTTTCTGGTTTTCTAAAAACCCTTCCAATTTGTCATCAATTTGCACTGACCCAACTCCCGCAGGTGTTCCTGTAAAGATTAAATCTCCAATTTTTAGCGTGAAATATTGAGAAACAAATGCAATGAGTTCGTCTATTTTAAAAATCATGTCTTTTGTATTCCCAGACTGGACTACGTTGCCATTTTTGAATAATTCAAAGTTGAGATTGTTGAGATCATCCAATTGGTTTTTTGCGATGTATTGGCTACCAAGAACCGCAGAACCATCAAATGCTTTTGCCTTTTCCCAGGGGTGGCCGTCTTTTTTACACTGCTTTTGAATATCTCTTGCCGTGAAATCTATTCCTAATCCAATTTCTTCGTAGTATTTGTGGGCAAACTTTTTTTGTATGTTTTTACCCAGTCGGTTTATTTTTACTACAATTTCTAGTTCATACTGTAAATCAGAAGTAAAGCTAGGGTAGAATAGGGGGTTTCTTCTAGGCAATATTGCCGTTTCTGGTTTTAAAAAAAACAATGGTTCTTTCGGAACTTTATTTCCGAGTTCGATGGCATGCTCAGCATAATTTCTACCAATGCAAATTATTTTCATTGATTAATACGGTTTTTAATTCGCGTTATAACCTCTTTAGTGTAACCTGGGAAATCTCCTTTCATCATCCATGAATAATAGCCAGGTTCTCTTCTAAATGTCTCTTCTACACTCTTCCCTTTATTCTTGCCGAAATTAAATATTTCAACTCCTTCATCAGTAATGCCTATTCTTCTGGCAAAATCTGCGGTTTTTGGTCCCATTGTGGAGTATGCAGATAAGAATTCAATATCGCCTGATAAATCCTTATATTTTTCTAGTTGTGCCTCCAGCACCTCGTAGGTAGCCAAAGTGTCAGCTTCGGCACTGTGTGCGTTCGTCAAATCTTTATCACAGTAGAATTGATAGGCAGCGACTAAAGTGCGTTGCTCTTTTTTATGAAATATATTTTGAATGTCAACGCATTTTCTTTCTTCCATTTTAAAAGCAATTTCTGACCTAAGAAATTCTTCTATTAATAGAGGGACATCAAATCGATTGGAGTTGAACCCAGCCAAATCCGAATCTGCTATAAATGCTGCTATTCTTGCAGCAGATTCAGTAAAAGTTGGTGCATTAGCTACATCAATGTCATATATCCCATGAATTTCTGAAGTTTCCAATGGAATAGGCATTTCGGGATTGATTCGCATCGTTAACGTTTCTTTCGAATAGTCAGGATTCACTTTTAAAATTGAAATTTCTACAATTCTATCTGTGGCAACGTTAATTCCTGTTGTTTCAAGGTCAAAAACGGCAAGGGGTTTAATTAAGTTTAAATTCATTATCAGTTGTATGGCTTTAAATAGCTGTTTTAATCTGGTTATTGTGTAAGGTTGTCAAGGAGGTTAAAAAATTATACTACAAATTTACTCCGTCACTGAAGTTTAGATATTTTTATTGTTTTGGCAATTTCTTCTTCTTTATAATCGAATTCAGACACTTCCCAGCTTATATTCTTAATCGGATAACCTGGCATTGCAATGTCTGCAGAGTAGATACCAGGGTCTAAAGTGATGGTAAAAACACCGTTATTTTTATTAGGCCTAAAATCTCCTATTAAGTCAGACTCATCATTGTAGATTGTGATTTCTCCATCCATGATTGCCTGCGCAGAAACATCATCTATAACAGAGGTTTTGTATACTGCTGGATTGAGAAGTACATCATTAAATGTGATGCGATAGATGTCCAAATCGCCAAAGCCGCCTTTTCTCGAAGACGAAATATAAGCGTGTTTGTAGTCTGCTGGAAAACAAATGGTGTTTTCGTCTTGAGGAGTGTTTAGAGGATATCCTAGGTTTTCGGGTTCACCCCAGGTATTTTCTTCCGGATTCCAAAGTACCTTATATAAATCCATTCCGCCCATTCCATAATGACCGTTGGATGAAAAATAGAGTGTTTGACCGTCGGGTGCTAAACTTGGGTATTCTTCATTGCCTGTTGTATTGAGTGATTCAACATTTTGAGTGTTCCCCCATTTACCAGTGGGTAATTTTCTCGTCATATAGATGTCATATCCACCTTTACCACCTGGCCTATTACTGGAAAAAATTAAGGTATTACCATCGGTTGATTGTGAACAAGAAATTTCCATATGGGAAGTGTTGACACCTTCCTCTATCAATAATCGTTTCTGCCACGAGCTTCCTTTCTTTATACTCATATAGATGTCTCCATATACATCTCCTTTTCTACCTAAGTTATGGTCTAGGTATACAAACATTTTAGAACCGTCATCAAGTATTCCTACAATCTCTTCGTCAAGAGATGTATTGACTGCACCAATATTTTTAGATCCACTAAAATTTCTTCCATTAAATCTTACTTCGTAAATATCTGAAGGATAATATCCATCATACTCAATATTTCCCTTACCCGTTTCTCTCCTGGACGTGAACAAGAAGATTTTCTCATTTTTGGTAACAAATGGGTTGTAATCCGGAAATTCACTGTTGATTTTTTTGCCCAAGTTTTTAAAACTAATATTAATTGGGTTTTTCATAATCTTAATTGCATGATCGCAATTTGCACGAGCGAGTGCTGCATTTACAAGATTTTTCCCTGGTTTTAGCAAATACTCGTCAAAGTACTTTTTAGCCTTATCAAATTCTAAATTTATTTGATATGCTTGTCCAAGATAAAATGAAATTTCTGAATGACTTTTAGGCAAATCATATGCCTTTTGAATGTACCTAGCGGCTGCAGATTTATTGATGTTTGTTCTCAGGTAACAGATACCTAGTTTATAGTT
>CAJQPO010000099.1 GCA_905480225.1 uncultured Flavobacteriales bacterium | reverse complement strand
GATAGGTTAGACATTTCTATTGAAAATAAATCCGTTGATATTCCCTTGCTCAGGATGGACCAAGATTGGCCCGTTGGCTTTGCTTCAGGAAAGGTTGCCCAATCAATCAATGAAAGACTTTTAAGTAAATACGGTTTGCTTATCACTATTCGGATTTGGTAAAAACATTCAGGCTCAAGATGAAAAAAAGTTCCATTTTGGACTTGCTATTGAACCATCAATCAATTGGTATTCTCCGTCTGAAGAGAAAAAATTTGAAAGTGATGGAAACCCCCTAAAATTTGGATTCGGCCTTGTTACAGACTTTAAACTTGGGGAGAACATTTGGTTTTCTACAGGACTAAATATTACTACAGGGGGTGGTTCCATAAAGTACCTTGAAAATCCTACAGATGGAATTGGTTACTACCTGCTTGACAACGACATTCTGGAACCCACAGGGAAATTCAGTGATATCGATTCAACTGCTGACTTTATTGTTCTAGATAAAAGAAGTTACAACGCGAACTACGTTTCAATTCCATTAACACTTAAAATGAAAACCAAGGAAATTGGAATGATGAAATATTTTGGACAATTTGGATTTGATGTTTCCATCAAAACAAAAGGACGAGCAGATGATGAAGGGACACCCCTAATCTCTGGAAATACACCTGATTTAACGGACTTAAATATTGACAGTGAAATGCAGCCTCTTTTGGCTGGTCTCAACATAGGTGCCGGTGCAGAATACAACATATCGGGCAGCACATCACTCGTTTTTTCTGCAAACTTCCATTACGGCTTCTTGAATGCAGTCAAAAACACTTCCCAACATTTAGTGGATTTAAGTGCTTCAACGTTAGACGACATAACCATGTACACGCCACAACAATTCAAACCATTTGCCATCTCCTTAAAGGTTGGTGTACTTTTCTAATAGGATTACTATTACAATATTGGTATTTTTATCCCTCGACACCTTGTTGAGGGATTTTTTATGAAAACAATTCAGATAATTGATCATATCGTGCGGTGGCTTACTGAGTACGCTGCACAAAGTAAAACCAATGGCTTTGTAGTCGGAATTTCTGGCGGCATTGATTCGGCCTTAACCTCAACACTATGTGCTAAAACGGGACTTCCAACTGCTGTTGTTAGCATGCCCATTCATCAAGCAAATTCGGAAGAAAAAAGGGCATTGGCTCATATTGAATGGCTAAAAAATAAATTTGAGAATGTTGCTGATTTTGAGGTAGATTTAACAACAACATTTGATACTTTTAAAAACAGTCTTCCAAAATCTACGAGAGACCAGCTAAGTATGGCCAACTCTAGGGCAAGAATCAGAATGACCACGCTGTATGCATTCGCAGGAAACATGCATTATCTTGTTGCAGGAACAGGTAACAAAGTAGAAGATTTTGGCGTTGGATTCTATACTAAATACGGAGATGGCGGTGTTGACTTAAGTCCAATTGCAGACTTAATGAAATCAGAAGTGCGCTTGTGCTCAAAAGCATTGGGAATAAATTCAGACATTTTATTAGCCAAACCAACAGACGGCCTTTGGGGAGATGATCGTTCAGATGAAGACCAACTCGGTGCATCTTATGACGAATTAGAATGGGCAATGGAATTTAATGGAAATGATGTATCATTATCCGATCGCGAAAAAGAGGTGCTCGCCATTTACCGACATCTTAATCAAGCCAATCAGCATAAAATGCTTGAAATTCCAGTTTGTAAAATACCTTCAAGCTTAAAATAATTAGGCACTTTCTGGTGCAAGACGTACCCGTAGACCCCTTAATTCTGGCTTCAAATATAACTGACAGCTCAAACGACTATTTTCCTCAACAAAGAAAGCTTCATCCAGCATAGACTCTTCGTCTTCACTCATTTCTGGTAAAGCATGATCAGATTCAACATAACAGTGACAAGATGCACACATGGCCATTCCACCACAAGTTCCTTCAACAGGAAGATCACTTGCTTTACATAGTTCCATGACATTCATATCCATATCAGTAGGTGCATCCACCTTATATTCAACACCTTCTCTGTCTACAATAATAATTTGAATCATGCTCATTAGAGGCATTAATTATTTATTCATCAAAACCCGTTATTCCATTTACTGTTGTATACTTCAGTACCAAATTCTTGTCAGGGTAAAGTCGCTTAAAAGCAGATTGTACCATTAAAGTTCCTTCGTGAAATCCACAAAGAATCAATTTCAATTTACCTGGATAAGTATTTACGTCCCCTATTGCATATATTCCTGGAACGTTTGTACTGTAATCGAAAGTATTCACTTTTATGGCGTTTTTTTCAATTTCTAAACCCCAATCTGCAATAGGTCCTAGCTTTGGCGTTAATCCAAAAAGAGGTATCCAATGATTTGTAGTTATTTCAATTAAACCCTCTTCCTTGTGTTTAACCGTTAGTGACTCTAGAGATTCTCCTCCATTCACACCTATTACTTCTGCATCTGCGACAAACCTAATCTTACCCTTTTCTGCTAAATCAAGCACTTTCTGAGCAGAATCCGGATGTCCCTTAAACCCTTTTCTTCTGTGCACAAGTGTCACCGACTTGGCCACACCTTCAGACAAAAAAATCGCCCAATCTAAAGCACTGTCACCACCTCCTGATATTACAACATCTCTATCCCGATACATTTCTGGATCTTTTATGATGTATTCAACTCCTTTGTCTTCGTAACTACTCAATTCTTGAATTGGCGGTTTTCGAGGTGAAAAGACACCCAACCCCCCAGCAATAGCTACAATTGGAGCACGATGTTTAGTGCCTTTATCAGTTGTTATGACAAACTTGTTTTCTTTATCTTTTTCAATAGTAACAGCGCTCTCTCCAAGTGTGAATCCTGGTTTAAATGGTTCAATTTGCTGCATCAAATTTTCAACTAATTCTCCTGCAAGAATTTCCGGAAAGGCAGGAATATCAAAAATGGGCTTTTTGGGGTAAATTTCTGCACATTGGCCTCCTGGCTCTGGCAAAGAATCAATCAAGTGACAGCGTAATTTTAATAGTCCTGCCTCAAAAACTGTAAATAACCCGCAAGGTCCAGCTCCAATAATAAGAATATCGGTTTCTATCATAATGAAAATTCTGTTGGCAAAAGTAGCTCAAAAAATGAAAAAAGTGCTTTTCAAACTGATTAAAGAAAAATAAGTATTTTTAGGTGCCGAATCAAATTTGGATTATGTAATGTGTAATTCATTTTTTCCTTATATTTTGAAAATAAAATAAGTTCTAACTAAACCATTGAATTTCATCTTTTGATGAAAGAAAATATAAATTCATTCAGAAACCTCTAATTTAAAATCACATGCGAATATTTCATACCGTTCTATGCCTTTTCTTATGTATAACTATAAATGCCCAATGTGGTGATAGATACATCAAACAAATTTTCTCTACAGTTGATGTTACCAGCGATATTCTCTATGGCAACAATGTGAATTATACAGGAGGTTCAGAAGATCTTTACCTTGACTTTTATGAGCCCTCTGGTGATACAGAACCCTTGCGACCACTCATTGTTCTTGAGCATGGCGGAAGCTTTGTAGGAGGTACTCGGACTGACGGAGATGTTGTTTCACTATCTGAAGATTTTGCTAAAATGGGTTATGCTTGCACCTCCATTTCATACCGCATTGGAATGGCAGGTATTCCATTTCCCGGTCCTGACTCTGTAGCAGCGACAGAAGCAGTTATCCGTGCATACCATGACATGAAAGCAGCAATTCGTTTTTTCTGGAAAGACGCCAGAGAAAACGGTAACACGTATCGAATTGACACCAATAATATTTTCATAGGAGGATCATCAGCGGGTGGCTTCGCAGCAGTACATGTAGCCTATTTAGACAAAATATCTGAAATGCCGGATTGGATAGATACAACTGCTGCTGGTTTAGATGGGGGTCTAGATGGCAACTCCGGAAATCCTGGCTATCCATCAGACGTAAAAGCCGTTTTTAGCTTAGCGGGTGCACTACGCGACACTTCATGGATTGAATCTGGTGATTTACCATTATTGAGTATGCATGCTACTTTAGACGAAACGGTACCTTATGGTACAGATATTATTTCCGTCATCATTTATGATATTATTGTAGTTTCTGGCAGTAGTGATATTCACAGAAGACTCAATAATGTAGGAGTAGAAAATTGTTTTTATTCCGTTGAGGGCACGATGCATCCCGTTCATAATGGCGGCGCAGCATATTACGACACTACGGTTCTGTATATGCGAAATTTCTTGGCTTCATTTGTATGCAGCAACTATAATTTTGATTGTTTCAGTACTGAATCAGTTGGAATGCAAGAAACTAGCATAACTGAATTTGAAATTAACTTATATCCTAACCCAGCTCAAAATAATATCTGGGTAGATTTTAAGAATCCAAAGAATGCGGTTGTTCAATTAAATGTCTATAATCTTATTGGTGAACTGGTCAGCTCCCATCAAGTGAATAATAATAAGGCTTTAATGGATATTTCTAATTTAGGAGCAGGTTCTTATTTCGTAGAAATAAACGGGGAAAGCTGGCATTCATCAAAATCATTTGTAAAGTACTAAACAGCTTTCAGATCCCCAATCTGCAAACGTAACAGCTTAAGTCTCTCAATCAATTATTGATTGACTTCTGCTATTTCTTCATTTATGGCCTCAACTCTTGTAATTTCAGGAGCAATCTTCTTGATTGATTCCTCAAGGCCTGCCTTCATGGTCATGATACTCATAGAACAAGTTTTACAAGCGCCCATTAATCTGACACGTACCACATTTTCCTCTGTGATATCTACTAATTCCATATCTCCACCATCCGCTTCTAGAAACGGTCTTAGTTTAACAATGGCTGCTTCAACATTTTTAATAAGTTCAACTCTATTTGCTGTCATCTCATTTTATTTTACTTGAACAACTTCTGTTTTTGGCAGCGTATTATTTCGCAATCCTACCGCTTCTTCCGTATTGTAGCAAAGCTCCTCAAAACAAGCCGCAACAATCGTGTTATTTTGCAAAACAGCTGGTCTGCCGACATCTGCAGACTCTCTTAAGCTTTGCACTAATGGAATTTGACCTAGAAAAGCAATTCCTAATTGTTCAGCCAAGCCTTTTCCACCATCCTTTCCAAATATATAATATTTATTGTCAGGTAATTCAGCAGGCGTAAACCAAGACATGTTCTCAATAAGTCCTAATACAGGTACTTTAACAGAATCTAGCTGAAACATAGCAGCGCCTTTTTTTGCATCAGCTAAAGAAATTTCTTGTGGCGTTGTTACGATTATAGCCCCAGTTAGAGGAAGTAGTTGCACCAGTGTAAGATGTATGTCGCCAGTTCCGGGAGGCATATCAATAAAAAGATAATCCAATTCACCCCAGTCTGCATCAAGCACTAATTGCCTGAGCGCCTTGCTAGCCATTGGGCCGCGCCAAACAATCGCCTGATTCATTTCTGAGAAGAAACCAATTGATAATAATTTTACACCGTAATTCTCTACAGGTTTAATCAATGTTTTACCATCCACCTCCACTGTGGTTGGACGCTCATTAATGCAATCCAACATGATGTGGGTTGACGGTCCATAAATGTCTGCATCAATCAACCCCACTTTAAAACCTTTTTTAGCCATTCCAACAGCTAAATTTGCAGTAATCGTTGATTTCCCTACCCCACCTTTACCAGAAGCAATGGCGACAATGTTTTTGACATCAGGAAGAACCCGCTTTGCAGCAGGCTTTTCACGTGGCACAGGTTCAATCGTGCAATTAACTTTCCATTCTTTACCTAAAGCTCTAGCGATTGAAAACTCCACCGCCTCTTGCATCCGTTTTTTGTAATGAAGTGCAGGATTATTCACCAAGACCGTTAACGTAATTTCATGATCACTAATCTGAAGTTCTTTGATCAGATTTAGGGATACAATGTCTTTTTTTAATTCGGGCTCTGTAACCTTTTTGAGCGCTTCTATTACTTCCTCTCTATTTGCCATCTCATTCTCTTGATACAAAAATACGAAATTACACCGTAATCATTCACTTAAATTGCCAACTCAACAGCTGGATCCCAAAAAAGATTTTTGAATTCTATCACTTGATCATTGCGAACTTCAACACCTTCTTTTTCTAATAAGTCTTGCATAGCCCCGGGCCCTTCGAAATGAAATTTCCCGGTCAACAATCCGATTCGGTTCACTACTCGATGCGCTGGAACATTCGGGTGTTTGTGTGAAGCGTTCATTGCCCAACCAACCATTCGAGACGATCGAGCTGCTCCAAGATAGCTTGCAATGGCGCCATAAGAAGTAACTCTGCCTTCTGGTATCAATTCACAAACCTTGTAAACTTGTTCAAAAAAATCGGTCGTTTTTATTGAATAGTGCATGTGCAATGTGCGTTATTGATCTTGCTTAAGAAACCGGTTCAATTTGAAATTTTATGTACTTAATGGATTTCCCTTCATTAAGCCAAATATTCTCATAAAATGTTCGAATCTCTAAAATATCTCTAACTTCTTCATTAAGCTCATAAACTCCTTCACCATACAAATCCCACGTCTTAAATAGTTCTTGATACTTGTTTCTATTGACTTCTTCTTCTGTTGAAGTCATTAATAAATCACTGTCTGTTTTAAGGTGAATAATCCCATTTTTTTTCAAGAACCGCTTGTATCTCTCTACAAACACCTTTGAAGTCAAACGTTTATTGGGCTTTTTAGGTTGGGGATCCGAAAACGTACACCATATCTCGCTTACTTCATTTTTATCAAAAAATTGAGTTATAAAATCAATTTTAGTTCTTATAAAACAAGCATTCTTAATGTCTTCTTGCTCACCTTGCTTCGCACCTTTCCAAATTCGAGCACCTTTTATGTCAATTCCGATAAAGTTTTTTTTAGGATAACGTTTTGCTAAACCTATGGTGTACTCGCCCTTTCCACAGCCCAACTCGAGAACAATAGGATGATTGTTGCCAAAATGCTTTGCCCATTTTCCTTTTAGCTCAAAATCAGCTTCTTTCACTGAATCTATTGCTGGTTGAAAAATATTATTGAACGATTCCATTTCTGCAAAACGTTCTAATTTATTTTTTGAAGCCATCGAAATTATATATGCAGCTCAAATTTAGCTTAAAAAGTTATGCCATTCGTATTTAAGATCGAAGTACAATTAGTTTGCTGTAACGCTCATCCTTTATACCTTTAATATTCTTAATGGTAAAAAAGAAAATATTAATTTGCCCATTAGATTGGGGCTTAGGTCACGGAGCGAGATGCGTTTCTATTATCCATGATCTAAATTCCGATTTTGATGTGCTCCTAGCAGGATCTGGGCGCGTCAAACCATTTTTACAACAAGAATTTCCAACACTACCATTTATTGATTTTGAAGGATATAACATCAACTACCCTTCAGAAGGCAGCATGGCCATGAAAATGATGGTGCAACTACCCAAAATTATTCAACGAATACGATCAGAAAAAAAAGAGCTCGCTAAAATTATTGAAAATCATGGTATCGATCTTGTTATTTCAGACAACCGTTTTGGACTGAGCAGCGATTCTATTCCTTCCGTTTATATAACACACCAAATAAACGTTCAAGCACCTGGGTTATTAGCCAATCTACTGTATAAATTACACGCCAAATACATCAAGCGGTACACCGAATGCTGGATTCCTGACTTTGCTGAAAAGATAAACTTATCAGGCGCTTTAGCCCATGGAAAGAAACCATCAATATGCCGTTACACTGGCCCAATATCACGTTTAAGCAAAGTGAGAACAGAATTTAAATACGATTACTGCGCATTGCTTTCTGGGCCCGAGCCACAACGGACAAAGTTTGAAAAAATCATCCAAGAAACTTTTAAAGGGCAATCAGCTACACTGCTACTTTTGCAGGGAGCACCTGAGCATAATAAACGTATAAAAATTGACAATGTGGAAATTGTCAGCCACATGAATGACCAAGATCTGGCCAGAAACTTATGTGCAAGTAAGCATGTTATTTGTCGATCAGGCTATTCCAGCATCATGGATCTGGCAAAATTAAATGCCAACTGCATTTTTGTTCCAACTCCAGGTCAAACCGAGCAATACTACCTAGCCAAACATCATTTATCTGAGCATCAAGTACCCTATATTGAACAACATAAACTGGGGCCAGAACTTCTTTTTAAAACAAAAGGAAATTCAATAAAATTAGACTGGACAGAGCCTTCTTTTTCAGGATTAATTCATGACATTTTAAGTAAAAGTTAAAGGTCAATTAACTATTAGTTTTTTTGAAACCGCATTTGCACCCGAACGGAGCGTAACTATGTATATCCCTGCATTCATAATATTAGTAGGAATAGTAGCAACTTTCGCTAGTCCAGGAGTAATTGTTTTTGTCCATAGCACTTTACCCAGAAGGTCTACTACCATAAGTTCTACTGCATCATCAAATTCAGGAGCAATGATTGAACAAATTTCAGAGGCAGGATTGGGGAACAAACTGAAATCAACTGGAGACTTTTCTTTAATGTCCGCTGCATTCAATAAACCTTGCCGTTCATTTTCCAATACATTCCTCATAAATGCTGACTGCATCTGAGTCCACATATTTTTGCAGGCTTCTTCTGAATAATCCATATGATTCTCAATTAAATCTGGCATATCAGTACCCACAGAATCAATACAAGTATTCAAAGAAGGGTCACAATTATTATTGCTTTGCGCTCCTTGATTAGGAGTATCTGCTATTCCATCATCTTCACCACAACTATCTCCACCAAATATTCCGCCTCCGTCACCCCAAATGTGTCGCATACCGAAATAATGCCCTACTTCATGCGTCGCTGTTCTACCATTGATATAAAACGTGCCGCCCATTCCGTCATCAAATGGAACCGGATTATTTCTTCCTACAGATCTGTAATCAAGCACGACTCCTTCAAGTTCTGGAGATGGTGCAGCAGAACCGGCGGGCCAATTAGAAAGACCATCCGGCGGATATGCATAACCAAATAAAATTCCAAAGAAACTTTCTAGTTTACAAACCCAAATGTTAACATAATGTTCCGTATCCCAAGCATCAGAGCCACCATTTGCCGTTTCCTTTACATTGTCAGGCAAACCCGTTAAGGAGACTGAAAATGTAGAAGTTGTTGGCACCCTCACTATTTGAGCAACATTGAAATGAATGTTGGGTTTTCCAGCGATTGGCGTGAAAATAGAACGGAGATTGACAGAATCTGCATTTAGCCTTTGATAATCTTCATTCAAAACATCCACCTGCGAATAAATTACACTATCTGGAATATTCTCTTCTGGGGTTTGATAAACAATATGAAAAACAACATTTACCTGATGCACAACGGTTTTCGCTTCCTTGCTCATGTCGATATAGTTGTTCCTGTCAAATGTTTCTAACACATGCTCGTTGTATCCAGGATATCTCTGTTCCATAATATCCATAACGAGTTTGTGGTCGTTAATTATACCGGCTGAATTAACATATCCCATCATTTCTTGAGCAAAGCCAAGAACCCCTGCAAATAGGATCAAAACTGCAATTAAAAAATACTTAGTCATGGTTGTATATCTTTCTTGAAGTTCGCAAATTATAGTTTTTTATTACTGAGTACATTTATAAAAGTATGACAGGTTCAAATGAAGTAAGACTGGCAATTTAATCGAAATACAAATTAACTTAGCTCCTTAAGTAATTCCTTTACTTAAGGTAAAAGAAAAAGTTGATCCCTTTCCAACAGTACTTCGCACATTTATCGATTGACCATGAGACTCTACAATGTGTTTTACAATGGCTAGACCCAATCCCGTTCCCCCCTCATTTCTTGCTCGACTCTTATCCACTCTGTAAAATCGCTCAAACAATCTGGGCAGTTGATCTTCAGCTATTCCGATTCCATTATCGCTAACCTCTACCAAAATCTGCTTATCCATGTCATGAAACCTAACCTCAGTCAAACCGTTTTCATCTCCATAATTGAGTGAATTATTAATTATGTTCGTAAACACCTGCCCTATGCGGGAGCGATCCATTTCTACCCATATGGATTTTTCATAATTTGTATTAAAGCGAACATCTATTCGTCTAGATTTGGCCTTCATCTCGAAGCTGTCAATGACTTCAGTTGCTAATTCAACAATGTCTCCTCGCTCCATGTTAAGATTGAGTCTTCCTTCCTCAAGTTTTGTTATAACATCCAAATCTTCTATAATCTTTGTTATGCGATCAACACCCTTAGCTGCTCTTTCTAAAAATTTTCGATTAATATTCTGATCCTCTAACCCACCCTCCAGTAGCGTTAAGATATATCCTTGTATACTAAAAATCGGAGTCTTTAACTCATGCGCCAAATTTCCGATATACTCGCGTCGAAAAGACTCCTGGGCTCTAAGTTCTTCAATTTGTCGCAAATTTTCTTTTGCCCAATCTTCAACTTCTTCATTCACTTTTTCCAATGCGTCCTCGGACATAATGAATTCTTTGGTATCATTTCCCCCGAACTTATTTTTTCTGATCGTTCTATAAATCAGTCTGATCTTATTGTTAATGAAATACTCCAGGCTATAATAAACGATTATGTAGGAAGCAATGAAGCCTAATGCGATCAGTAAGATCGCAAGCAAAAAGTCATACTCACCTTTAACTGTAGCGTAAACAAGGTAAGACGCACCTATTACTGCACCTATCATTAAAGCAACAAAAGTTGCGACGGCTCGTGGCGAAGATAATTTCATTTATTCAAGTTGGAGTTTGTACCCGACTCCCTTGACGGTTTTAATTGTATCATCGCCTATTTTCTCTCTCAACTTTCTAATGTGCACATCAATTGTTCTATCACCAACAACAACTTCCTGCCCCCAAACAACGTTCAAAATAGTTTCTCTTGAAAATACTTTTCCAGGCTTGGAAAGCAGTAAAGCCAATAACTCAAATTCTTTTCTTGGCACTGATATTTCCGCGTCTTGTTTGATGACAACGTAACGTTCTCGATCTACCTGTAATGAAACAGTAGCTGCTGTTTGTTTGTTTTCATCTTTTACTCTTCTTAAAAGCGCATTAATCCGACTAATTAAAACTTTTGGTTTAATCGGTTTTGTAATGTAATCATCTGCACCTGCATCAAAGCCCGCTATTTGAGAATAATCTTCTCCTCTAGCTGTTAAAAAAGCAATTAAAGTAGATGCTAACGTTTCTTCTGCCCTAATCTCTTCACAAGCCTCAATACCGTCCATTTCTGGCATCATCACATCTAATAAGATAAGGTCTGGAATAATTTCTTTCGCTTTTTTTATTGCTTTTTTTCCATCAGATGCTGTATGAACCGTAAAACCTTCTTTTTTAAGATTATAACTTAATAGCTCAATAATGTCTTCCTCATCATCGACTACTAAAATTTTGTATTCTTTGTGCATGCAGGTCAAAATTAGTTAAAATATAATTCGACACGAATAGATGGCAGGAGTTTTACAAATGCGAAATTTATTCTCTATTTTTTATGATATTCACAATACGATTGTAATTTCGCCTTTGCGAGATGAAAAAAGAAAGTCAAAAGAATAAACTGCGGGAAATATTTAGCCTGTTTATGGCACTGGGTGTTAGTGCATTTGGTGGCCCAGCTGCCCACATTGCGCTCATGCAAAAAGAGTTCATTGATAAGAGGAAGTGGATGACGAGTCAACACTACTTAGATTTAATCGGCATTACTTCTTTGGTTCCAGGTCCTAACTCTACCGAAATGGTAATGCATGTGGGTAAGGAACGTGGTGGAGTAGCCGGGTTGTTCATTGCAGGAATTTCATTTATTCTTCCTGCAGTATTGATCACATTGGGTATCGCCTTTCTGTATAAGGAATATGGCAAGTTACCAATGGTGGCACCATGGGTTTACGGAATCAAGATTGGAGTTATTGCCTTAATAATTTCGGCGGTTATTAAACTTGCAAAAAAGGCAGTTAAAAACTGGTTTCTTGGAATACTGGGGTGTACGGCTGTTATTGCTGGACTGCTTGGTCTTCACGAAATTTTAATTATTCTCGGAGCTGGATTAATCAACCTCGGATTGAAACAATTTAAATTTATTCCATCATTTATTATACCCCTTACTATATTTGGATCCATTAGCTCCAGTAGATTAGAATCAATGACTAGCCTGAAAATCTTTCTGGTTTTCTTGAAAATGGGAAGTATTTTATTTGGGAGTGGATATTTGCTTTTCGCGTACATGGATACGGAATTAGTTGAGGGACTAGGATGGATAACAAGGGATCAGCTAACAGAAGCGATTGCCATCGGAAACATCACTCCTGGACCAGTATTGTCGACTGCGACCTATGTTGGCTATGAATTAGATGGTTTTTCAGGAGCAGCATTGGCTACGGCAGGAATATTTCTTCCGTCGTTTTTAATCATTCTCATTATATCACCTTTTATTCCTAAACTGAGAAATTCCTCAGGTGCTCGATCTTTAATCAATGGAATTAATATAGGAGCTTTAGCTATGATGACAGTAGTTACCTATAAACTCGGCTTGGAAATGCTGATAGACTGGAAAAGTATGCTGATTTTGACTGCGGCTACTGTTGTAATGATCTTCTATTCAAAAATTAATACTTTCATTTTTGTTGGTGCTTGCTCTGTTCTTGGCTTTCTGCTTACATTAGTTCCTTTTTAACTTATGATACAATACAATCCCAAAGGCTGGTTCAGACAAGTTTATCGATTCCACAAAAGTGACACCATTATTATTCTCTGGAAAGAACTGATTATTATCGGTCTGCTGACGTGGGGAATCAGCTGGATAGAAATTAAATATTTTTCTGAATCTGAGGTTTTGGATAATTTAGGAGTGATCTATTCATTGATTGGATTTGTATTATCTCTCCTGCTAGTTTTCAGAACGAATACCGCCTATGACAGGTGGTGGGAAGGCCGCAAAAAATGGGGATCATTGGTGAATGATTCACGAAATTTAGCGCTAAAAATCAATTCCATGGTTGATCTGGAAACCGATTTAGAATTTTTCGGAAGAATGATACCGAATTATGCGTTTGCTATGAAAGAGCATCTTCGCGAGGGTGTATTGGTTGAGGAGCTGCAATTGACAGAAGAAGAAAAGATTGACATTTCGAAAGTAGACCACAAACCTAGTTACGTTGCAATGAAAATGTATGAGCGACTCGACGATCTGAAAAAGCGCAAAGAAATTACCCAAGAAGAATTCTTATCCATAGACAAAAACTTACTTAGCTTTTCGGATATCATTGGAGCTTGTGAAAGAATTAAAAAAACACCCATTCCTTTTTCGTATTCGATGTTCTTGAAAAAATTCATCTTCATCTATGTGGTCACTCTTCCGATTGCATTTATAATATCTCTTGGCTATTACACCATTCCTATTGCAATGTTTGTCTTCTACGTTTTGGTTAGTATCGAAATCTTGGCTGAAGAAATTGAAGATCCGTTCGGAAAAGATGCCAACGATTTGGATACCGATGGCATTTCAACCACCATTCGAAGCAATGTTCAGGAAATTCTAATCAAATAATATTGTTTATCGTGATTTGTCGATTAATAAATTTATCGTAATTTTACGATAATGAATGATTCCTATACCCGTACGCAAGTAAATATCGCCGACTTATGCAAGGCAATTGCACATCCTGCAAGAGTTGCTATTGTGCAGTATTTATTGACCCAGTCAGCTTGTGTTTGTGGGGATATTGTTGACGAATTGCCTCTCTCACAAAGCACTGTTTCTCAGCATTTAAAAGCGCTCAAAAAAGTAGGTCTAATTCAAGGGACTGTGAGTGGACCAAAAGTTTGTTATTGTATAAATCCTGTTGTTTGGGATGAATTTTCTTCCATGATTACACCCATATTTAATGAAGTTGAAACCAAATTAAATTGTTGCCAATGAGTTTTCCAAGAATGCATGTAAGTCTCTATGTAAAAAACATTTACCAAACGGCTGATTTCTATTCAAAATTTTTCGGTCAAAATCCAGATAAAATCAAGCCCGACTATTGCAAGTTCACCTTGAATGAGCCTTCTTTGATTATATCATTTGTTCAAAATGAAGAAAAAGTAAGTAGTCATTTTGGCCACCTCGGTTTTCAAATCGAATCGCTTGAGGAGCTGAAAACAAGAATGGATGAAATGAACTTACACAACATTACTATGCTTGAGGAGATGGGTACGAATTGCTGTTACGCGCACCAGGATAAGTTTTGGGTAACGGATCCTAACGGTTATATGTGGGAGGTATATTATTTCCATGAAGACGTTGCATTTAACGATCCCAGATATGCAACCCAGGATGCTTCGGCATGTTGTACACCCGAAAAACCAATAGCCAAAAAACAGAAAATTAAATTAGCTGATTTACCACATAATAGTTGCGCTCCTGAAAGTGGATGCTGTTAATGCTATGAAATTACTCGTATTATGCACTGGCAACAGTTGTCGAAGCCAAATGGCCGAAGGTTTTCTAAAATCCTTTGCAACCGAACTTAAAATTGAAATTGAGGTCTTTTCTGCTGGAGTCCAGACAGATGGTCTGAACCCAAGAGCAGTGATTGTGATGTCAGAAGTAGGTATTGATATTTCCAAGCAAACTTCTGATCTAGTAGAAAAATATCTCGATACTGGTATTACACACTTATTCTCGGTTTGTGATCATGCTAAAGAAAGCTGTCCAGTATTTCCCCAATCTGTCAACCAAATTCACCATAGCTTTCCTGATCCTGCTCATGCAATTGGAAATGAAGAAGAAATTCTAAATGTATTCCGATCAACACGAGACCTAATTGAAAAATTTTGTCGGCAATTACTCTTGAATTTATCTAAAAGTCAAGAATGAAAAGAGAGCTAATCGGAGAATTTATCGGAACAGCCATCCTTGTGTTTTTTGGCTGCGGTTCTGTTGCCGCAGCGGTTCTGTTCGACAGTTTTGATGGACTTTTTCAAATTGCCATGGTATGGTGTTTTGGAGTTACTTTGGCCATTTATGCCTCAAGAACGCTCTCTCCTGCACATCTAAACCCGGCGGTAAGTCTAGCAATGTTCTTGGCAAAGAAAATCAATGGAAGTAGGTTTCTGCTGTACTCTTTAGCCCAGTTAGCAGGCAGCATATTAGGTGCGGCTATACTTTATGCAATCTTTCACCCAACAATTGAACATTACGAATCGATTCATGATATCGTGCGAGGAAGCGAAGATTCTATTGTAACTGCATCCATGTTCGGAGAATTTTTCCCGAATCCAGGTTTTTCAGAACAGACAGGAATCATTGAGCAATGGCAAGCAATGGCGGCAGAACTCTCCGGAACTTTTATACTTGTGTACATGATTTTTTGGTTATGTCTGCCGAAAAATGAATCTCAATTAACCCCGCTTTATATCGGAATGACGGTAGCTGCTTTGATCTGTTTATTGGCCCCAATCAGTCAAGGAGGTTTTAACCCAGCGCGTGATTTTGGGCCAAGACTGTTCTCCTATTTTGCTGGTTGGAAAGGCGCTGCATTTCCCTCTCCTGATTTGAGCTTCTTTACGGTATATATTCTCTCGCCATTAGCAGGTGGCGCACTTGCATTCTTTGCATTTTATTTGACAAAAAAAAGAGGTAGCTAGCCACCTCCCATTTTATTACGCTCATATTGGCGTTAGAAGTGCAAGTCTATCTGCAATCGGTACATCAAATTATCATCATTTCCTTCTTGCGTAGTGTAGCTAACATCTGATTGAACTTTCAGCTTGTGACCAACCACATATCTAGACAGGCCAAGCGTATACATTTTAGTTGGCTCAACACCAATTACTTCAGTTGGGTTTATCATGGTATATCTGCCAGCAATTTCAAGATTGTTCTTCAATAAATATCCTAATTGAACATTCAATCCTGTTCCTTCAACAACGTAGTCACCTGTAAGGGTTCCATCTGAATTTTTTGCAATAGCATCATCCGCCTTCTTGTCCGCATACTCTGCCATTAACGAAAATCCTTTGTACTTAAACATTAAATCAGCAAATATTGTGTTGATATCGGTTTCATAGTAACCAACATCGTTATACATAAAGCTTTTGATATTTCCTTGTTCTCTAACTGCTCTGTCATGATAATCGTAGGTTACGGCTACAGAAAGTTTAGGGGATTCTTCTCTTTTTAAGTCTGAACTAGAATAGTCTCCCTTACTTTTGAAGGCTCCAAATGGAAGAAATTCAACTCTTCCCGTCCAATCGTATCCTCCAATATTCCCAGCAGTAATGTTTCTACCTTCACCTTGGGACAACGCAGCAATTTCTCTAATAAGAAACTTTTCTCCAATTGTGAAATGATGACGAAGCTGGAGTCCCATATCTCGGTCAATATTATATCTACTATTAACCAAGGAACGATCAACAAATTGCAAATTCCCTGATGAAACCACTCGCTCCCTATTGCCTGGTAATTTTGTTTGACCAGCCCACAGCGTCCAGTTTCCAGCAAAATTCCATTTCACAACGGCATCAAGTATGTATCTTGGTGTGTTTTTTGTTTCAGGGCCTCCACCAGACATATCGCGATTAGACAAGCCAAACTCCATCTTATATTTTAGTTTTGGAGAGAAAGCAAATCCATCAAACTTAAATCTAGACCTTCTAATTAAGAAGTTGGATTCTGCACCCATTGGTCCAATACTATCGTTCAAATCGACGCCACCAACATAAAGCGTTTGAAATCTCGCTCCAAATTTCATACTCCAACTGGAATCTAATGCAATTACGTTCAAAATTCCCTTACCGAATTTAGCATCTATAACTCTTTGTCCGAAGATGTTGCCTGATATTACTACAATGGCTACAACTAAAATTATGTTTTTCATCTTTACTGTCTTTATCGTTTAACGGCACAAAGATGGATGATTAAATTGCTCAAAATAGCACCAAAAATACATTTAAAGAAAACTTAACAGAGACACTCACTCCTTAACATTAAGTTAACATTGAAATAAGATTTTAGAAATGTCAGTGACCTACTTTTGACACAGTTAAAAAAAAGAACTAATGGAATTTGGAATTTTTGATCTATTAAAACTAATCGGTGCTCTTTGCTTCTTTATATACGGAATGAAAGTGATGAGTGAAGGAATTCAAAAGCTAGCTGGGAACAGCATGCGGAAAATTCTAAGTACCATTACTACAAATCGAATTGCTGGTGTATTTACAGGTTTTACGACTACTGCATTAATACAGTCTTCTTCAGCAACAACGGTCATGCTTGTCAGTTTTGTTAATGCTGGGCTTCTTTCTTTGACCCAATCCATTGGTGTAATTATGGGGGCCAATATCGGCACAACTATCACGGCCTGGCTGATTACCTTACTAGGGTTTAAGGTGAAAATGTCTGTAATCGCTTTGCCTTTAATTGGAGTTGGTTTTCCAATGATGTTCTCATCCAAAGGGAAAATGAAAGCATTGGCTGAGTTTATCGTCGGATTTGCCTTGTTATTTTTAGGGTTAGATGAATTAAAACACGCTGTTCCCGATATCAAACACAATCCGGAAGTTTTGGAATTTTTAAAACATTGGACAACTTTAGGATTTTTAAGTACCGTTTTGTTTGTGCTCATTGGTACCATTTTAACGGTCGTCGTTCAATCATCATCAGCGGCAATGGCTTTAACCTTAGTTCTTTGCGCTAACGGAACGATTCCGTTTGAAGCAGCAGCAGCCATGGTTCTTGGCGAAAACATAGGTACAACTATTACAGCCAATTTAGCAGCTATGATAGGAAACGTACATGCAAAACGAACAGCTCGCGCCCACTTTATATTCAATATTTTCGGAGTAATCTGGATGCTTGTTGCTTTTGAAGGATTCATGTACGTAATTAACGAATATATGATTAGTACAGGCGCTGGCTCACCATTTTTAGAACCAGATTCTGTTCCTACTGCGCTGTCTATATTCCATACAACCTTTAATATTTTAAATGTTGTTTTCTTAATCTGGTTTGTCAATTTTATAGCTAAAGTTGTAACTAGAATGGTGCCCTCTAAAGGTGACGCAGATGAAGAATTCAGACTCGAATATATTAGTACTGGGTTATTGGGAACTCCAGAGCTTTCGATAATGGAAGCCAAGAAAGAGGTTGCAAAGTTTGGTAACATTACAAATAAGATGTCTGATAAAGTTCGGCTATTACTCTCTGAAACGGACAGGAAGAAACGAGTCAAACTTCATGCTTCGATTAAGAAATATGAAGAGATTACCGATAGAATTGAGATTGAGATCACCAACTACCTCGGTAAGGTTTCCCAATCTGAACTTACTTCTGAAGCATCTATCAAAATCCGTGGGATGTTAAGTATTGCTAACGACCTTGAAAGAATTGGTGATATTTATTACCAAATGAGTAAGGGTATCGAAAGAAAGAACAATGAAAAGATTTGGTTTTCTCCAGAGCAAAGAGAACGTCTTGAAAAGTTGATGAATAGAATTGATGAATCTTTTGTAATTATGTCAACTAATTTAAATGCCGAGTATGGTTCAATTAAAATGGACGATGCCATTGCCCAAGAAATAGAGATTAACCGCTACCGAAATGAGATTAGAATAGAACATCTAGAAAGTATGCAAAAAGAAGATTATAATATCAATAGCGGGATGATTTATAGTGATCTTTTCTCTTCACTTGAGAAAGTCGGTGACCATGTCATCAATGTTTCGGAAGCAGTAGCAGGTAAAATTTAAACTTATCTAATTATTGGTGTAGATTCAGCCCAATTACTTTCATTTAGCGCTCGATCCACTAACATGATTTTATACATAATGGTGTCGGATTGACTCGACCCGAGATTGTAGAAAAAAGGCTCGAGCGTCATTTCTATTTCTCCTTTCAATGCTTTGTTCTGACCGGTAGGTGTTATGATAGGTGTTCTGTATTGAAACTCAATCGGGTTTCCTAAAAAATCAGTTCCCTGAATCCATCCTAGTGCATCATCCTTTTCCCAATATTGAGCAAATAAATTGAAATGGTAAATACTAGAAGCATCGTAAGGGGGTAAAGTGTCGGCATCATTTAATCCAACATCGCCATCGCCATCTTGAAATGTAATGGTTAATTTAGCAGAGTCAGACAGGATTAAAAACTCCTTAAAACTAATCTCAGGCTCCGGCGGAAACTCCTGAGGTTTCAAACAGGATACAAGACCAACAGCAAATACAAAACAGATAACGGCAATTTTCCCTAATGATGTCATAAGTGTAAAATTATTACATAAATTTAAAAATGACGACTTTACCGGTCAATATAGACGAAATATTCCAAATTAAATCACCTATTGATTTCAACGAGAAAGCCTTGAAAATATTTCATTTTCAAGCTGAAAACTGCACCGTATACAAGAAATTTCTGCACTTATTAGGAAAAAATCACGAAGAAATTAATGCAATTGAAGAAATTCCGTTCCTACCTATTGAGTTATTCAAGACACAAAAGGTAATTACAAATTCTTTGGAAGCTAAATTGGTTTTCAAAAGTAGCGGCACTGGGAATTTAGGAAAAAGCCAGCACCATGTTGCAGACCCAAGTCTTTATGAGCGCTCATTCCTATCAGGATTTAAGCAATTCTACGGTGACCCTAAAGATTTCTTAATTATAGGTCTATTGCCTTCGTACCAAGAGCAAGGTGATTCTAGTTTAGTCTACATGGTAGAAAAATTGATTGAACGAAGTCAATTTTCCAGTTCAAATTTTTATCTAAACAATGATGCCGGTCTAAAAATGTTGTTAGAAAATAGCAATGAAAAGGGAATCCCTACCCTGCTAATTGGTGTTACATACGCACTTCTCGATTTTTCGGAGAAATACCCCATGAATCTAGACAAGATTATTATTATGGAAACCGGAGGAATGAAAGGCCGCAAGACTGAAATGATTCGTTCAGAAGTTCATGCGAAGCTCAGCAAATCATTTGGAATTAAAGAAGTGCACTCGGAATATGGCATGACCGAATTACTTTCTCAGGCCTATTCTAAAGGCGATGGGATTTTTCATTGCCCATCTTGGCTACAAATCGGGTTTCGTGAAAATACAAGTCCGATGTATACGAATACTTCCTTAAACAAAGGAATCATCACAATCATAGACTTAGCCAATCTCCATTCTTGTTCGTTTATCGCGACTCAAGATTTGGGGAAAAGAAAAAAAAACGGGGTAGAGATACTTGGAAGAACTGACTATTCTGATATTCGTGGATGTTCACAACTCACTTTATAATTTATTCTTTGACTACTACGAAATGCTTCTTTTTTCCTTTGGAAATTAACATGTATTTATCGAAAAGCCAATCATTCGCATTTAAGATATAGTCTAAGGTGATTTTTTCTTTGTTGATAGCAACCGCATTGCCTTGCAAAGCTCTTCTTGCCTCTCCATTAGAAGGGTAGATTCCAGTTGACCCTGCTAAAAAACCGAGTAAACCAACCTCAGTTGTGCCCTTAACGACCATTCGGTCAAAAGACCCGATTGCTTTTTCAAAATCCATTTGATTCATGGCTGACAACTCATTTTTACCAATACCTCTATCAAACATGATATTGAGGTCTAAACCTAAATCTTCAAACTCTTTCCTGGAATGCACCCGTTGAGTAATTTCCTTTCCCAATTCTTTTTGAAGTAATTTTTTGCTTGGATCCTCTTGATGCTGAGCAATGAGTAACTCGATTTCTTGGCGACTTTTTAAAGAAAATATTTTAATGTACGTAAGCACATCTTCATCTGAAGCATTCAACCAATATTGATAAAAGTCTCGTACCGATGTTTTATCCTTATTGAGCCATATAGCGCCTGCTTCAGTTTTACCAAATTTTGTTCCATCCGCTTTCTTGATTAAAGGCGTGGTAACTGCAAATGCCGAACCTCCACCCATTCGTCTAATCAACTCCGTACCCGTTACAATATTGCCCCACTGATCAGAACCGCCTAATTGAATTTTACAGTTATGACTCTTATTCAAATGATAAAAATCATATCCCTGAACAAGCTGATAACTGAATTCAGTAAATGACATTCCGGTTTCAAGTCTCGATTTAACCGAATCTTTAGCTAACATATAATTAATGGAAAGATGCTTGCCAGCATCCCGTATGAAGTCTAAGAATGTCATGTTCTTAAACCAATCATAGTTGTTCACTACAACTGCAGCATTTTCTCCACAATCAAAATCTAGAAATTTCTCTAACTCAGACGTTACTCCTTTTTGATTTATTAAAAGCGTCTCCGAATCAAGCAAATTTCTTTCTTGTGATTTACCTGAAGGATCACCAACCATCCCTGTTGCACCTCCAACAAGGGCATATGGTTTATGTCCGGATCGTTGAAAATGAACCAATGTCATTACCTGAACCAAATTACCGATATGTAAAGAATCGGCTGTAGGGTCAAAACCAATATACCCTGCCGTGACGCCATTAAGCAATTCCTCTTCGGTGCCAGGCATCATATCGTGAATCATCCCTCGCCATTTTAGCTCTTCTATAAAATTCATTAAGTCTGGTGTTCGTAATTACAAATATAACATTCACGTTCATCAAGGCATAAAAATAAATTCAATTATATCCATACCTCCTGAATTCTATTCAATGGGCTCATTCCAAAATTGATTTTGAAGAGACTTTAAACCTACAGAAAGATTGACGATTATATTGCGACATACTCGAACGGCACATCTACTAGTATTTCTAGTTCTCTGCCTCTATCGTGCATGACACTATGACTATTCGGATATTTCCAAACGACCTTATGTTCTTTTTCAGAATCTTCTAATTTGGATAGCAACTGAATAAATTGTTTGGCTGTTGAAGAGTTGAAATAAGTTAATTCAAAAATAACGGTAATCGGAGACTTCTTATAAAGCAGGTAATCTGCTAACTGATTTTTTGTGTCTTGATAATAGTCGATGGTATTTTCCATCATTGAAACACCTGCGATTGTTAAGGTACCTTCATCTGAATTCAAATTTATTATCGGCTCCCCTAAACTTTCCATTCTTATTTCATTATTTAACATTAATGTGAACACCTAGACTTAAATACAAGCCTAAATCTTTGTTATTGACTTCATAGTCTATTTGTGTTTCACAATATCTTCTCACATCAATTAATCCTACTTTGGCACTACTTGTTTCTTCTAATGCACTCATTTTTAACGTTTGCAAATAAACATTCTTCAGTTCACTTAAAGAATATTGATTAACAATATTTAAATGGTTTTCCATTTCAGAGAATTCTCCTGACTGCATATAATTACCAGTACATACGTAAAAGCCAGATGGTGTTTCCACTAAACAAAACAATCCCTCTTTAAAATTACCAACATTTTTGGCGTGCCTCGAAATATTCTGAATGAGTTCAACGGCAGTATGAAATATTTTAAAATTATAAAATTCAACATCCGCTTTATCACTTTTAGTATTTGCCTTTAAAATACTCACTAAAGACCTTACATTATCTTTCTTAAAATCACCCTTAAAAAGAAAAAGCACCTTACTTTCTGAACACAAACCAAAGGATTCCATGTTATCCTGGATATCAATCTTTTGAGAATTATCTAGAACTACCCCACGCTCTGCCGAAAGATCCAGCTGATAATTGAATTGATATTTGCCATTCTCTTCATTTTCAAAGTGAAATTGAATCGGGTTACCAGACCTTCTGGCCATTTCAATCAAGCCCAAACCTGCACCACCTTTGTCACTTAACTTTTGACCTTCCAGTATTTCTCGATACAACATCTTTAATTCATCCCTATCCAAGTTGTTAACTTGATTCAATTTGGGTAATAAACTTTTATGAGAATCCGCACTAATATTATTCGAAGAATAGATATAAAGACCGTCTTGAATGCTTCGAACACCAAAACATTCTCCAGCATTTTCCTGATCTATTGATTTACCATGCCGAATGATGTTTTGAAAAACTTCAATCATTAAAAAGTTGAGTTTCTTTTTAACTGACTTGTGACTTTCGTGCTCTGCGAGTGTTACCAATACATCGGAAAAAGAATCTGAAAAAACACCTCTGTAATAGAGTATAATCAGGTCATTCGAAAAATGCTGTTTAAGCTTTGCAATTTTACTTAGCTCACCAAAATGCTCTATTTTTTCTTTGTTTGATTCTTTCAAATTCACCTTATTTTACGGTGTTTGAATAATTAGCAACTCAAATTAACTAATTTTTTCATTTAAAATTAAGTAATCATACATTTGAATTAAGCAAATATGCTGTTGAATGAAAGATTGCATTACCTCATGATTAATGAATTTCAAACTTTTTTAGGTAAATAATGATTTTAGTAACTGGTGGAACCGGCTTGGTTGGTGCACATATTTTGTTTGATCTATGTAGTAAAAACCTACAGGTAAAAGCGATTAAAAGAGCAAATTCCAGCTTGTATCTAATCGAATCACTTTTCTCTTTTTATGCTCCAGATACATACCTAAAGTTATTGGGTAATATTAATTGGGTCGAGGCCGATCTTCGAGAAATTGATTCCTTAATTGAAGCAACTACAAACATTGATCTGGTATATCATGCTGCTGCAATAGTCTCATTTAGGAACAAAGATGCCAAGCAAATGTTGAAGGCTAACATTGAGGGAACCGCCAACTTGATGAACGCCTGTAAAATTAATAAGGTTAAAAAGATAGGACACATTAGCTCGGTTGCAGCTCTAGGTCCTGCTGCCGATGCAGCCCCATCTAGTGAGTTAAATCAATGGGAAGTTTCTACAAACAATTCAGCTTATGCAATAAGCAAATACGGTGCTGAAAGAGAGGTTTGGCGAATTAGTCATGAGGGTATGGACGTAGTAATGATAAACCCTAGTCTGATAACTGGACCTGGCGATTGGACTAAAAGCAGTACAGCAATATTCAAAACTGTATATGATGGCTTAAAGTTCTATTCTTTAGGACGCACAGGATTTGTTGATGTACGCGATGTCAGTCGAACTATTATTTATTTAGTTGAATCTAATATTACCTCTGAGAGGTATGTAATATCATCTGAAAATTTAAGTTGGAAACAAATACTCACTATGATTGCCGAAGCCTTTGATAAAAAGCCACCTCATTTAAAGGCAACTAGAATAAAAGTAGCGATTGCTTGGCGCATTTTAAAACTCTTTAGTTGGATTTCTGGCAAAGAACCGCGAATCACAAAAGAGAGTGCTCGGGCCAGTCTAAGAGAAAGACATTTTTCAAATGAAAAAATTCTAGGCGTTATGGACATTGAATTTATGCCCATTAAACAGAGCATTGATGATGCTACTCGTTTTATTTCGCGGTTCTATCTATAACTACTCTTTTT
>CAJQPO010000098.1 GCA_905480225.1 uncultured Flavobacteriales bacterium | reverse complement strand
TATAAAATGCAACATGACATGCGGGCTCAATTACGGTGATGGAAAAGTGGAAATATATGTGTATGATCAAAATGATTATTCAAGAGGAGATACGGTGAGTTTCTCAATTCATTGGCCTGCTCCAGCATCGGCTATTGCCGAGCACAAAATTTCCATGTTGACGTATCCGAACCCTGTTTTAGATCAGCTGATTATTGAGAACCTTTCAGATGTCAATGGTTCAATTGTGATTACAGATATTTTAGGTAAAAAAATGCGCCAAAATCGTTTGGGTGCAAATGCTATTGTGCAGATTGATGTTTCTGATTTTAGAAAAGGCGTATATCTGGTTTCCGTTATCGGTAAAAATGGAATGCAGAGTTCGAAAAAAATCATCAAAAAATAAGTTTTATAGAGTGAAAAGTGCTTTTTTATCAATGGTCTGTTTTATTTCATTTCAGGCCATTTTTTTTGCCAATAATATTGACCAGACACTTTTTGTTAATGCCGGGCAGGCTTATTGTGTAGATGGTCACCAAATGGCTTTCAAGGCATTTAATTCAACGGGTGTTTTTGAGCAACAGAATGTGCAACTTTCCGTTGGAGTTGGAGATACGCTTAGCCTTTCTGTGATTAATAATGATACAATAGTGCATGGTTTCGATGTTAAAGGTATGTTGGGGTTAAGAGATACAATCCTCCCGGGTGATACAGCTCAGTTTGTTTTTTCATCTGCTGATCTGGGCTTATTTATTTATTACGACCACCTTAATTATCCAAATCATGCTTATATGGGTTTGTCTGGCATTATTGGAGTTGGAATAAATGAACAGTCTTTTTTTTGGAACATTAAAGACCACCAATCCGAATGGAATGATTCTTTAGCATTTGGTGGTGTGGTAGATTGGCTAAATTATTACCCCGATTATTTCACAATTAATGGACGAAGTAATCCCAATATTAATGGGGATACAACAGCAAGAGTAGAGGGGGAAATAGGTGATACAATACTCATTTTCATGGCCAATACAGGGCAAGCGGAACATTCCATTCATTTTCATGGATATCATTGTGAGATATTATACTCAACGATGAGCACTAGTCATATTGGTCGGATTAAAGACACGTTCCCCCTAAAACGATTGGAAGGGTATGTTTTGAGATTAGTTCCGGATCAAGTGGGCGAATATCCAGTTCATGATCATAATTTATTATCAATTACTGGTGGAGGTTTGTACCCTTTTGGAATGTTCTTAACAATATTAATTCAGTAATGATGAAGACATTATTGATCGCTTTATTCATTTGCTGCTCATTATTCTTGAATGCCCAAACCAATGTTTTTTTAATAGGTAGAACATTGGGTGAAAAGATAATTGCAAATGGAGATACGATGCGCGTTTTTGGATTTGCATCCAATCTCTCAAGCCATCCGCCTATTCCGGCACCCTTAATTGAAGCGAATCAGGGAGATTCTGTTCACATTGATTTTTGGAATGTTTCACAGCTGCATCACCATACCATTCACTTGCATGGTCTAGATGTTAATCAGGCTAATGATGGAGTGCCGATGCTTTCTTTCGATGTAGACCACATGGAACATGGTTGGTACCATTTTAAAGCGCCTCATGCTGGTACATACCTTTATCATTGTCACGTAGGGTCAACATTACATTTGCAGGCTGGCATGTATGGGCCCGTTGTTATTCGTCCGTCAGATGGAAGCAATACAACTTGGGATGGTGGGTATGCCTTTGATACTGAAACCATGTTATTTATGTCAGAGTTTGATACCTTTTGGCATTCGGATTCAATTTTAGACCACGAGCATGACAATAGTGCGGTGCATGATTCCTTAGAAATTCCAAGATATACTCCCGATTTCTTTGCTATTAATGGGCTTTCTGATCAACAATTAGAAGACACCGTAGAGCTTACATCAAAAACCAATTATGTCAATTATTTTCGTTTGGTTAATATTGGTTATTGTTCTAATAAAGTAATCTTTCCAGGTTCGTTAAACGCAATTATAATTGATTCAGATGGTAGGCCATTGCCGAATAATGTAATTTCCGATACAGTTGAAATTTATCCTGGTGAGCGATACGGAGTATTGGCAGAATCTAGTACTCCGGTTCTTGATTCAATTGAAGTACATTATTTCGATATGATGACTGGTGTATTAAAAGATGTTCAATATGTAAAGGTCGATATCCAAATTCCTAATCAGGTGGTGGAGTTACCGAAATTGAATAACCTCCAACTTGCACCTAACCCAACAGAGTTGGAATTGAAAGTGACATTTGATTTGATTCAACCGGCGACAATTGGTTTCAGGGTAGTATCAATTGATGGGCGTTTAATTAAATCAGAATTGGTCAAGAGGTATCCGTCTGGTAACCAATCTATTTCAATAAATACCTCCAATTATTCAGCGGGACAGTATATTCTTTCAATAACAGACGGCACTCGCGTTGTTTCAAAGCAATTTGTGAAAAAGTAAGATGAGGTTGGTGAAAATATATTTGTTTGTAGCATTGACGATTGTGCTTGTTTCTTTCAATTTAACAGATGCGAGATCCTTTAAAATCTTAGGTAATGGTGTTCAAAATTCAACTGTCGATAGAAATGGAAGGGTAGAGCTGGCAGAAATCAAATTTTTAAACACCACAGAAAATGATTTATATCTGCATTGGGAGAGATTAGAAAATACTTTGCCGATAGAATGGGATTACTCCATGTGTGCCTTTGGAAAATGTCAAATTGGAATTCCATCGGGAGGAGCTTTAAAATTGATTTCTCCAGGTAAACCAGGGTTTCTGGCACTTCATGTTTTTCCTAAAGGCATTCAAGGGCAGGGGACTGTGCAATTTAAACTTTTTGACCCGAAAGATGAATCTAATTTTGAACTGCTCGAATTCCACATTATAGCAGAGTAATCCGTTCCTTAATATACCAATCGATTCATTTGCAATGATTGGTAACTTCGTTCGCGATGTAGTGTAATATGCGCGGGTTCAATGGGTTTTAAAAAAACAAAAGCCCCAGGAATTTTGATACTTCCTAGGGCTTTCTAATCCCACAGCCATATGGGCTTTTCTTTGATGCGGTCTGGACGGGACTCGAACCCGCGACCCCCTGCGTGACAGGCAGGTATTCTAACCAACTGAACTACCAGACCAAATTTCCAAGTCTCTCAACCGCTAACAACAGTTAGCTTTAATGGAAATTGTATTCCGTTCAAACGGACGACAAAATTAGTAGAATTTTCTTCCCTTGCAAAGTTGTGGTATAAAAAGATAGATATTTTATTTGCCTTTCACCACTTTCCACTGTTTCGAAGTAAGTTTTCCAAACAACGAGATTCCATTGGCTCCGCCGTTTAAAGCCCCATCAATGGCCTGTTTTAGTACTGTTTCATTTTCGATGTCAGGCATATATATGCCTGTAATAACGGGTATTCTACTTTTTAATTTACTTACTCCTTCAGAGGTCGCATTCTTTACCCAAGTAATTTCTTCTTCGTAAAAAGCATGATAGACCATAGGGAAAATTCGGTCGAGATTCCAATTAACCCAGTCTTGTCGGACTAATTTCTTAGCAATTGTCGGAGTAGGAAATACTGCTGCTGAAATAGGTTTTTGGTTTTGATGTGCGATTGCTGCAAGATCATTTACGAGCGATGTTACTTGATGGTAACGAAAATTGATCCAATTGCTATCCGCAGCGGGTTCTGCTAATGTTAAGGGATCATTCGAAGATACTTTTTGAAAGGTAGATCGGCATGTTTTGCAATAACAGTAATCGAATTCAGGCAGTTCTCTGTTTTGAACGAGGTTGTATTTTTCCCAAAGTGCAATGGGGAGAATAACATCGCAGTATCGGACATAGTCCAAATGGATGCCATCGATATAATCTTTTTGAGACAGCCTACGTATTTCATCCTTCAGAAAACTTCTGACCTCTTTATTGGTAGGACACAACCAGCGATAGTAAGAAACATATGGCGGATTGTCGAAGCAGGATTCACCATTTCTGTTGATACTATACCAGTCTGAGTGATTTTTCATAATGTATTCGTCGCCTCTGTTGAGGGTCCAAAGCCAAATATGCGCTTGCAGCCCTTCTGCTTTTGCAGCTCGAAACATGGATTCATTATCACCGCCAATTAGAACTCCAGTGATTCCATTGTTCGCGAGTGTTTTGAATTGTGTTTTTAGTGCGGCCGCATTTGTATCGGAGGTTCCATGCAGCCAGATCCATTTCTCAATCTCTGGCACTTCAATAGTTGTAGTTTTTATTGAATAAGATGCTTGTTTTTTTTGGCAAGAAAGAAAAGTAAGTAGGATGAGACTTAGGCTAATGATTTTTTGTTTCATTGGTTCCTTGATTTCCATATTTTGCTATCGTTTTGAATGTGCCAAGTCCATTTCGTATTGGCTGCAGAGATTTCAAAGTCTTTCTCTTGTATAACTAGGTCGATTTTATACAATTCATTGGCTACCGTTATTTCATTAATCATGTCTTTATTTGGAATTCCATTCTTCTTCAAATAAACAGATTGTTCATAATACAATTCATGTAATGCCATTCTGATTGCTGCGTCTTCTGGTTGTTTCGCAGTTTTACTGCCAGCTGAGTCATTGAAGAAGAGGTAGCCCCATTTTTCAGGATAATGCATATTGATTATTCCTTGAGGGCTCCAAACCCAATTATTTTCTGGTAGGATTTTGCCATATAAATCTTTCTTTTTATTGTATTGTTCAGCGATAATCATTGTCTCATATTGAACTCTTGAAAAATTAATTCTCCAAGATTCTCCAACTCGAGGAATTTCGCTAATAATTTTGATCGGTATTGCCATTTCAATTCGCCAAAGAGAATCTGTATCACTTGGGTCATTTAATGTTCCAGCCATAGTAATTTTCGATTGTAATCCATTAGCGGTCCAGTCCATGATTAAAGGACCGCCATTCCTATAGGGTTTAGTCAGCATTAAGTCCAGGATAGTATTGAATAAATTCACCTCGATTTCCAGGTAATTGTGGTTGTCACTATCTGGGTCGATAAAGACCTCGAAATCATTGTCTCGATAAATGATATCATCGTGATTTTTTAGCGTAGCCCAAAGATGTTCTTCTTCAAGAAGAGCAAACAGGTACAAGTTGTTGGTGTCCCAAAGCATTTTAAACGCTGTGGTGTAGTACGGTGTGTTATTTTTTTCTCCCTCTATGTCCACAAAGTGGTCTGACCATTTGGCTGTTTTCCAGGCAGATTCTGTAGCTTGGCCATCAATCGAAATGCTTTGGTCTATTTGTAAACAATCGTATACTTTAGGTAAAGGGAATTGTGCTAAAGACTGTGTCGCATAAAGACCAACCAAGAAAAACAGGAACATTTTCATTGACTGCTAAATTAGCACTTAGTTTTTGCAGTTGGATTAAATAGTAATAAAGCTTGTGTAAGGAGATTACATTTTGTGTATAACTAGTCACTATTTATTTGGAATGATTCTAAATACTATCTAATTTTACGCTCAGATTATGGAAACAGTTAATGTAGTAATAGCAGACTCAAGCGAATTAATTAGAATTGGTCTTAAAGCTATTTTTGTTCAGAGTGATTTCATTTCAATTGTAGGTGAAGCGAATAGTAATAACGAGTTAAAAGAATTAGCGACAACCCGAACGCCCGATATCATAGTAGTTGATTATACATCAAAAGATTTTGATATTAGGGTAATCCCTGAAGTTATTCAGCACTTGCCTACCGTTCGCTTTGTAGCAATTACCAAAGATCAATCTGCTCAAACCATTGTTGATGCTCTTAGATCTGGTGTTACGAGCTATGTCAAAAAAGATTGTTCCGCTCAAGAGATAACGGAATCTGTTATTGAAACGGCAGCCGGTAAAAAATTCTTTTGTGGTCAAATTTTGGAAAGAATTCGTGAGGAAAAAATAAATGTTGATGACATTGATTTCGAGCAATTAAGTTGTGAACCTATTTTGCTTTCTGAAAGAGAGCAGGAAGTAATTAAAATGATTGCCGAAGGCTATACGAATGCTCAAATTGCTGAAAAACTATTTTTAAGTAATCACACAGTAAATACGCATAGAAAAAACATCATGAGAAAGCTTGGGGTTAATAATACAGCGGGAATAGTTATGTATGCGGTTAAAACTCAGCTTGTTAGTCCGAATAAATTCCTTTTTACAAGCGCTGCTTCTTAGTCGTTCGGTAATTCAATTATAACGGTAGGAAATTTATATCTCTCCATATGTAATTCACTGCTCATATTTGTCTCTCGCAAACATGAAGTAATGGCAATTAAGGATAAATTCAAAGTAGTATTTCTGGACGAAGACGGGTTCTATGGCAGTATTTTTAAAGAACGTTTAGATTCAGATTTAGCTATTGATGTAGTCAATTATAATTCGGGATTAGCGTTGATTGAAAAATTACATGAAGTTCCTGATGTGCTGGTTGTTAATCAGTCAATTCCGGACGTTAGCCTTAGGGGGTTAAGTGATTTGGTTAAACTTTACAATAAAGATGTATCGATAATTTACCTCAATAGGTCTAATTATTTGTGCAATGCTGAAGTCGTCAATGAATATGAACTATTTGCTCATAAATCATTGGCGAAAGACGAAAATACCATTAGCAATCTAACGCAATTACTTCAAATTAAATGGTTATCATTTAGTAAGTCGATAGCAGCTTAAATCCAATTCAGTTTCATTATACCACTTTTGGGGTATTGTCGAAATGCGCTGTCAATTTTAGCTTTGTCCTGTTATTTAAACCTAATCTAAATAAGGTATGGTGAAATTAGGGGTTTGCACAATGATGCTGTTGTTTTCTATTTCTGCTATAGCAGGGGTGTTAAAGGGAAAAGTAGTAGCAGAATGTGGAGCAGAAATGAACTATGTTGCTGTAGTAATTGGAGAAGCGCGAAGTGGTTATTCTGACGAATCAGGCAATATTTTAATAAAAGACATCCCTAACGGAACGTACAATGTCTCCATTACAACTTTAGGTTATGCAAAATTAGTGATTGCAGATGTGCATATAAATAATGCTGTAACAGATTTAGGATTATTAAAAATGGAGCCGATGATTACCATTATGGATCCATTCGAAATTGTCTATATCAGACCAGGATATAGTCATAATTATCATGGAACATCTAATCTTGTTCTTCAAGAGGAATTAAACCAGGTTCAGCCTCTTGGTAGTGAGGAAATTTTAAAGAAGGTCGTGGGTGTGAATGTTGCCGGAGATATGGGCATATCCAATCGATTAAATGTTGGTATTCGAGGATCTTATCCCAGGCGGTCTGAAAAAATATTATTACTCGAGGATGGTATCCCAATTGCACCTGCTCCGTATTTGTCACCGTCAGCGTATTACAATCCACCAACTGATCGGTTAGATGGAATAGAGGTAGTAAAGGGATCAGACGCACTTACTATGGGGCCTAACAACATGTATGGAGTGCTTAATTATGTAACTAAAAAGCCTTCTTTAAAACCAGAGCTTAGTGTCGCATTGGTTGGCGGACAAAGTGGCTACCAGTCTCAATTCATAACCTATGGTGGAACATGGAATAATGTTGGTGCTGAATTGCAAGTTTTAAATAAGGCTTTTGATGGCTTTCAAGACAATACTTCCTCTCGAATATTTAATGCAACAGGAAAAGTTTATGCGGATTTGGGAGATCGCTCCACGGCATATGTGAAGTTTAATTTTCACCAAGAAAATGCACAAGCTACCTATAGTGGCCAGACGCCACTAACATTTAATCTAGATCCAAATCAAAATCCATTTGATGCGGATGATTTGGCTACTAAACGTTATGCGATAGACTTGATTTACAAATACAAGCTTGGGCAAAATTCAGTGTTAACCTCAACGGCTTATGCTTCGCAGTTTAGTAGAGACTGGTGGAGACAAAACACAACCTTGTTAAATCCTTCTGCAGTTCGGTCTTATGTGGGAGAGGAAATTTACGATGCTAAATATGCATATTTAAATGGTGTTATTTCTAGTGATGATGATTATGTTAGAGTAGGTGTT
This sequence comes from uncultured Flavobacteriales bacterium, assembly GCA_905480225.1. GTDB lineage: Bacteria > Bacteroidota > Bacteroidia > Flavobacteriales_D > Parvicellaceae > UBA10066. The sequence continues at coordinate 50,076 of CAJQPO010000098.1, read as the reverse complement.
GTTTCTAGTGGTAGAGAAAATACTAAAGCAAGAAATAGAGTATTTAGAGTAGCAGGTATCAAAGAAGAGGTCGAATGGAATTACAGTATTTCTGAACAATTTAATGGAAAGCTGGCTGTTGGGTTGAACGCACATACAGAGCAGTTTTTAAATCAGGAAATAGTAGCTGATTCAAGTCGATTTTCGAGAAGTGGAACGATTGTGAAAGATCAGAAATTTACGCTTTCAGCAATCTCCGGGTTTATTAAAAACACCTTTACTGTTGGAAAATTAAGCATTGCGCCAACCATTCGATACGAGGTGATTAACATGAGAAAATATAATTTGTTAGCGATCTCATCTGATCCATTAAACGATGGCACCAATAATTACGGGTCCGTTCTCAATACATTTGGCCAGCTATTACCGGGAGTATCTATGAATTACGTTGTCGTTGATACCAATCAAAATAAATTTGAAGTTTTTGGTGGAGGGTATAATGGGTACACCCCGCCTACTTCAAGTGTTGGGTTCGTTGGGATTAACGAAGAAGGTACGGTGGAACCAACTCCAAGTGAGGAGTCAATTAATATTAAGGCTGAAACGAGTACTAATTTTGAGTTAGGATTAAGAGGCTACGGACTCAAGGGAGCATTGCTTGGACAGGCAGCAGTCTTCCACAATACCATTGACAATTACTATGCCGCAGGAAGAAAAGAAGCCTTCGAAACATTGGGCGCTGTTAGTATTCAGGGAATAGAATTCAATGCGAGCTATGATTTTGGTCAACTAATTAAAAATGGAAATCATGAATTAATTGTTGGATTGGCTTATACCTTAATGAATTCAAAAATACTCAGTGGGAAGCTAAAAGATGCGGATTTGTTTAAAGCAAAGCATACAGAAGCAACTAAAATTGAATTGATTGATAAAATTAATTTGGAACGCACGGGCTATTCGGTTTTCTTCGCTGGCGATAGCCTTGTAAACAGAAACTTAAATTATACTGATTTTGATCAGATAGAATCGCTCGGGTTTGAATTTGGAGAAGGTAAAATTGCGAACAATGCGGCTCCATATGTACCTACTCAAATTCTTTGCTTCAATTTCAATTACGGCTATAAAGGAATCAATCTAGGTGTTAGCTATAGTATGATAGGAGCACAGTATACGGAGTATCTGAATTTCAATAACGAAACTGCTGAGGGCGCTATTGGGAAATTAAATTTATTTAATGTGATTGATGCAAATGTGTCTTATGAAGTCACAAGTAAAAAGAGACTTTTAAATGCAATGACTGTATTTGTAGCCGGTAAGAATTTACGTAACCAAATTTATAAAGCATCCAGGCTCCATAGAGTATCATCTGGAATTATGCCTGGCGGTTTTAGACAAATAAATGCAGGAATTAAGTTTACTTTGTAAACATGATTTTAATTGCAGACAGTGGTTCAACAAAAACAGATTGGCGATTAATTGACCATTCTGGGACAATTCAACAAGCCAAAACTCAGGGATTGAATCCTTTTTTTAAAACCTCTCAAGATTGCCTAACTACCTTTGAAAATGAATTGATTCCTCAATTAGGGCAACTCGATCTAGATTTGGTTGAAGAGATTTGGTTCTATGGTTCTGGCTGCTCAAGTGAGAAGAATTGTTCTGTTCTTGAGGTTGCGTTTGATGCTGTTTTCTCGAATGCTGTAATTCATATTGAACATGATCTTTTGGGCGCTGCAAGGGCCCTGTGTGGAGATAAGCCGGGTATCGCAGCTATCCTTGGGACGGGCTCTAATTCTTGTTATTTTGATGGCTGTGGAATCGTACGCAACGTAACTGCATTGGGTTATATTTTAGGAGACGAGGGAAGTGGCTCAAATATTGGAAAAAAATTGATTAAAGATTTTCTCGATCAAGAGCTTCCTATTGCGCTCAGGGATCAATTTGTTGAGCACTTCGGATATACTAAAGAGCAATTATTGGATGAGGTATATACTGGTGATTTACCCAATCGATTTTTAGCATCGTTTGCAAAGTGGGTAATCGAAATAAAAAATCAAGATAAGTATGCTTTTGATTTGGTGAAGTCTTGTTTAGAGTCTTTTCTTAATAAGCATATAATGAAATACAGTCAACACAAAGAGGTTCCGCTGCACGTAGTTGGTTCAATTGGCTATTTTAACAAACCGTTACTTGAGAAATTGTGCAAAGAGAAATCAATTGTTCTTGGAACCGTGATCAAAACGCCAATTTCTGGCTTGGCTTTATTTCACGCTAAATGATAAATTCTTCTTAATGGAGAAATTAATATTCGTTTCGATTGGTAGGAATTTGGGATGAGGGCAATACATTAATTGATTTTTATATTGAAGGGTAGTTTGAAACAGTCCATTTTCAAAATAGGATGCGCGAACTATTGCTTCTCTATTCCCTTCACCTAAAATAAGGTCTTGAGCTCTAAAAAAAACACCGTCAACCTCGTTGACGATGCCAAATAATTTAGCTACATATTCATTCACTGGGTTGTCAAAAATAAATTTTGACGTGTTCATCTGAATCAGTTCTCCATTTTTTAAGATGGCGATGCGATCGGCCATGGATGTGGCATCGTCAATATGGTGAGTTACAATGATACAGCTAACACCTGAAGTCTTAATGATTTCTTTTATCTCTGTACGGATTTCATTTTTTAGACTGTGATCAAGTGTGCTAAATGGTTCGTCTAATAAGAGCAACTCAGGCTCCGTGGCTAACGCTCGAGCTAATGCAACTCTTTGCTGCTGACCTCCGCTTAGTTCATGGGGCATTCTTTTTTCTAGTCCAGTCAATTTAGTAATGGCCATAAGACTGGATACTTTTTCAAATCGATTCGTTTTTCGCGAAACACCGAATGCAATGTTCTTAAATACATTCAGGTGCGGAAATAAAGCATTATCTTGAAATACTAAACCAATGTTTCTTTTTTCTGGCCGCAGAAAAGTGCTGTTGTCATTCAGCACTTCATGGTTAATGATTAATTCACCAGTATCTATTTGTTCTAATCCGCAAATAATTCTTAACAACGTTGTTTTTCCAGACCCACTTTCTCCTAGTATCGCAATTGTTTCACCTTTTTGCATATCAAAAGTGAGGTTAGATAATGCTTCAACCTGACCAAATCGTTTGGTTATATTATGCGCTTTTAGAATCAATTCTTTATTAATTTATGAAGAAAAATTACTGGAATAGTTCCGAGAAGAATAAGAATTATACTCGCTGGTGCTGATTGCATGGCTGATTCGTTTGTTTCCGCATACCTATACGCCTCAGTAGCCAACGTATCGTAATTCATTGGTCTTAGGATTAATGTCATAGGAAGTTCTTTCATGATGTCCACAAAAACTAAAATTACTGCAATAAACAAAGCAGGCTTTAAAATTGGAAAGTGAATCTTAAACATAGCGATTAAGGGTTTAGTCTTCATATTTAATGCGGCTTCGTCTAATCTACTTCCTTGCTTTTGAACTGCGCCATCTAACGCGTTGTAAGAAACGGCCATAAAACGGATTAAGTAAGCTATGGATAGTCCAAAAATACTTCCGAGGAGCCAGTTGCTTTGTAGTGAAGTGTCAATGAATGCAAAAGGCATAATGATTCCGACTGCTATTATTGCACCTGGAATACTATATCCAAGAATGCCAAGCGAGGCAAGCTGTTTTCCTCCAATGTTTCTAATTTGGTTCCCTGCAAACAATAAAATAAATGAAATTAGGGTAATTACGATTGCTGCTAGTATCGAAATTGTAAAAGTGTTCCATGCGACTACATAAAAATCAAACGTGACTACTTCCGAATAAGTAGAAACAGCCCAAAATAGCAGTTGTATGAAAGGTATTAAAAAAGCAAAAAGGAACAGTAATCCACAAAAAAGAAAGGCAAGTACATTGTGATGTTTTTTTAATTGTTCATGTACAATAGGTATTTTACTGGCTTTTTCAATTTTAGACTTTCGAATAAGAATGTGGGTAATGAACAAAAAGAAAATAGCTGTTGCAAAAAGAACTGCAGCAATGCGCACAGCACTTGTGAGGTCTCCATTTTCCCATGCAGTAAAAATTCCACTCGTAAATGTTTTAAAATTAAAATATTGAACAGCTCCGTATTCGTTTAGCACTTCCATGATAACTAAAAACAAGCCTGCCAATAATGCGGGTCTTGCCATAGGTAGGCCAATTTTAAAGAATCTAGAAATGCTGTTTGCTCCTAACATTTTAGAAGCCTCCAGGTGTTGAGCAGAATCATTAGAAAAGGAAATCAAACAAGCGGCATAAATGTATGGGTATAAACAAAAGGACAGAACCAGTAAAAGCCAAAATGGGGTCATGAAATCAAAATAAATGGCATTGGCAAAATCGTTTCCTAGAAGAGCATTAGCCAATTGCTGTATAGTTCCGGTGGAATCAAAAATTCCCGTGTACGTATACGCCATGATATAGGTGGGAAAAGCGATTGGTAATAATAAGGCAAGTCTGAAAAATTTTCGTCCGAAGAATTTGTAATTGGCAATCAACCAAGCCGGAATGACCGCCATTAGAATAGTCATGCCAGAAACACCAATTACAAGTCCGATTGAATTCCAAATGTATTTGGATAAATAAAATTCAGAGATCAGTTTCCATGTGCTTGCATCCGAATCAAATGCTCTTATGAGGATAGCAAATAAGGGTAGCAAAATAACACCAACGATTACAAGGAGAACCATGAGCCATCCTTTTCTGGAAAATTTGAAAGATTTTAGGAATGATTTCATCTATTCCCACCCCGCGCGAGCAAATACTTCCAGTGCTGCTGTATTTAATTGGCCAATTCTTTCTAAGGCAATAGAATCTTCGTGAAATGAACCCCAAGACTTTAGCAAGTCGCAAACAGGAATATCTTTTACAATTGGATACTCGTAATTCGCAGCTGAGTATAACTCTTGAACTTTATCAGACAATAAATATTCAATAAGTTCTATGGCGTTATCTTTATTCGGAGCGTTTTTACAGACGCCTATACCTGAAATATTCACATGAGCTCCAGCATGCTCTTGATCAGGAAAAATGAGCCCTACAGCTTTCCCTGCTTCTACCTCTTGCTGGTTTTCAGAATTTAATAATTTGCCTAAATAGTATGTGTTAATAATGGCAATATCTGCTCTGCCTGCTGCTACTTCTTTTACTTGGTCTCTATCATTCCCTTTCGGAGATCTAGAAAAGTTAGCAACTACAGATTTTGCCCAAGATTCAGCTTTTTGTTCATCACTGTGGGCAATAACGGATGCCATTAAAGATTGATTGTATGTGTTGCTTGAACTACGAACTGCAATTTTCCCCTTCCATTTAGGTTTTGCGAGATCAGTATAGCTCTTAATTTCTAATGGATCGACTCGTTCTTTACTGTAGGCCAGCACTCTATATCTTTTGGTTAGTCCGAACCACATGTTGTCGGAGTCCATGAAATTAGAGGGGACTCTTGATTGGATATAGTCTGATTGGATGGATTGAAGAATGTTCTTATTCTTGGCTTGTTCAAGTCTAGCTACGTCTACCGTTATCAGGACATCTGCAGCATCTTTCTTTTGGCTAATTAGTTCAATTAGTTTAGAGGCTTTGTCCTCTTTAACCAATACTTGAATACCTGTTTCTTTTTCAAAAGCACTAAAAATTTCCTTATCAATATCGTAATGTCTATGAGAGTAGACCGTAACACTTTTAGTGATTTTTTGTATTGGAGTTTGGTCTGCTTCAGAATTCGATGAGTCAGCGTCTGGATCTGTTTCTACGCAAGAGCCTAAAAAAAACAGCACACAAAATAGTCCATAAATACTTTTCATTCGGGGCATAATGTTTAAAAGCAAATCTAGGGTACTTCAGAGTTCTTTAAAATACCTTAAAAGGGGTAAATTTTTATGTCCGAATAATCGTAACATTACTGTCTTTATCAAGCTTAATTACACTTGAAGCTTGACCTTTAGATTGGTAAAACTCTGGTAAATCAATGACGAAATCTACTTTCTTTTTTATAGTAGTGTCAATTTCATTGAAATTACTTGGAGAAGGGTTTCCACTATAATTAGCAGATGTAGAAACCAATGGCTTATTCAATTTACTGATGAGCTGTTGGCAAAATTTCATTTTGCAAATTCTAATACCCACTGAACCGTCTGAAGCAATTACGCTGGGAGCTAGGTTGTACGCACCGTCTAGCACAAGAGTAGTGGGCTTTTGCGCATGATCTATGATGTCCCATGCTGCATCTGGTATGTTTTTAGCGATGCGATTGATTTTATGGTCCTGATCCAGTAAAATAATCAGACTTTTACTATCAGACCTTTGTTTTATTTTTAAAAGTTTTAGAACGGCTGCTTCATTCGTAGCATCGCACCCTAATCCCCAAATGGTATCAGTAGGATAAAGGATGATACCACCATTCTTTAAAACTTCAATCGCTTCTTGTATAATTTGGTTCATTTAAGTAGCTCGTTATAGATGGATTTAATTTCTTTAACATGATTTTCTGTTGAGAACTTTTTGACAAAATCATAGCCTTTTTTCACACGTTGCGATTGGTCTGAAGAAAGCACTTGGTTAATTTGATTTTCAAATTCTTCTTTGTTGTAGGGGTCTACATAAATTGAGTTTGCTCCACCTGTTTCCGCAAAAACACCTCCTTTGGTTGTAATTACCGGTATCTTAGAATACAACGCTTCAATAATGGGAATACCAAAACCTTCAAAAACGGAAGGATAACAGAAAGCTTGAGCTCCTTGATATATGCCTGGTAAATCTTTAAAAGGAATGTTGCTCAGGAATATAACTCGCTTTTTCATATTTAATTGAGCAACTTTTTGGCTGACTTCTTGAAAATAGGCCGTACGGTTTCCTATTACAACGATTGGAATGTCAATGTTAGATGCTGCCTCAAGAAGTGCAACTAAATTTTTTCGTTTTTCGATTGTCCCAACGCTCAGTAGGTAATTACTGGGCAATTGGTATTTTTCTCTAATGGCAATGCCTTCATCTTGCGGGAGAATTTCCTTAAATTGTTCGTGACAGCTTTGATAAACTACTTTTATTTTCTCGGGATCAATATTGTAAAAGTCTATAAGATCAGATTTCGTTTGCTTTGAAATGGCAATAATCTTATCTGAATTATCAGAGGCGTATTTAAACTTTTTGTTATAGATTATTCTATCCACTCTTTTGTAAGTTTCAGGAAACCGTAGAAAAATGAGATCATGAATCGTTACAACGTATTTTATTTTATGATTTCTTCTTCTAGGAATTTCTTGACTTAAGCCATGAAATAGATCGATTTTATTTAAGATTAGGTCTTTTTCCATGTTCATCGTTCTCCAGTAGCTTTTAAAACGTTTGTCTAAAAAGCTTTTTGGTAACCTTGACGAAATGTTAGGAAAGTAATTGGTAAAAGCAATGCGGGGATTGTTGGAATGTTTTGGAGTAAATAAAATATATTCATCTTCTCGGTAATTATCAGCAAGCCCTTTTATGAGGTCTCTACTGTAGTTGCCCAGTCCTGTATTATTGTGATATGCACGCTTTGCGTCAAATCCGATTCGCATTTAATGAAAATTCAATGATAAATTTTTGAAGTTATGTGGCAAGATCATATTCTCTCAGTGCTTCGTTTAATGATGTTTTTAAATCTGTGCTTGGTTTTCTTTCACCAATAATTAGTGCGCAAGGCACCTGGTAAGTTCCTGCTTTAAAGGTTTTGGGATATGAACCCGGAATAACTACTTTTCTTGGGGGTACGTAGCCTCTGTATTCTGTGGGTTTTTCCGAGGTGACGTCAATGATTTTTGTGGATTTTGTGATGACTACATTTGCGCCAAGTACAGCTGCTGCTCCAATTCTTGCACCTTCCACAACAATGCATCGTGATCCAACAAAGGCATTGTCCTCGATGATTACGGGAGCAGCCTGTAAAGGTTCTAGTACGCCTCCAATTCCGACTCCACCACTTAGGTGTACATTTTTACCAATTTGGGCGCAAGAGCCAACTGTAGCCCAAGTGTCAATCATTGTTCCTGAATCAACGTATGCGCCAATATTTACATACGAAGGCATCATGATAACGCCGGAAGCCAGATAGGCACCATATCTTGCAACTGCATGTGGAACAACCCTAATGCCGAGTTCAGCAAAATTATTTTTCAGCTTCATTTTGTCGTGCCATTCCAGTGGTCCGGCTTCCATCGTTTCCATTTTTTGGATTGGGAAGTATAGTACAACGGCTTTTTTAATCCATTCATTTACAACCCAGTTGTCGCCGTCTGGCTGAGCAACACGAAGTCGGCCTTTGTCTATTTCCTCAATTACTTTCCGTATGGTAGCTTGTACCGTTGAATCTTGCAACATGCTCCGATCTTCCCATGCCTGTTCGATTACCTCTCTCATAATTGAAAATTTAATTAAATGGGTAATGCAAATATAGATTTCAATTTTCCATAATCGGTTATTGTTTTAATAATTTCTATGATTCCTTAGCTTTGTGAACGATGGGAAGAATTGTTGCAATCGATTATGGAACCAAAAAAGTAGGATTGGCCGTTACTGACGACCAACAATTATTTGCTTTTGGCTTAGCTACTGTTCATTCAGCAGAGGTTATAAAATACTTGAAGGATTACAATACTCGTTATGCCATTGACATTTTTGTAATTGGTGAGCCTAAACGCTTGAGTAATTCTGCAACTAATTCAACACAAGCAGTTAAAAATTTTGGAATTCATTTAGGGAGAGAATTTCCCGGAATTAAAACGGAGTGTATAGATGAAAGATACACATCTAAAATTGCTCAAAAGTCAATGTTAGCGTCTGGGCTGAGTAAAAAGAAACGTGCGGATAAGAAGTTGATTGACGAAATAAGCGCTACGATTATTTTACAAGATTATTTGATTCAGCGAGAGAATGGTTTTCGCTAAAATCTAGGCATAACCCTTAAGTGTTATTTTCTTTTAATCAAAACCAGCAATAGGCTCTGCTCATTTTTTTTATTCTTATTCCCGAAAAAGGAACCGTCCCATTATAGGAATATACACATGTCCGAACATTAAGTTTTTGAAAGCTTTTTCGCCTTATTAGAAGAATAAATTAATAGCGTGACATTTATAATTAAGTTGCTATTTTTTAGGTAGTTACGCTAAAAATCATAAAGGTTCTGGGTTTTGATAGTCTATTTTCATAGGGATGCAACAAAATTTTTATGAAATTTGGTACTGTTTTTGTTTTTTTAATAGTTTATTATTCCTAAATTGGGACAACGCCAATAATATAACCTGTATGAATATTGCTATAATTGAGGATGATAAGTGGTATGCGGAAATGATTAAATACCATGTTAATCTAAATCCTGACGTTGATGCCAAAGTTTATGAAAATGCCGCAGATTTTTTTGCCGACAAATTGCGTTGCGACGTTGTTGTGATGGATTATGGTCTTCCAGATATGGAGGGTACTGTATTGTTGAATAAATTAAAATCAGAAAGATCAAGTGCGGACGTAGTTGTAGTATCAGCACAAGAAGATGTAAGTACGGCAATAGGCCTTTTGAAAAACGGGGCTTTCGATTACATTGTTAAAGATGAGGATGCGAAAGACCGTCTTTGGAATTCGATCAACTTAATTCGGGAGAAACGTCAACTGAAAGAACGAATTGAAGAACTAGAGGATGAAGTCACTAGTAAATACGCTTTTTCAAATTATATAAAAGGAAACAGTGCTGTTCTGAAGGGTATTTATAAACTGATGGAGAAAGCTTGTAGAACGGCGATAAATGTCTCAGTTACCGGTGAAACAGGTACAGGTAAAGAGCTGGTTGCAAAGGCAATACATTATAATTCGGATCGAAAGAAGAAAAAGTTTGTGGCAGTGAATGTTTCTGCAATTCCTTCTGAGCTGCTGGAGAGCGAATTATTTGGTCATGAAAAAGGAGCTTTTACGGGTGCTGGAGCAAGAAGGATTGGTAAATTTGAAGAAGCCAATAAGGGTACTATCTTTTTAGATGAAATAGGAGAGATGGACTTTTCTCTGCAGGCAAAATTGCTACGGGTAATACAAGAGAGGGAGTTGGTTAGAATTGGAGATAATAATCCCGTCAAGCTAGACATCAGGATAATTTGTGCTACCCACAAGAATTTGTTAGATGAGGTTCGTAAAGGAAATTTTAGAGAAGATTTATATTATCGATTGATTGGATTGCCAATTGATTTACCTCCCCTTAGAAATCGAAAGGAAGACATTTTAATTCTTGCTAAACATTTTATTGCAGATTTTAGTAAGTTAAACGGTATGGGTAAAATAGAGCTTAATCAAGATGCACAAGATAAACTGCTATCGTATAATTTCCCGGGTAATATTAGAGAGTTGAAAGCTTTAGTTGAGCTGGCTTGTGCCATTTGTGAGGATGGTCTTATAACGGCTGATGAAATTAATTTTCATGCAACTTCTTCTAATGAAGTTGAGGATGTTCTAAATCAGGAACTCACTTTAAGAGAGTATAACAATCAGATAATCAAAATTTATCTAAAACAGTATGACAATAATGTCTTGAAAGTGGCTGCTAAATTGGATGTTGGTAAATCCACTATTTACAGAATGCTTAAGGAAGAAAAACAACCAGCTTACTAAATTTCGTCACATATGAATGATGAGGCGAATATCTGGAAGGAACGGTATTTAAAGGAAAACCTTGCTCGAAGGGACCTGGAAGAAAAGCTCAAAAGGAAAACAACAGACTTAAAAGAGCGTACTTTACGTTTATTTGATCTGGAGAAGCTCAATGAACAGACGCAAGATCACCATACTCAGCAGAAAGAGGATTATTTTAAAATGTTGTATGACAACAATCCGCTTGCCTTATTGATATATAATCCCAGTACTTATCGCATTCTTGACGTTAACCAAACGGCTATTGAAAAGTATGGTTATTCAAGAAGTGAATTTGTAAAACTGAAAATTCATGATTTGCATCCAAAGAATCAGTGGGATTCTCTAGAAAAAGATGTAGATAACATCATTAATGATTCGGAGTTTGAAGCGTCGAGGGAGTGGGATCATATTACAAAAGATGGCGAGAATATTATTGTTGACATTCAGGCATGTACTATTCCTTATGGTACTAGAAAGGTTCGGCTTGTTCAGATAACAGATGTTTCTGAGAAAGTTAAATTACAAGAATACGTTGTTCGAAGTGATGAGAAGTACCAAAAGATTATCGAAAATATAGAACTGGGGTTGTTAGAGGTGGATCTCGATGACAGGATTACAAAGGTTTATCCAAAGTTTTCTGAAATGACGGGTTATGGATCGAATGAATTGATTGGTCTTGTCGCTTCAGAGGTACTGATATTTGGTGATTCTGAAGTTGACTTTGAGCATGAAATTGCCAAAAGAAGAGAGGGTAAGTCAAGTGTATATGAAGTTAAAATAATTAAGAAGAATGGTGATTATGCTTGGGTTCTCGTTTCGGGGACGCCCGTTTTCAATGAGGATAATGAAATTATTGGCTCAATTGGTATTCATGTTGATATTACGGATAGAAAAATCATGGAGCAAGACTTGATGGAGTCAAAATTGACAGCAGAGCAAAATGCAGCCATAAAAGAGGAATTTTTGGCAAGAATGAGTCATGAGATGCGTACCCCATTGAATGGGATTGTTGGTTTAAATTATCTTCTTAGAGATACTTCTTTGGATGAGACTCAATTGAAGTACATTGATTCAATTAAAAAATCATCGGATCATTTATTGAATATCATTAATGATATTTTAGATTTTTCAAAATTGGAAGCGGGTAAACTTGAGGTAGATTCAATTCCATTCAATATAGAAACCATTCTTGATCAAACCAAATCAGCACTTTTGTATAGTGCTGAGTCTAAAGGTGTTTATTTCGACATAAAAGTAGATGACAAGATGGCTGAATGTTATCTTGGAGACCCATTTAGGTTGTACCAAGTAATTCTAAATTTATGCACCAATGCTATCAAATTCACCGAGAATGGAGGCCTATTGGTTGAAATATCTGTAGCTAAAGAAAATAAAGCAAGTCAGCTGCTTATTATTGATTTTACCGATACTGGAATTGGTATTGCTGAAAATAAAATAAAAGATCTTTTCAAGAGTTTTTCTCAGACTGATATTGGTACAGCAAGAAAGTATGGAGGTACCGGTTTAGGTTTGTCTATTGCACGACAATTAGCCGAAGCTATGGGGGGGACGCTTGAGTTATTGAAAAGTAAAATGGATCAAGGGTCTACATTCCGACTTTCAATGAACTTGCCAGTATATATAGAAGTAGAGCAGAAGAAGAAGGCGATTGTGGAGCTGGATTTTGATTTTGAAGAAGGTATAAAGATACTGCTTGTTGATGATAACGAGATGAATAGAATGATGGCTCGGGCAATCTTGGAGCGGAAGAAGTTTGTAGTTGATGAAGCGGTAGACGGTAAAGAGGCTATAGTTCAGTTAGAGGCCAATGAATATGCGGTTGTGTTAATGGATATCATGATGCCTGAAATGGATGGTCTTGAAGCGACTGGTGTGATTAGGAATGAGCTTAAATTAGCAGTTCCCATCATTGCATTAACTGCTAATGCAATTAAAGGAGATGGTCAGAAATGTCTTGATGCGGGAATGCAAGGTTATTTGAGTAAGCCGTATTCACCCAATCAGTTGTATGAAGTTATTTCTGCGAACTTATGTAAGTGAATGGAGTATAAGGAAAGGTGTTTAGGTTGTAGTAGGTATGCGAAAATTATATACTAAAAGTGGTTTAGAGGCTATGGCGGAAGGAGATACCTCCTTTATTAAATTGATGCTCGAAACTTTTGTGAACTCCTGTCGAGATGCGATAGTTGATATGGAAAAGGCCATGACTTCTGCTGACATAATTGCAATTAATCGAACAGCTCATAAGATTAAGCCATCTGTAGATACTGTTGCTCCGGCCTTAAGTGAGGGAGTTAGAAAGTTGGAGACAATGAGTGATGTTAATGAGGTGTCGTCTGTGGAGCAATTTGCTGCCGATTTGCGTGCTTCTGTGGATCAGATTGAGGCGGATTTGTCCCAGGAATAGAATCTATTTTTCTTGGTGGGAATAATACCGAATCACTTTTGATTTATGTTGCTGATAACTAGCAGATTACATCCTTGGTTCTAATTTTGCGGTACCTTTTTAAAATGCCTCCGTGAAACGTACTAAAATGGCTATTATTAGCTCTGAAGTGAAAGATGATTCATTTTGGAACGCTTATTTTGATCTGAAGAAGGTCATTTTCAAGAATTTTGATAGCTCGCCAAAATCATTTGATGCCACCATGGACATGTGTCCAGATATTGTCATTCTAGATGAATATTATTCCCAAAAGCAAGACCTCTATAGGTTGTTTTTAGAGCGGATTAATAATTTTGAAATGGATGTTCCTGTTTTTCATTTTTCTCCAGCTAATAGTTGCGCCCATCATAAAGGTGAAGTCTCTAGTGGACCGATTAGGCGTGTTGTATTTTCTGAAGACGCATTAGAGGCAATCAATGAATTGGTTGTATCCTCCATTAAGTAATTTATTTGGTAATTCGTTCCTTGTAATATTTCATGTAATTTTCGCGTAGTTTTTATCTCAAAATGGGAATAGTATTCCGTTTAGCGGAAAAAGTCGCATAATGAGAATATATCATCTTGCTGTTTTTCAGGTGTTTATGTCGATGGCATGAATTAGGCCTTGCTATCCGAAACGATTAAACCATGATTAAATTCCGAAATTCTGACATTAACTTGTGGCTATCCACAATTCTTCCCGCCAAGAAGATTGTTCATGTATCAGATCCAGCAGTCATTTTGATTAATGACGAAGCACTTAGAGACACTTTACCCATTAGTGATGGGTTAAAGGTTTTACTCATAATGAGTGGTAAAGAAACCGAGTATAATGCAGATGTGCAGGCTACCTATGACGTTGTTCTTGATTTTACGTGTAGAATAAAACTCAGTAATTTTAGTAGAACGACGCTTTCTATTTTAGGTAATGAAAACGATTACGTAAAATGGATTTTCAAGAAATCGACACTTAATTTCTCACGACTGTATCAAAGGAATACGCGGGCTGATAAATTACGTTTTGCTAAGTACCAATTATTCAATTTCTTGAAGCTTGACCGATTGTTTATACATGGTTCTTGTCATGTGTTTTGGAAAAAGGATTTACAAGGTAATCCACATTTAAAACATGTCGGGAAAAGCTATGCGTATTCTAGTGGTTCGCACGAGTACGGTGCTTCACCTACGGTATATTATAAAATTGCTTCGGAGGATTGTTTTGTAAATTTTAGTCGTAATGGTTACACAAAAAATTTACTTCATAATCAGTTATTAATGGCGGATGTTTGGAGAGAAGAGGGATTCAATTCCATTATAATGCCTCGAATTGAAAAGTATTCTAAAACGGCTAATATTTCGATAGGAAATCATCCCGTAATTGCATCGGATAACTTTTCGTTAGAACATGGCCGGTTCGTTACTGAAATCATTGATAAAACAATTAAACAATATAAGTTCAATGAGACGCCAATGTCTTTAACTGTCAAGCATAATATTGAATTGTTACTCGCGTATAAATCAGATAATATACCCTACTTTAAATATTTTAGTGATTCTCTGATTCGATTACATGAAGAGTTAAAGCAATCAAGAACACTTTTTTCCTTCTGCTACGGCGATTTAACGCCATGGACGAGTGGAGTCGCAAAAGACAAATTGTATTTGTTTAATTTTTCTCATTCAGCGAGCATGAATGTAATTTTATTCGATTTTTTTCATTTTGTTTTTCAAAATGAAGGTTTAGTTAAAAATCAAGATTGGACTTCGATCAAGAAAAAAATTGACTCTGAACTTAAAAATAGCGGATTGATTGATTTGGTGGAGAAATGGGCTATCGATGTTAATTTCTATTTGAAACACTATTTATTAAGTACGATTTCTCAAAACTTGGGTCTGATTTCGTTTCAAAGTGAAATAACAGATAACCAGCTGAAATCAATTAGTATTTGGAAAGAAGCATTAGCTGAGTTAACCGTACAAACGGTAGATGAGCGCGTTGCGATTTATTTTGATTTAAATCATTTCCTGAGTAATTATCGCCATACGTTTTTGCACCAAAATGAAGAGAGTACTGGTACAATAGAAAGAGTTGAAGTTTTGATTAATGCTGAAAATCAAGCAAAGACGATACATTTTTTGAACGATCACCCGTATGTTAATAAGGTTGATATGATTAAGAAAAGGAATGGTACTCAGGTTGTTTTGAATTTGCTAAATCAGAATACCATGACCATTGAACTTCGTACTCAATTTATAGAGAACGGCGTGAAATATATTGATCCGAATTTAGTTTTAAATTCCAGTAAAAAAACAAATGGAATTTTAGTTCCTGATTCTAGAATTACTGTGGAGTGTCATCTGTTGACTTGTGCTTTAGCATCTCGCAAAATATCAGAGAAAATAGTCGATCGTTTAAACTCGTTTTCCAGAGCAGAACAAGAGATTATTCAAAATTATCTAAATCTGAAATATGATCTTAGCTTGTCAAGCTTCAGTGATATATTAAAATTGGGTGATGAGGAAATGAAGCGATTACGAGAGTTTACTAGAAAAGGTGATGGGTTTATTGTACGAAATTTCCGAAAAATTCTTTATCGTTTGCCACTAGCACATGCATAGCCTTATCGGTTAACTAGGTAGATGGATAGTTCTACTTAAATCCTGATTCTATTACTAGTTGATTAGAGCTGGTAGCATTTTGTTACTGGCTTTATCGTAGCACATTTAAGTTTCCTAAAATCATTTATTTTATTAAATATTGCGTATAAAATCACAAAAGGTTTTATCTTTGCACTGAGGCAAGTCTCACACGACTAGCTCCTGTTGAATCCCCCAGGATGGGAACATAGCAAGGGTAAACGGTTGTAGCGGTGCGATGTGAGTAGCTTGCCTTATTTTTGTGCCTTAAATTTCGCTCACTCATATTTTTATTTATTTCATTAAGTAAGTTTTAAAAAGCTTTTTATCTTCGGTTCACTAAAGTGTCATGAAAAAAGTAGTCTTAATAACTGGTGGAACCTCGGGAATTGGTAGGGCAATTTGCAATTTTCTTAGGTCTAATGGCCACACAGTATACGGAACAGGAAGGTCGATTTGTACTGGGGATCAATTAGACGGTTACACTTTGGTTCAAATGGACACAAGCTTAGATGATTCTGTTGCAAATGCCATCGATTGGATTCTTTCAAGAGAACAGAAAATTGATGTGTTGGTAAATAACGCCGGCAAAGGTATGGCTGGAGCTATAGAAGATTCAAGTGTGAATGAAATTGTTGACATTTTCAATACCAATGTTGCGGGTTTAATTAGAACTTGTCAAGCTGTTTTGCCCCAGATGCGCGCAAATAAAGCCGGATTAATCATAAACATTAGCTCAGTAGGTGGGTTAATGGGATTACCCTACAGGGGAATTTATTGCGCTTCGAAGTCAGCAGTTGAAACCATAACAGAGTCTTTGAGTCAAGAAATTATGCAGTTTGGAATAAAAACAGTGATTATTGAGCCTGGTGATTTCAGAACAAAAATCAACGAAAACAGATATGTGTCTGAAAAATCATTAACTTCTGTATATAAGCAGGATTTTGAAAGAATTCATGACATCATAAACCAAGAAGTAGCGGAGGGAGATAATCCTGAATTAATCGGTCAACTTGTGGCTAAAATTATAACAAAACGGAAACCTAAGTTAAGGTATAACGTCGGAAACATTAGGTCTAAGTTAGCGTTAATAGCAAAAAGAATACTGCCCAACAGATGGTTCGAAAGACTCATGATGAATCATTACAAGATGAAAAGAAATCCATAGTTATACAACTATGTTAATGTCGATTACATTTCAAAAACACAAGACTTAGCAGATGTTATTTTTGAACGGTTCTACACGAAGATAAAACGGAGCACTAAAAATCAATTTACAATAACTGCTTTTTACAAAGGTGAATTAGTTGGATTCGGTATAGGTTTAATAGAAAAGACGGGTAATTATAATAATGTACAGTTAGCTCAATTACCTGTAGGTATTCTACAGCTTGTTGGCGTTATTCCAGCGTACAGAAACCTGGGTATTGGTGTTGGGTTAATGCGCCGAATTGTCGAGAAATTAGCACCTTTACAAGTGTTTGGATTCGCGTGGGAAATGGAAGGTGTTATTATTGCGGACTCTCGGTTAACTTCAGTAGGTTTAAAAAAGGTAAAAAAAATGGGGTATATATGGAAAGACGCATGTGATAAAAAACAGTTTCATTGTCCTAACAGGGCAAAGGTTTGTAAGTGCACGGCGGTTCTTTATTCAACAAAATGAGCTGAGTTTCACAATGAGTTATTGGATATTATTTCGTTATTTCGCAAGACTTAAGACCGTATGACTTCAGAAATCGACATATCCGTAGTAGTCCCATTATTGAATGAGGAAGAATCATTACAAGAGCTAACAGACTGGGTAAGAAAAGTTTGTGAGAATAATAATTATTCGCACGAAATGATATTAGTTGATGACGGTTCAAAGGACGGGAGTTGGAAAAAGATTCAAGAACTCGCATCTGTAAATAACCATGTTAAAGGAATTAAGTTTCGCAGAAACTTTGGTAAAAGTGCTGCGTTGAATCGTGGCTTTGAAGCGGCTCAGGGCACTGTAGTTATCACTATGGACGCTGATTTACAAGATATTCCTGACGAAATACCTGGTCTTTATAAAATGATAATTGAAGACGATTTTGATTTGGTTTCTGGATGGAAACAAAATCGACAAGATCCAACATCAAAAACAATCCCTACAAAATTATTCAATTGGGCGACGCGAAAATTGAGTGGACTTAAACTGCACGATTTTAATTGCGGTCTAAAGGCTTATAAGCAAGATGTTATCAAGAATATTGAAGTTTATGGAGAGATGCATCGTTATATTCCCGTTATCGCTAAGTGGGCAGGTTTTGAAAAAATAGGGGAAAAGAAAGTAGAACACAGGTCAAGGAAGTATGGAGTAACTAAATTTGGTCTGGAGCGTTTTGTAAATGGATTCTTGGACTTAGCAACCATCACTTTCATTACTCGATTTGGTAAAAAGCCAATGCATTTGTTCGGAATCCTAGGTTCTTTAGTCTTTATTTTTGGTTTGGGTATTTTCATGTGGTTGGGAATCGAGAAAATTTTTATTGATACCCAGGCAGAACATTTGGCAGAGAATTCATGGTTTTTTGTGGCGTTAACTTTTATGATTTTAGGAGTTAATTTCTTTGTAGCAGGATTTTTAGGGGAAATGATAGCTAGAAATTCTCCTGAACGGAACAATTACAGGATTGCCGATACCGTAGGAATTGAAATGCCAGAAGTTCAGTAATAATAAAGCCAACGAATCTTGCTTAATTTATGAAAAGAAGTTTCATTCTTTCGATGCTCATGGTATTGCAATTTTTCGAGCTAAGCTGCCAAGAATTGGTAAGTAGAATTTTGCCGAATGGGGACACCGTAAATTATTCAGTCATTTTTAAAGAGTGCGATTCCACGAATGGTAACGTTCGTGCTGTTTTTTTCGATGATACCAATACGTTGGCTTTTAAGGAGGTTTATTATAGCGGGAAGCGAAACGGTGTTTTTCTATACTATTTTCCGAATGGGGAGTATCTGCAAACCATGGTTTATGGATACGGATTACTACATGGAGATTACACCATTTATTGTGACGCCGGTACTGTGATTAAAAAAGGACAATATGTTAATGGATTAAAACACGGGTATTGGAGAGATTTACAAATTAATTTAATTGGTAGGTATCAAAAAGGAAAGCGACACAGGGCTTGGAAATTGCAGGATTCTAACGACAAGAGCTTAATCCATAAATGGCAGTATTTTAAAGGAGAACTGCGAAAGGGTGATGCTGAAAAAGCACGTTTGCTGTTTCTATAAAGTAAAATAGGCGACAACAGCACCCAGCAACATGATGCCAATCTTTTTTGCATTAAAGTGATGTCCATCGTCAGCCTCAAACAAAATTGTACTCGCAATATGCAGGAGCATACCCATTACAATGGCCATAGAGATTTCTAAAGTATATCCTAAAGATATATTTGCGC
Organism: uncultured Flavobacteriales bacterium; assembly: GCA_905480225.1. GTDB lineage: Bacteria > Bacteroidota > Bacteroidia > Flavobacteriales_D > Parvicellaceae > UBA10066. The sequence goes on along the minus strand of CAJQPO010000098.1, from coordinate 30,892 downwards.
CATGACTAACAAAGTGCATCAAAAGAAGGCCTAATGGCGCCATTGAGGCGAATAACATCAAAGACAGAAGCGTTTTAATTTTACTTGTGTTATTAGCAATCAGAAGCATCGCTAAGGTAATGCCAACAGGAACTTTGTGAACCAATATGCCCCAAAGTAAAGAAGAGCTGTGTTCACCTTCACCATGATGGGCATGCCCATGACCGTGATCATGTGCATGGATGATTGCATTTTGAGCATTTTCTGATAAATCCGAATGAATAATCAACTCCAGTGGCATGCCTTCAATGAAGGCATGAACACATAGACTTATAAGAACTCCTAACGGAAACGATTTTCTTTTATGCACATGGATATGTCCATGCTCTATTCCTTGAGAAAGAAATTCTAAAAATACCTGTACAAAAAAGCCAACAATAACGAAGAGTCCAATTGTTTTAATCGATAAGAATCCACCATCTTTGGACGCTGCATCATACACTTCAGGGAATATATGTAAGGCAAGAACTGAGAGTAAAAAAGCTCCAGAGAATTGTAAAAAGTACTGATTGAATTGCTTTAGTTTATCCTGGTAGTAAACAGTAAGTATCCCTAAAGACACAACGGGAACAGTTAGTAGTAAAATAGCACTTAAATCTTCGTTCACTTTTCTTTTTTGGCAATTAGAATTAACCTATCTGATTTCTCGGGTTGGAATTCTTTTAATTCGTAGTCACCAAAGGTATAAATTAAACGCAACGAAGTTGCATTTAGATACGTTTTAAAGTCATTTATTTCTAATAATTCCACGCGCTCTTCAAAGCTAAATGCCTTTTTCTCGACTTCAAAATTTATTCTTTTGAAAACATTGCCATTAGCAATGTATCTCGTAATATTGAATTTTATTCCATCATGGATTATTATCTCATTTGGGACCAATGTGCTTCGAACTTTTTGTGCATTCAGATAATCCAGTACTAAAATACCATCTTTTTTTAGCTGTGTATCAATGGCGTTTATTACCTGTTGGTTTTCAATTTGGGAATTAAAATATCCAAAACTTGTAAATAAATTGAATACAAAATCAAATTCATCTCGTTGATAAATTTCTCTCATGTCATGGACACAAAAACGCAGGCGTTCTGTTTCCTGAATCTTAGCATAATTGATGCTGTTTTCAGATAAGTCTACTCCGGTTACCTTCAACCCATTGTCAAAAAGAAATTTGGAATGCCTTCCTTTTCCACAGCCTAGGTCTAATGTGTGGCTGTTTTCAGCAGGCTTGAGGAACGTAATTAAATTGCGGATAAAGAACTCTGCTTCAGTTTGACTTCTGTTTTTATAGAGTATGTGGTAATATTTCGAGTCAAACCAATCCGAATACCAATTTTTTGTCCCCATTGTTAACGAATATAGCATTATAAGTTTTGCGTACCATTACAGTTTATTTATATTTAGGTACTCGCCCAACAAATATGTGTCACGATAATGATTGATATATACGATTTTTATGAACGAATGAAGGATCACAATGTGATGATTTCCTTCAAGGGGGAAATAACATCGAACCTACTAAGTTCAATTCTAATAAGTATAGAATCAAAATTAGATATTATTGAGGAGGCTCCTAGGGTGAAGAAAAAAGTATTCAATGTTTTAGTGGAATGTCTACAAAATCTGTATCACCATATAGATGATTGTCAAGAATGCAATGGGCAAGATAATGATGCCATTTTCATGTTGTCGAGTCATAGCGGTTATTATAATGTATATACCGGTAATTATATTTTGACTAAGCACGTGCCTGAATTGAAAAGTAAAATTGACAAGGTCAATGAATTGAATAAGGAAGAACTCAAAACGTATTATAAGGCTGTTTTAAGAAATGGTCAAATGTCTGCGAAGGGTGGAGGTGGATTAGGGATGATAGATATTGCGAGAAAGTCTGGACAGAAACTTGAATACAGTTTCATGTCTTTGGACAATCATTCATCCTTCTTTACGCTTAAGGTGAAAATCGCCCGTTTAATTAAAGAAGACAGTGCCATTTTATCACGATAATAAATCAATCTGCTTGTAGTTCATTATTAATCTTGATCGAAGTATCGGATAATGCACACAGATTGCTACCACTACAAAATCACTTAATTCTTGCCTGATGGAATTATTTTTGAGAATAGTTTTCCTGATCCTTCAATAATACCTCTTAAAAGGTCAAAGTACAAAGCAATAATTAAAATCACAGACATCAGCCAGATCATCATTGTATTGAACACGAAGGTGCTCAAATAGCTTCCAAAAAACATTTTTCTGGGAGAATAAAAATGTGAACGCATGAAATAATTATCATAGGGATCGAGATAGATAGGGTCGGATTTTTGAATGAGTTGCCCTTCAGCTTCAACGATGTATTCGAAACTATTGTCATTGGTGACAAATTTTTCTAGCGCTTCGTTTGTATAGATTTTTTGAAGCCCGGAATTTATCGCACTTAGACGATTCCTTTCTGCTTTTTTAATTGATCTAAATTCTTTTTTTGTGATGGTGCCTGCTGCTAATTTTCTGTCAAGATCTTCTATGAATTCAGCAGAAGGAGTTTTAGCGGCTACAGCAATGTCATCCGATAAGTTTTCGTAATAATTAAATAACCATTTATAAATTTCTTCAATGGTAACTATTGAACCTCTTAAATCGACATAGATTTCTTCATTGAACGTTTTGGCATCTTTGAGTGTTGACAGAAATTTGAATTCAGGTTTTACTTCAATCCTAGTATCTTTAGCTAGTCTACGTTGTTCTTTTTCAAACTCACGAACAATTAGATCAATCCCTTCCTGAATATTAGGGGAATCTGAAGAGTCTAGATAATATTTATGTACATAATTGACTTTGTTTTCCATTGCCTGGGCCCATTGGTCTTTCTTCCAGTTGGAAAACTTCATTTCTTTATCGTACAAATAGTAGTCTTTTTCGTAATCGTTGTTTTTAAATTGGTAAACTGCCAATGCTTCATAAGCCCATCTTGACGCCATTACGTTACCAATCCAAGGCACGTGAGACTCTGATTTAAACATCGGGTTGAGTTTGTCAAAGGAAACGATGATTCCACTAAAAAGTAGTTGTGGAATAATTAGAATCGGAATCAAGATGTAGATTACTTTGGCGCTATTAAAACTGGATGATATGTTCAGGCCAAGCATATTTGCAAAACAAGATGTTGAAAACATAATGATCCAATAAGGTATGATCATGCCTCTTATTTCTAAAATAAAATTCCCAACTAATACGAAAAGAAGTGTTTGAATGGCTGAAATAACAAACATAATTGAAATCTTTGAAGCTAAATAGCTGCCTCTACTCAGGTTCAGAAACTCTTCTCGTTTCAATATTTTTCGATTGCCAATAATTTCTTCTGCACTTACAGTTAATCCAATAAATAAGGCCACAATTACAGAAATAAATAAGTATTGTGGGATGTTTTCACTGTATCTGAAAACATATTCTTCTCCAATTTCAGTATTGTTAAAATACTTCATGAAAAAGGCTAGAATAGCCGCAAGTGCAGGCGCTTCAATAGAATTAATCAGTAAGTATTGTGTATTGGTTAATTTAGAAAGTACATCTCGTTTAAAGAATACCATAAACTGTTTCCAGATACTAGGTACTTTGAATTCGCTTTCAGGTATGTTTTCTTTTACCGTAGTGGGTAATTCCGTGTTGTCTATTAGCTCTTTGTAATTATCATTCCATTCTTTAGGAGAAACTTTACGGTTTCCAGTTAGGTTTCCATATTCATCAACCACTTTTGATTCGATGATATTGAAAATTTGTTCTGGATTTACATTTCCACAAGAATGACATTCGCTTTCTTCTGCATTTACATGGCTAACTAATTTTTTGAAATAAACGACAGCATCTACAGGATTTCCATTGTAAATAGGAAAACCTCCTTGGTCTAGAATGAGAAGCGTGTCAAACATCTTAAAAATATCAGAGGATGGTTGATGAATAACCACAAAAATAAGTTTGCCTTTAAGAGCGAGCTCCTTAAGCAAATCCATAATGTTTTCTGAGTCTCTGGATGATAAACCAGAGGTAGGTTCATCTACAAACATCACAGACGGCTCTCGGATCAATTCAAGCGCGATATTCAATCGCTTACGCTGACCACCAGAAATAGTTTTTTCTAATGGGCTACCTACCTTTAAATTTTTGGCTTCACTTAAGCCAATGGCATTTAAGGTGTCCATTACCATGAGTGAAATTTTAGAGTCACTCAAGTTTCCGAAGCACAGCTTTGCATTAAAAAACAAGTTTTGAAAAACGGTAAGTTCTTCAATTAGAAGGTCATCTTGTGACACATATCCAATTAAACCTTCGATATCGTCTGTCTCTCTATGAATATCTACTCCATTAATGGTAACCGCACCTATAGTGGGGGTGTAATTACCATTCAGTACATTTAATAACGTTGATTTTCCTGCTCCAGAACCACCCATTATACCAATAAGTTTACCGGAATCTTCAGAAAAATTAATGGGGTGTAAGCCTACTTTTCCTCCTTTAAAATGGTATTGTATACCGTCGGTTTTAAAATTGATTTTAGCGGTTGAGTCATCGCTGAGGAAACGACCAATTATATCGCTGTAATAGATTGGTTTAACGCGTGAGCTTCTTATTGAAGATCCTTGGTTTAAAATAAAATTTCTATTCGGGGGCAATACCTGGCCATTGAGATAAAGGTCTGATTTGCCTTGATACCGCATGAAGTAAATATTCACCGACTCAATACGAATAATGACAATCCTTCCTTCAATACTTTCAGAATACAGATGGTGGGCTTGGTCTAATGTCGAATCCGAAATGGCATCAACAAACATCCAATGCGCATCATCAATAAGTTTATCTGCGTTTAATTCGACAAAATCTTTACATCGATTAAATTCTTCTCTCGAGATGTTAAAAGTTTCTGCAACGGTAGTTGCAAATTCTAATTCTTGTTCCGCAACTTCGTCATTGGCATAAATGAATTCCAAGATTCGAATAAGAACAATTAGTTTTTGTTTTTGAGTTAACTCCTCGTTAATCTGAGTACATATTCGAAGTACTTTAACAGAATTGACGGAAGTTCTTTTTCTTCCACTATCTTTCTTTTTTGATTTACCTTGGTGAACAGTCAAGTATTCATCAAACAGTTTGATGTATTCATTAACTAACTCTTGATTTAATTCTTGCCTGAGAAAGAGGCGAACAATATCTCGACCACCACCACTTATCTTAAATCCACCACCATCGACTTCCTCCATGTCAACTTTCGCAATTATAGCGAAGAGTTGCATTAAGGCTTTGAGTATTCTTTCACTCATTTTAGGTAGTGATTATTGGGTTAGACGATATTAACGCTTTTAGTAAGTACTTTTTTCAAATCCAATCAGCAAAATGGCACAACCAGAACTTTTTTTATTTGGATCAAGTCTCGTTTGTATTTTACACTGCATCGTATTGGTAATTTTAAAATCCCAATAGGGTGCGTTGCTTTGATCGACATTAGAGAAGAGTAGCATATCTTGCTCATCCCATATTTCGAAAATTACATAGTCTTCTCTTTGCCCAGCAGAAACTGCAATTCTATATGTGCTTCCACCGAAAAAAGTGGTATTGAATTCTGCTGCTTCCTCATCTTGTAAAAATGCCCTGTAAACTTGACCATCTGAGATGAAAATACTATTCTCCGTTCCAGAATTCAGATAGCTTCCCGCAATTCCAGCAATAGAGTCGCACGTGACTTGTGCTTGCGAAACGGATCCTAAGAAAAGGATTGCTATGGCTAATTGTACTACGCTTAATTTCATCTTCCGTATGGGTTGTTATTTGATAATTAATTCTCTCAGGTCGGAAACATGCATCGCAATGTTGGCAAGAACATCGTCAGGCATATTTACGGTATTCGTTGAATTAAATACTGTTAATTTTTTGTCTGCATAGGTTACAGGCTCTTGGTACGTGTATTCTGATGTTACTTCTTCAAAATTGGCGTATAAATCTTCCATACCAATAACAAATTCTTCATAATCGTCACCATTTACATCTAAGCTATGCAGTAGTGAGATTAGTGACTTTAGTGTACTTTTTTGCTCTCCAATTCTATGGCGTACATCTTCATTCCCCATTTCCGCTACTTTACACGAGAAATGCAAAGCCTCAATCCAACCACCAGCGAGAATTAATCCAGCTTGATAACTTTTATCATTTTCTTTCAAATAATTGTCTGCAGCCTGATAAGCTTCAGAAATGAAAACCAAGATTGAATCTTGATTGGTTGAGTTAGCACTAAAGCGCTCAATTAAAGTTTCATTAAATGCATTTTCGACGCCTACTTCACTCGCCAACTTTCTGACAGGTGTTAAATAGTCTAACGAGATATTGGTGTTTTCATAAATGGTCGCATACCCAAGATCTGCACCATAGACCCCAAGATTCATAGCCTTTTGAAACATCGTGCTGTACATATCAGCCTTTTCCTTAGGATTCAAATAAGCCTCATTAAATTCGGCACCAGACTCTTTAATTAAAATAGCCGTCTGTACGGGCGAAGGAATACTGAAAATTTGACCATTTAAATCAAATTGCTTGCTGTTTTCAATGATATCTGTTGGGATTTTGACTGGCGCTACAGGATCAATATTGTCCTTTTCAGGATCCTCGCAACTTGTTAACACTGTTGCCACTACGACAGTAAGTATCATTATTTGCTTGAAATGGTCTTTCATGAACGTCTTTTATTCGCTTAAATTAACGCATGCAAGTAATAAAAAATAACCGACATAGCAAAGCAAAAACACATGATTATAAGGCCATTAATCCTTCGGATTTAGTTGGATTGGACATTGATATTGGCCAATAACACGGAACTTAGTGTTGCAGAAATCTAAAATAGTTTGTTGAAATAGATTATTTGTACTCCTTACAATGACCGCTTAGAAGACGATCAATTTTTCATTTCATTGATCTTCTAAAATATAAATCTACCTTAAAAGTGCCGAAGGCTTAAGGAAGTTCTTAAATTTATATCGATCAAAGTAAACTTATCATAGCTCATCGATTTGAAAGAAAGAATAACACAATTTGTGGATTTAATTCTACCTGTTGCAGTACCCAACCTGTATACGTACAGAGTCCCCGTTGAGTTAACAGGATTTGTTATTACTGGACAACGTGTTATAGTAGAATTTGGTAAGCGGAAACGATATTCTGCCATTGTAAGGAAGGTACATGAAGTCGCACCTAAAGCTTATCAGGCGAAATACATTGAGGCAATCTTAGATCCATTACCAATCGTTACAGAAGATCAATTTAAATTTTGGGAGTGGATAGCAACTTATTACATGTGTACAATTGGGGAGGTGATGCTGGCAGCTTTACCCAGTGCGTTAAAATTAGCAAGTGAAACAAGAATTGTATCAAATCCTGATTTTAATCGAGATTATCAACAACTAACAGATTCTGAGTACTTAATAGTCGAGGCAATTGAAATTAGAAATGTACTTAGTTTATTAGAAATCTCTGAAATTCTAGATCAGAAGACAGTCTATCCAATAGTTAAATCGCTACTTGATAAAAAAGCAGTGTTAGTTGAGGAGGAGCTAATCAATAAGTACAAGCCAAAAATCGATAAGTATGTGCGTTTGACTGCAGCATACACCAGCGAAGAAAGCCTGAAGAATGTCTTTCAGGAACTTGATCGGGCACCCAAACAATTGGAGCTATTAATGCATTTTATTTCACTGAGTAAAATGTATAGTAATTCACCACTTGAAGTGAAAAAGACAGCCTTTCAAAAAGCAGCTGGAGCGACTTCTGCCCAAACAGCCCAATTGGTAAAAAAAGGAATAATTGAGGTGTATGAAAAAGAGATTGGTCGAATAGAGAGTTACGATGGTTCGTTAACTCCATTTAACGAGTTGAGTAGTCAGCAAGCTCGAGCGTTAAAAGAAATAGACCATGCACTGGAAAGTAAACAAGTTTGTCTTCTGCACGGAGTTACAAGTAGCGGAAAAACAAATGTTTATGTAGAAAAAATTAAAGAAACAATAGCGGCAGGAGGTAAAGTTTTATACTTATTACCAGAAATTGCTTTAACAACTCAAATAATAAATCGCTTAAAAAAATATTTTGGCAATAGCATTGGAGTCTATCATTCAAAATTTAATGCGAATGAGAGAGTTGAGATTTGGAATAACGTGTTGTCTGGCAAGGGGTATGACATTATCATAGGCGCTCGATCGGCATTGTTTCTTCCGTTTAAAAATCTTGACTTAGTAATTGTCGATGAAGAACATGAGAATTCGTTTAAACAATACGACCCAAATCCAAGGTACCATGCAAGAGATGCATCTATTGTTCTAGCAAACATTTCAGATGCGAAAGTAGTTTTAGGGTCAGCTACGCCATCTATAGAAACGTATTGGAGTGCTACCCAAGGGCGGTTCGGACACGTTACCATGAGTAAACGGTTTGGCGGAATACAGCTTCCAGAAATTTTTTGTGCTGATATCCAAGAAGAGCGAAGAAAAAAGAAAATAAAAGGTGTGTTTACTACCTTTTTAATGAATGCAATGGAAACGGCATTAGACAATGGAGAACAGATTATTTTGTTTCAAAATAGAAGGGGCTATGCACCCCAATGGTCATGCGATAACTGTGGATTAGTGCCACAATGTACGAGATGCGATGTTAGCCTTACTTATCATAAATTTCAAAAAAGATTGAATTGTCACTATTGTGGATATTCGATTAATCCGCCTAGAAAATGCGATGCTTGCGGTAGTCAAAAATTGACAATGATTGGTTTTGGAACTGAAAAAATAGAAGAAGATTTAGCGCTGCAATTTCCAAAAGCAAAAATTGCTCGCATGGACTTGGATACCACTCGTTCGAAAAGTGCATATCAAAAATTATTAGCAGGCTTTGAAAACAGGGAAATTGACATCTTAGTTGGTACTCAAATGGTAACCAAAGGTCTTGATTTTGACAATGTTGCGCTAGTTGGTGTTTTAAACGCGGATCAGATGCTTGGTTTTCCAGATTTTAGGGCATTTGAGAGGGCTTATCAATTAATGGCTCAAGTAAGTGGACGAGCTGGAAGAAAACGAAAAAGGGGTAAGGTAATTATTCAAACGCGCAATCCAAATCATTGGATTATCCAAAAAGTGATGAGCAATGATTACGAAGCCATGTATCATCAGGAGTTATTGGAAAGAAAAAATTTTAATTATCCACCTTTCTACAGATTAATTCAGCTCACTGTAAAACATCGAGATAAGAATCTTTCAGAGGATGGAGCACGGGAATTAGTAAAACTGTTACAAGTAGAACTAAAAGGATGGGTTCTTGGTCCCGAATTTCCAAGTATTGCGAGAATACGAAACTTTTATTTAATGAATGCGCTGATTAAGTTTGATCGAAATGCTTCACCGGTTAAAATTAAACGATACGTTAACGATTGCATCGGCCAATTGAAACAAAATAAGACCTTTAAATCTTGTATTGTTAAAGTGGACATAGATCCAATTTAATAGGCATTATTAATTATTTAGATTCGGGAGTATACAACACTCCACGAAGACATGGTCATTCTGCCGTCTTTGTGCACAGTTGTAATGGAATAGAAATCATTGGAAATTTCAAGTCTTAAGTCTGTAATTCATGGTCAATTACAAATACGCGCTAAAATTAGTTTGGTTGGATTGTAAACTGGGTAAAAGTGCTCTTAAGCATAGGGAAGTTCCGATTATAGATGATTGGAGAACCTCATATTGTACAGCTCTATTTTTTTCAGTCCTTTATTAAGGTTAAATTAGTATTGGGAACGGTCTAATTATGGAAGTAACTGGATTAATCGTAAACCTAACAAGTATGGTTTTTTCCTATAGAATGAATATGAAAACAGGAATATCGATGTTCTTATTGGTGCTGACGTTTAGTGCTTCTGCGCAAATAAGAAATGATAGTATTCAAAACCCATTTATATTCATTAATAAGGCTAATCAGGTATTGCTGTCTAATTTAGATAGTGCCTTTAGTTATGCTGAACTTGCGCTGGAATTGGCCTTGTTGTCTGAGAATAAGAAAGCAGAAGCACATTGTTTGAATACAATTGGTTGTATTCAGTTTGAACTAAGTAAGTACTCTCTTGCAACTACTAATTTCAAGAAAGCATTGGACGTTTTTGATTTAATAGAGGACGACCTTGGTCAGTATATTTCTTTAAAATATTTAGCAACTTCTTACGATGCGAGTTTGAATTATAAAAAGGCAATTGATGTGTATACCATTTTTAGTGAAAGGGCCAATGCTAATAACAAGCAAGCTGATTTCAATATGGCACAAGAGGCATTAGGACGCTTGTACTATAATTCAGGAAATTATGACAAAGCACTTGAATTGTTCGAAATTCAAAAAGTTGAAGCCGAAAAAGTGGGAGATGAAGTTAAATTAGCAATGATTTACAATCAAATCGGCAAAATATATGATTTGAAAAATGATTCGGTAAGTGCATTCGAAAATTACGAACAAGGCCTTACTAATGGCATTAGTAGTGCAAATAATGATGCAGTGCAAGGCTACTACAATAATGTAAATAGCTTCTTTAGCAGTAGAGGTAATGTTAGCAAACAGTTGGATGTTAATGATCAGGCGATCAACTATTACGCAAAAGAAAAAAAGAAATTAAATAAAAAGCAGGTAAAAAGTAAAAATGAAAAACAGCAAATTAAGGATATAGATGAGAATTTATATCAATCAAATTTCATTCAAGGAAAAATTCACCTAGACAATAATCAGCCGCTAGAGGCAATACCCTATATTAAATCATCCATTGATATTGCCACTGATATTGGAATACTAGAAAACGAAGTTCAAAGTTTTGAAGCACTTTTTGAAGCTTATGAAAAGGTAGGGGAATTTGATAAAGCTTTAATAGCCTATAAACAATTCGTTAAATCAAAGGATTCTTTGATAACAGAAAAGGAAAATGAAAAGTTACTGGCATTAAGATTAGAGGCGCAAGTATTTGATAGGGACAAGAGAATACAGTTGTTAAAGAAAGAAGCTGAACTGGATCATTTACAATTTGACTTAGCGCTTAAAGAAAAGGAAGATGAGGCCAAGACATCAAGAACGCTCACATATAGTTTGTTAATAGGAGTTGGAATATTACTTTTTTCGACGATTGTTTTTTTAAAAGGAAATAGAGAAAAGAAAAAAGCAAATAAATTATTGCTATTAAAATCACTCCGAACGCAAATGAATCCTCATTTTATTTTTAATTCATTGAATTCGGTGAATAGTTTTATTTCGCAAAGTGACGAGCGATCTGCAAATAAGTATTTGACCGAATTTTCAAAATTAATGAGGATGGTTCTTGAAAATTCAAAACATGATTTTGTTACTATGGCGAGTGAAATAAAATCCTTGGAATTGTATCTGGGTTTAGAGTATTTACGATTTTCCAATAAGTTTGAGTATGAATTTCTCATGGATGTAAGTGATGCTGATGAGGTTTTCGTTCCACCCATGTTAATACAGCCTTACATCGAAAATGCGGTATGGCACGGACTAAGATATGCTGAAAACAAAGGAATGCTGCGTGTATCCTGCCGGTCATCAAATGAAAATTTGCATTGGCTAATAGAGGATGATGGCATTGGGCGTACAAAATCAAAACAAATGAAAACGAAACATCAATTGGACGGTAATTCAACCGGTATGAAAAATACAGCTGAAAGATTGCGGATAATCAAGGAGTTGTATAATCAAGATATTAGTTTGCAGATATCAGATTTACGCACAGATGGAACAGGCACTAAAGTGGAGTTGATAATCCCGAAAAATGCAACCCAATGAGTATAAAAGCAGTGATTATTGAAGATGAAGAAGCGAGTAGAATTACGCTAAAAAATTACGTGCAAAAATATTGCGAAGAGGTTGAAATTGTTGGTGAAGCGGATGGTGTAAAAAATGGCTTGGAAATCATAAAGTTACATAAGCCGGACCTCATTTTTTTAGATATTGAAATGCCCTATGGAAATGCCTTTGATCTTTTAGAACAATTTGACGATGTCTTTTTTGAAACCATATTTGTAACTGCATATTCCAACTACGCAGTGAAGGCAATTAATTACAGTGCGTGTCACTACTTATTAAAACCCATTGACATAGATGAATTGGTTGCTGCCACTCAAAAAGTCATTAGCAAGGTTCAAGATAAAAAGCGAAATCAAGAGAACATTAACACAAAAATATTATTAGAAAATATTCAGATAACCAATAGTCAATTAAAAAAAATCGTACTGCCGGTTTTGGATGGGTTTGAGGTGGTAGAAGTTCAAGAAATTATTCGATGCAAAGCCAATGATAATTTTACGGACTTTCATTTAATAGATGGAAAGAAAAAGGTGATTTGCAGGACACTGAAGTTTTATGACCAAATATTGTCGGAGTTGGGTTTTGTTCGGGTACATAAATCGCATTTGATTAACATGCAATATGTGAAAGCCTACAAGAAGGGTAAAGGTGGCTATGTTGAGATGCAAGATGGTAGCATGGTGGATGTTTCAGCAAGTAAAAAGCAAGCTTTTTTAGATCATTACAAGCGTTGAGTGCTTTCCAACTTTAAAATAATGTTAGGATCTGGACAGATAGATTGGTAGAAAGTAAGGTTTTCTTTATTGCAAACACCCGGAAAATCTACTTTGTGATGCAGAAGGTCAAGTATTAACTGGAAATGCACGTGTGGTGGCCAGCCACCATTTTCTGACTCATGGCCAACTTTACCGAATGATTGGCCTTTTTTTATCAGTTGGCCTCTACTTAATGAACGAATGCTGTCTTGGGTGAGGTGGCCGTATAAAGTGAAAAAATCGGTCTCTAGAGCTGAATGTTTGAGTATTATCGTTGGGCCATAATTACCTATGCCAATGTTGTCAAAAGCGCTAAATACTTCTGCATCTATCGGGGAGATTACTTCGGTTTCTTGGGTTGTCCAAATATCCATACCTAAATGTATGTCCCTTTTATTGTCTTGAAAGGCTGAGTAATCGGAATACAAGCCGCGGGTTTCCAGGTAACCTCCGTGACACATTGCGCTGTTTTTAAAAATGTACTTTTTTAGGTCAGTTTTTTTTTTGGTGTTTATTCCTTTTGCAATAAGAGCTTTTTTTGAAAGGTTAATTTTTTTTGATTTAATTCTTGAATTTGGAATTACTTCGGCGAATGATAGCGTATGCAGATATTCTGAAAGTTCAATCCATCTTTTTTTTAAGCCATCTGTTTTTAATGTATTCATTAGAAATCAGTTTACCTTTTTCATTGTAGTTATATTTTTTCACTTTGTAACAGTCGCATAAATTAAGCTCTTTGCTTTTTAATTTGCCATTTTCGTGAAATTCTTTTTGCTCAAATTTAATTTCAAAACAATACTTGCCATAGGTTCCTTTTTTGGTTATTCTCTGAGACATATAAGATTTATTCCCATTTGGGTAGTAGAAGGTATGTTGAACAATTTCTTTTAAGTAAAATTCATGGAGCTGAAATTCTTTTGATTTTACTTTTTTAGTAGTGTTATAATGGAAAACAGTTCCATTTTGAAATGTATCAATACGCACGTTATGGGTTCTGGTATATTGGCAAATGCCTTTATGCCCGATAAATAATAAGATGAAGAGAATTGTTATACGCACAAACTAATATAGTTTACTTATTAGAATAATTGTGACACGAATATCGTATCCAATTGATTTGATTTACGTTACCTAGACCAGTATGATCGATGCTGATGCTCTTTCTAAAGAAGTAAATTACCTTACCGCGAGAAGTAAAGGTAGTGGGGGACAACATGTTAATAAAGTTGAAACTAAAGTAACCCTGGTTTTTAGTGTAGTAGAATCTAATCTCTTAGATTCAAATCAAAAACAATTGTTACGGGAGAACATCGGCAACAAGATTAACACAAAAGGAAACATACAGGTTACGGCACAGAAATACAGTAGTCAAATTAAGAATAAAGCACTCTGTTTTCAGAAATTTATAGCTTTAATGAATGAAGGACTGAAAGTTAAAAAGAAACGCAAAAAGCATCGATTATCAAACACTCAAAAAGAAAAAAGGTTAAAAGAAAAAAAACGAAGGGCGAACATAAAAGAATTTAGAAAAAGAATCAATGAATAAATTCTTTGAAAAAATCCCATAATGCCTCTGAAGGTGGGGGACAAGTGATAGATACGATTTCTTTCGATACGGGATGAACGAATTCGACATTACCTGCGTGTAAATGAATTGATCCATTTTTATTTGAACGGTCAAAACCATATTTAAGGTCTCCCTTAATAGCAGAACCTATCGCACTTAGCTGACACCTGATCTGATGATGTCTTCCCGTATGCGGTGTTATCTTTAGAAGGTGATAATGATCACTTGACGACATTACTTCATAGGTTAATTCACATTGTTTACCTTTTCCTTCTTGAACAGGGTAAGATTTGTTCTGTTTCTGGTTTTTTTGTAAGTAATGCTGAATCCGATTTTTAGAAGCATTTGGTTTGTTTTTTACAACAGCCCAGTACGTTTTTTGAATTTTTTTATCTTGAAAAAGTTGGTTCATTCTGGCCAACGCCTTTGACGTTTTAGCAAAAAGGATAACACCACTTACAGGTCTGTCAATTCGGTGAATTACACCACAGAAAACATTACCTGGTTTATTGTATTTTTCTTTTAAGAATGTTTTTACAATCTCACTTAATGGTTTATCCTTGGTTTTATCACCTTGAACAATATCACTTGGTAACTTTTCTACAGCAATTAAATGATTGTCTTCAAACAAAACTCTTGACTCATCCATATTCCGTATTGGTTTTTATTTCAAGATACGATGCTGTTAACATCAGCAATAGTGGGAGGGGGCTGTGAAGCAGGCCGATAACAGCTCGCGCTACTGGGTAAGAAAAAAGAGATAATAAATAAGCCAGAACAAATGAAACTGTATAGAGCCCGATGATGTAAAAAGCAAGTTTCTTCTTACGCAGCGCGTACAGTGCTACAAAACTGGTTAGACCAAAGATTGATGTAAATGCAAAAGTCATGTACCATTTGAAATTTATTATTTCTGGAATTCCCCATCCATCGAAAAACGCACTCATTTTTGAATGCGTATAATTTGGAACTAGCTCAGCAAATTCATTGTTATTAATTAATCTCAAATACTCCATGTGACCATTAGCGTTTACAAAAATGAAATCACGAAAGAAGTAAAGTCCTGATAGAACTACGAAAAAGGCAATTGCAATGGTTATTTTCAACCAACGATTCATTCTTTAGTTTCAATTTTATTGAATCCAGAATATTGCTTAATCCATAGGTACCATAATAAGAATATAAAACTATAAGTAATAACTTTAAACGTGACATCATGGTTAAAATTGAGCGCTTCGTAATTATAGCTTGCAATAATTGCCAAAACAGCAACACGAATTACATTAACGATATGAATGAGCAGTATTCCTAATGGTATGTACCACAATTTGTGTAGATTAATTCTGTATTTTCTTTTGAATGAAGTAGGAAACGCAATTAGTACTACAGCAAATAGACCAAATAGATTTAAACCATTACATGGATCTCCAATTCGAACACCAGGCAACCACGAGTCTTGCATTCTAACTATGATGTATTCTTCCGCTGGATAATAGTCAACAACGCTATCATACCCCATCCAGCACAGCAGTTGATTTGAGATTTCTGCTAAGTTCAAGGAAATGGCCTTGTCAATGCCCGTGTGAGGATTAATTAGGTAATAGTAGCTGAAATGCCAAATAGTAAACAATAGAATTGCTAATGATAAGAATACAACAACTCTATTTTTAAGAAAACTTTTCATACAAAAGTTGAGTCGAGTCTCAACTTTCTAGATCCGAATCTTTCGTTGCATCATATACTTTTTTACCACCTAACAACGCACCAGCAGCAAGTAGTACTCCTAAACCTCCGTCTATAGGGATACAAGGTGGAGGCCAGCAAGGCGGAGATCCACCAGCACCATCAGGGTCAGTCGGCGGTCCACCAGCTGCTACTTGCGCATTAACTGGCATACTTAACATAAAGCTCGTGCAAAAAACAAAAGACGCGAGCAGAAATTTAAATTTTCTCATTTTAGTTCATTCAATAATCAAATATAATCATTCCTCTTGATTGATGTGCGTGAATTTCACAAAACATATAAGGACTTGCCACAAAAGATATATTAATTAGTTAAGAAAAATAACAAAATGAAACTTTAGTCAAATAAATACGAACTTCTATTTCGTTTTTCATAAATGATTCTTGGTCATTTTATGCAATGCACAACTGAAATACGTGTTTTAAAATTTGGTTAATGAATAATACAGCTGAATATTTTTTCATGACATACATTTAGATTACACCGTGAAATTTTACTTTAATACGACCTCAATCCGTTTTAGAAAGTCTATATTCATTTTGTTTTTCTTTTAGAATTTAATAGAATCTATACCGTTCTGCTTTGCAATGTCATATTGCCTCTTATATTTGCATACAAGGACTGCAATCTCATGACTGAACCAATAAAGACTAAAAAGAATTTACCAATTATAAACGTCGAAGATTTGAAATCGATTTATAAAATCTTCTTCAAGAACTGGTACTATTTTATTTTAGCACCGTTGGCTTTGGCGAGCCTCGCATTTTTTTATACACACAGAATGACTGAAGTGTATGCTGCTGAGACTCAAATATTATTGCGAAATAATGAGACTTACAATTATCAGGATCGGATATATAAAAATATTGGATACTTAGCGGTATATGGCGATATCAGTAACCAAAAGCGAGTATTGTCTTCCTATGATCTTGTCCAAAGAGCATTGTCAAAAGTGGATTTTAAAATCTCCTATTACATTGAAGGGCGACTTAAAACTACTGAATTGTATAATTCCATGCCGTTTAAAATTGATATGGAACTACTCAATTCAAGTCTTTACGAACAATCCATACGATTTTCGATTGTTGATATGGATACCTATAAATTAGATTTTGAAAAAAATGGGTCTAAATTTTCGCGTTTGCACAAATTTGGCGAGAAAGAATATACAAATGAATACATTATCAAAACGAATAGGAGAGCTGAACTGAATGAAAAGTCGGAGAGTAGGTTAAAGCAGATTAAATACCGATTTATTGTTCATTCAGAATCTTTTTTAGTGAATAAGATTAGAAGCTCAATGTCTATTGATAATTTGGATTTTACATCTATTTTATCGATTAGGTTGGAAGACCAAATAGCCGTTCGAGCTAAGTTGTTTCTAGATACTTTGTCTCATGTTTATATTAATTATTCAAAACGGAGCGACAGTTTATTGAATGAGCGAACCCTTTATCACATCGGAAATCAAATTGATACACTTAAATCCCGACTGGATACTATTGAGAACGAGCTTGAAGTTTATCGTAAGGATTCTACCATACTAGATTTGGGCAAAGAGTCTGAAAAGTTTTTTAGTCAATGGGTAAGTTTTGACGGTCAACGAAGAAAGTTTCAATTACAGTTACAATCGATCAATAACCTTGAGAATTACATGAAGAACACGAAGGATCATAATTTGATTCCTCCAAGTTTTTACATGTTGGAAAAAGATAATTTTTTAGAACAAAGTCTGCAGGAGCTGTATACGAAACAAATTCAAAAAAACAGGGCCCAATTTGATATCAGATTTCAGCATGCAGGAATGCAGCAGTTGGACAGTACTATCAGCACAATGAAAAAAGACATTCTATTGTACATTGAGGACACACGAGTTGCCATCAAGCAAAAGATTAATGAAGTAACTGTTCAAACTGAGCAGTATGCGGCATTAATGAGAAGGGTGCCACGACGGGAACGAGATATGCTTTCTATTGCTCGTGAGAATCAAGTGAATGAAAAATTATATGTTTTTTTATTAGAGAAGCAGGCTAACACGCAAATTGCCAAGGCTGGAATTGCTCCACAAATGAAAATTATTGAAAAGGCAAGATCTATAGGTAAGGTTGGACCAAACAAGGAGCGTATATACTACATTTTCATTTTTGCAGGTTTCCTGATTGCTGGGATTATTACTTTTTTGAGGTACCTCTATTTTGATACGATTGAAAAAGTACAAGATTTAAAAAGTATTACCAACATGGCAGTTTTGGGAGGAATCCCACATTATAAAGAAATTGAAACACAACAATTGGTTATACACGCGCGTCCAAAAGCGCAGATAACAGAAGCTTTCAGGAATCTTCGGACGAATTTGGCCTTTTTAAATCCGGATAAAGAAACTCGAGTTGTTTTAGTGTCTTCAGTGCATCCAGGCGAGGGAAAAACGTTTTTATCATCTAATATTGCTGCCGTGCATGCCAAAACAGATAAAAAGGTTTTGCTAATAGATTTGGATATGCATAAACCCAAAATTCACAATTCTTTTAATTTGTCTAATGAAATTGGTGCTTCGTCATTTCTCATTGGAAAACTGAAGATTGAAGACATTATTGTTCAAATCCCAGATATCGATTTGGATGTAATTTTATCTGGCCCAGTTCCACCGAATCCATCAGAGTTAATTTTAAATGAAAAATTAGCGCAACTCATTCAATTTGGAAGAGATAATTATGACTTCGTAATTGTTGATACACCACCAATTGGATTAATCAGTGATGCGATGGTTTTCTTAGAAAAAGTGGATGTCGGGATTTTTGTCATGCATACGAATATGGCGAAAAGACAAGGGGTAGAGTTTTTAGAGGAAATTATTTCTAAAAGTGGAGTTTCTAGTTACGGGCTTGTTCTAAATAGTATCAAAGTAAAGAAATGGAGTGCTTATGGAAGTAGGTACGGAGGAGGTTATGGCTATGGATACGGTTACGGTTATGGCTACGGCTACGGAGCCGGTTATGGAGAAGGTTACATAGATGAAGACTAGACGTGACTTCATAAAGACAGCAAGTATTGGTGTGGCCGGTACAGCTTTACTTGGATGTGCTGAAAGTTCTGCAAACGAGCAAATTGCCTCAACGAGTTTGTTGCCAGGTCAATCAATTCAAAAATTTCCGGTTATCGTATCTACATGGAATCATGGAATTGCGGCTAATCGGATGGCAATGGAAAAGCTGGGTCAAGGTGGAACAATTTTAGATGCGGTTGAAGCCGGTGTGCGCATTACAGAGTCGGACGCCAACAACCAGAGCGTCGGGCTCGGTGGTCTTCCTGATAGAGACGGAAATGTGACATTGGACGCTTGCATTATGAATCATAAATCCCAGTGTGGGGCTGTTAGTTTTTTGCAAAATATTGAAAACCCTATTTCTGTTGCTCGAAAGGTAATGGAGGAAACACCACACGTAATGCTTTCAGGAAAAGGGGCATTGGAATTTGCTATTGAAAAAGGATTTGAAGAATCGAATTTATTGACGGAAGAATCAAGGTTAGCATGGGAGAAGTGGAAACTCCAAAGTAATTACAACCCGCAAATTAATAGTGAAAATCACGATACGATTGGTATGCTTGGGATAGACAAGGATGGTCAGCTTGCTGGTGCGTGCACTACAAGTGGCATGGCATATAAATTACACGGCAGAGTAGGAGATTCTCCAATCATTGGATCAGGGTTGTTTGTTGATGGAGAAGTCGGAGCAGCATGCGCAACCGGGGTTGGCGAGGCAGTTATCCGTATTGCCGGTAGTGCTATTGTTGTTGAACTTATGCGTGGTGGTGCAACTCCAGAAGAAGCTTGTAAAGAAGCGGTTCATAGAATCATTAGGAAACACGATGACCTGACTAATTTACAGGTTGGCTTTCTGGCATTAGATAAATACGGGCAATCAGGGGGCTATTCAGTATATGCAGGATTCAATTATGCACATGCTACAACGTCGGGAAATGAAATGATAGACGCGAAGTACATGAAAGAGTGGTAGTCGTCATCTAATCAATTGTAACCTCATCCATAAAAATCCATGCTTTCCCGCCTGCTCCAAGATGCCATTGAGGGCAATCTCCTGGATAGACAGCATTAATTTTAATGTATCTCGCGTTTCCTTTTAAAGATGTTTCGAAATCATGTTTGAAATTACCGAATGACTCTCTGCTGAAATCGTTAGTGATTGTAGTGGAAAGTGTAAAATTTATGTTGTCATTTGAAGTATATATTTCAATTTCTTTTGGAAACCATATCCAGGACTTGATGTCTTGAAAACAGCCTATTGTAACTTGATTAATGGGTCTTTGTCTGCCTCTGTCGATAGTAATGAAATAATCAGTACCCTGCACACCTTGCCAAAATCCAGTTCTGTAATCAAATCCCCCATCGATGCCGTCTACCAGTGCTTGTTTTCCACCACCTGCATATTGATTGGCATAGGCAGATAAATCAATGATGGTCATGTTTTTATCTCTTTTCTTGAAAGTCCCTATGGCTGGAAGGCTCTCTTGATCTCGTTCATTGATAATTCTAGCTTCGATGAGAGAAGTTTCTTTTAGCCAAAACGGCCCATCGTATTGTTGAGTTTTGCCATTGATGTTAACTATAAAATTCATCTTTTTGTTCAATGGAGATTTTACTTCAATAAGAAGACTGTCTTCGAATGAGTAGTTTTCCGCTACAAAATACGGGACCGGCAGAATAGCGTTATTTTGAACCGATGTTATGGGAATATTCCCGACTTGAGTTCCGAATTCTTTTTGTTTATTATCTGTCAGTTCAAAATGAAGTTCTCCACCTTTCATGATGTCGAAATGATTAATAAATGATTTATTGTATTTCATGCCATTTAAAAAGCACGATTTTACTCCAAAGGAACGGTTGCTTTCGCGGGCAGCAGAAATGGTGAAGTCATTGCCATTTTCTAGATGAATGGTTGCCGAATCAAAAATTGGATGCCCGATGGTATAATAATCAGTACCAGGGGTTACCGCGTAAATGCCAAGAGCACTTAAAACATACCATGCAGACATTTGACCACAATCTTCGTTGCCGCAATAGCCATCTGGATTACTCGTGTATAATTCACGCATGATCTGTTCAACTTTTTCAGCTGTTTTCCAAGGTTTTCCAATATAATTGTATAAATACGCCATGTGGTGACTTGGTTCGTTTCCATGTGCATATTGACCAATCAATCCCGTAATATCTACTTGGTGCCTTCCACTAACATTGGATGCTGTGCTGAATAATTCATCTAACTTGGCCTCAAAAGTGTCTGGTCCACCATAAAGTTGAATCATGCCTGAAATGTCTTGAGGAACAAACATGCTGTATTGCCAACTGTTAGCTTCAGTGAAACAAAAATTAACTTCAGATGGATCAAAAGGAAACTGAAACATACCGTTATTTCGACCTCGCATAAATCCTGTTTCTGGGTCAAATATGTTTTTGTAATGAAGAGAACGGTTGTAAAATTCATGCGCTCGTTGATCACTAATTCTTTCCGCCATACTTCCTATGCACCAATCATCGTAGCAATATTCTAATAACTTAGACACTGATTCTGGTTCATTTCCCATGGAAATATAACCTTGTTGAATGTGATTAGTAATGCCAAGATGATCTGTATTTGCTGCACTGACCATGGCTTCGAAGGCTTTATTTATATCCCAACCTGTAATTCCTTTTATGTGTGCATCGGCTATTACGGGTACTGCATGATATCCAATCATGCAACCGGTATAATTAGCCGATAGTTCCCACATCGGTAGTTTACCACCTTGATCATAATGTTTTAGAAATGTATTGATGTAAGAATTAGTTCTCGTTTGATCAATGAGAGTGTAGAGTGGATGGGCAGACCGGAACGTGTCCCAAAGAGAGAAGATTGTATAGGTCAGGTCCGAAGAATCTTGATGAATCTTCATGTCGACTCCTCGGTATCTCCCATCCTGATCAGAAAATAAGTTGGGAACAATCATCGCGTGGTATAGTGCACTATAGAAGATAGTACGCTGTTCCTCTGTTCCTCCTTCAATTTCAATTTTACTAAGAGCAGATTCCCATTTGTTTTTCATTTCCTCCCGAATTTTTTCGAAATTCCAATTCGAATTTTCAATCTCTAAATTTTGTTGGGCTCCTGCAATATCAACGGCAGATATTCCCACTTTCACTAAAAGGGAGTCTAAAGCTCCGAATGATAGCTGAGCAAACTGCTTTCTGATGGAATCTACTGACTCGTTATTTGAAAATGGTGTAACATGGAAAGGTGCTGAGAATTCCATATAGAAATAAACATGTTGTTCATTTGCCCATGCCTGTGAAATTCTTTTTCCACGAATAACACGATCAGAAACAAAGTCAATTTCGTACCCTCTTAGTTTATCTCTATGCCTGAGGTCGATTAATACATGAAGTTCGTCTTCTGATAAATTTACATATCGATGCATTCCCGTTCTTTCGGTGGTAGAGAGCTCTACTGCTAAGTCATGATTTTCAAGAAATACGCTGTAGTATCCTGGATGCGCTTTTTCTGTAGACTTATCAAAATAACTTGGTGCTGTAATCCGCTCAATGGCATCTTCAAGGTTAATTTTATCACCCGTAAAGGGTGTGAGTAGGACGTCTCCGTAATCCGGGATTCCGGTACCACTCAGATGGGTGTGACTGAATCCGAAGATAATCGAGTCGGTGTAGTGATACCCTCCACAGCCGTCCCATCCTTCTAGGCGCGTATCCGGACTCAGTTGAACCATACCATGTGGTGCGGTTGCACCCGGAAATGTATGACCATGGCCACCTGTACCGATAAAAGTGTTAACCAAGTCAAAAGGAGATTTTAAAATAGGATTAACGGCACTGTTATCCTCATTTCTATTGGATTCGCAGCCAAAGAATGATAAGACAAAGATTAAAATTAAGCAGTTTCTCATTTTACAACAGTTCAAAAAAAATATACAATTGATTCAGTGAGGGCGAAATTCAACTTGGGTTTTTAACCTGTCTGCTCCTCACTTAGTTCTTCATAATTAATTCCTCTTTTGGCTAGAATTTTTTTCGAAGCTAATGCGAAGAATCCTAAGTACACAAAACAAGCAACTCCCACCCAATAAGAGTGTTGAATACCCAAATAATCATCACTTGCTAAAGCACCTTGTATTGCAGACACGATACCACCTCCCATAATCATCATAATCAACAAACTAGAAGCGGTATTGGTTTTATCTCCTAATCCCACAATGCCTAATGTAAAAATACAAGGCCAAAGAGTGCTACAAAAAAGACCCACTGCTATAAAGGCAAATACACTAATCATTCCACTAGCAAATATACCAACGACTAAAGATGCAATGGCTAAAAAGGAATAAAGCAATAGTTGTCTAATGGGATTCCCTTCACTAATTGAATCAGCGGTGGCTAAAATGATTACAATGAATAGGTAAGGATAAAAATTATCTACTGGATATCCAGCAATGAAATTAATGAGCAAGAAGAGGGCAAATGCAACAAAAGGCAGCAGTACACCAAGTTTAACTTTTGTTGTCTTTTTAAGGTTGAAGGCACCTGCTGCTGAAGTCCATCTTCCAATCATGAGGCTTGCCCAAAATAGCGAAACAAAAGGAGCTACTTCATTCTCTGCGGTACCTAATTTTTGTTTCATGAATTCCGGCAGATTACTTGCGGTGGAAACTTCTACACCCACGTATAAGAAAATAGCAATCATGCCCAATAAAACTTGCGGGTATTTAAGCGTTTGAACAATGTTGCCACTTGATGAATTGTCTTCATTATTGCCAATTCGATCAGGCACATTTGAAAACTTAAACAAAATAGCAGCCAAGACAAAAGCTGCACCAAGCACCAAATAAGGAGTTTGCACAGCTTCTAAGTTAATGGTAGTATTTCCATTAGAAATACCTCCAAAAATGGCAAAAGATACAATGACAGGACCAATGGTCGTTCCTACATTGTTTACCCCACCTGCAAGGCTCAGCCGCATGTTCCCTTTTGTCGGATCACCCATTTGAACGGCCAGTGGATTCGCAGCAATCTGTTGAAGAGAAAATCCCAAACCGACAATGAATAATCCTGCGATTAGTATTGGAAAAGAGGCATTGTTAGCTGCAGGTATAAATAAGAGTGTTCCAATTGCAGAGATGATTAAGCCAATTGCTAATCCGTTTCGGTATCCTAAAGAATTTAATATGTCTTTTTTCAGGACAGCAGAAATAACAAAATATAAAATGGAACCAACGGTGTATGCGACGTAAAATGCTACTGATATAAGTTGCGATTCAAATTGAGATAAATCGAGGGCTTTTTTAAAAACGGGAATCAAAATATCATTACTTGCGGCAACGAATCCCCAGAAAAAAAAGATGGTAATTAATGTGCCTAAAGCACCGTAATTGGTCGTAGATTTCTGCATGGCTAATTTATAATGCAATTAAAGTACAATAATAAATCTCATTCTACATTTAAGTAAAAAGTTTTCGTAGTACAAATCATGAAATAAATGGAGCTTTATCTCAATTTTGACAATACTTTTCGGTAAAAGATGACAGTTAAAAAAGAATAAAAAAGTGATATAAGCATCATTCCTGCTAAAAATATGGTTGATACGAGCAGCGGGGATGCGAATAAAGCCCGGGTTTCTGCTTCTCTTAGTAAGAAGTCTTCTTTGCTTAAGTCTTTCAATTTTATTGGATTCTGTGCTTTAATTGCATCAAAATCTATATTTTCCGGAGCAATTATTCCTTGCATTTCCATTCTATTTACAGCAAAGTTTGGGTCGATAGCTGAAAAATAGACTAAAATAAATCCTGCAAAAATAATGGTGTAAATACTGCCAGCTTTCATTGCTTCTTTCAGGTCTGAAAGAAATTCTACTTTTTCGATGTTAAACCCTTTTTGTCGACGAAAATGAAGAGTAAAAAAGATGACTAAAAGCAAAAAAAGTAAATTCACCATTGCCGTTACCGTAAATAGCTCGACAGCATATCCTAAATTAAAAATAACCAATTTTATAATGATCCACGAAAGGCCAAAAATGAGTGCTATTTTTCTTGTAGAATCCAACGATTATTTTCAATAAAAAAGCACCAACCAAAAGGCGGGTGCTTTTAATCCATTAATTAGGAGTTATCCGTTCATAGAAATAAGAAACTCTTCATTGCTTCGAGTACCGTTCATTCGGTCTCTGACGAATTCCATTGCTTCAACCGGATTCATGTCGGCTAAATGTTTTCTAAGAATCCAAATGCGCTGCAATGCTTCTTTATCCATTAGTAAATCTTCTCTCCTCGTTCCAGAAGCTAAAATGTCTATGGCTGGATATATTCTTCGATTAGAAATTTTACGATCTAACTGGAGTTCCATATTACCTGTTCCTTTAAATTCTTCGAAAATTACTTCGTCCATTTTAGAACCGGTTTCCGTTAAAGCTGTTGCAATAATGGATAAGGATCCACCATTTTCAATTTTACGAGCAGCTCCGAAAAATCTCTTTGGTTTTTGAAGCGCATTAGCATCAACACCACCAGATAATACACGGCCAGAAGCAGGAGCAACTGTATTGTAGGCCCGAGCTAATCTTGTAATGGAATCTAACAAAATGCAAACATCATGTCCACATTCTACCATTCGTTTAGCTTTTTCCAATACGATGTTAGAAACTTTTACGTGTCTTTCAGCCGGTTCATCAAAAGTAGAAGCAACAACTTCTGCATTAACAGATCGTTGCATATCTGTAACCTCTTCAGGTCTTTCGTCAATTAGAAGAACAATAAGGTAAATTTCGGGATGATTTGCTGCAATTGCATTTGCAACATCTTTTAATAATACCGTTTTACCTGTTTTTGGTTGGGCGACAATCATCCCTCTTTGACCTTTTCCAATCGGTGAGAATAGATCCATTACTCTCGTCGACAAATTATCTTTACTGTGGCCAGTTAATTTAATTTTTTCGTCTGGAAATAAAGGAGTTAAATATTTAAAAGGAACACGATCTCTTACGAATGACGGTTCTCTTCCGTTAATACTGGATACTTCCAATAATGGAAAGTACTTTTCACCTTCCTTAGGAGGTCTGATTGTACCATTGACTGTGTCACCCGTTTTTAGTCCAAAGAGTTTAATTTGAGATTGTGAGACATATACGTCATCTGGTGATGCCAAATAATGATAGTCTGAGGACCTAAGGAAACCGTATCCATCAGGCATTATTTCAATTACACCTTCGTTATGAATGATGCCATCAAAATTATAACCGTGTAATTCAGCCGGGTCAACTTTCTCTTTTCTATCTTGATTGGAGTTCCTAGATTGATGATCTCTTCCTTTCCTGTCTCCTCTGTTGTTATCATGACGCCTTCTGTCATGATTAGAAGTTTCTTCTGATTTCGGGCCATCTTTTGAAGTAGGATTCTCCGATGCTGTAGAATTAGTAACCGTTTCTTTTTCTTCTGAACGGTTAGTCTTCTTCGGTTTTTCGGTTTTATCTTCCGATTTAGTGGATGCGTTGGTATTGTTTTGAGGCCTTGTTCTGTTTCTTCTGTTGTCTTGACCACTGTTTCTACGCACAGGCTTTCTCTCTGTATCGCTGTCTTTAACTGGAACAGTCTCCGTCTTGGGACTTATTGCCTGTTCGTCAAGGATTTTGTATATGAGCTCTTGTTTTTTGAGCTTATCAATTTTTTTGATTTTTAGTTCATCAGCTATGTCTTTCAGCTCTGCAACTTTCTTTTCGTTTAATGCAAGAATATCGTACATGTAAAATTTAAATTGGGATATAAATAAGTATCTTTTTTAAAAGATTTTAGTTTAAAGTTTTTAGTCAAAAAGAACTTTTGACTTTTAAGAACACTGCAAGTATAGTAATAAAATAAATAGTTTGTTTGTGTATTCCGCTAATTTATTTCAACAATTGTTAAGCAAAAGCAAATTTATTGCTCATAATTTATTCGTGCGAACTATATTTGTTCTCAAAATTAAAGTATGATTCAAAGAATTCAGACTATATATCTTTTCTTGTCATCCATCTGTTTGTGGTTAACGTTCTTTTTTGATTTTTCAATTTATAAAGTTGGAGAGCAAACGGTTCCATTTAATTTGCTTGGTTTTGAAAATGTTCAGGGTGCAATGAGCTGGTTTCCATATAACATAGTCATTCCCGTTGTCGCCAGCATTAGTTTGATTAGTATTTTTCAGTTTAAAAAAAGAACCAACCAATTGTTTATCGGGAAAGTGATGTATTTGTTTTTATTACTGATTCTTGGTTTTGTATTTTACGATACGTTCAATATTTTTGCCGTTCTAACAGCAAGTGGTCAATCCGTCACTATAGGATACGGAGCGGGACTTTTTCTTACAGTAGCGTCATTCCCATTTGTTTTTTTAGCAAATCGCGCGATTAAAAAAGACGAGAAACTAGTCAGAGAATCTGACCGATTGCGCTAGTTGATTGGCGAATTAGGACTTTTTGCTCTTGGGCCAAGTTCAACAACTTCTAAATCTTTTATTGTACCCAAAGATAATGTGAAGCGCAACATTGTTTTTATTTGGTGAAATCCATGAATCCCAGCTGCTCCAGGGTTCATGTAAAGCATTTTGAGACGCTTGTCCATTTGTACTTTGCATATATGTGAATGACCACAGATGAATAACTTTGGAGGATTATTGTTCAGTTGGTCCTTTATTTTTGGGTTGTACACATAGGGCTTACCTCCAATATGTGTCATCCATACGTCAACTCCTTCACAAATGAATCGTTCATGAAGTTTGAATTCTTGCCTTATGTGATGATTATCAATATTTCCATAAACTGCTTTAACTGGAGCAATTGATTTCAAACGATCTGTTATTTCAAGTGACCCAATGTCACCTGCATGCCAAATTTCATCGCATTTCTCCAGGTATTTGAATAAATTAGGCTCCAAATAACTATGGGTGTCAGATATTAAACCAATTCTTTTCACTTTTCAAAAGAATGATTTTTTATTGGATTACCGAATAATTTAATACGAAGATTACTTTTGTGTAGATGCGGTACTTTATTGAATTGGCATATGACGGAACTCGATACCATGGCTGGCAAATTCAGCCCAATGCTATTTCTGTTCAACAAGTACTGACTGATGTAGGATCCAATTACTTTAATAATTCGGATTTTAGTTTAACGGGCTGTGGGCGCACAGATACTGGGGTTCATGCCGAGGAGTTTTATGCTCATTTTGATTATGCAACTGCAATAGATATACTTAAGGCGGTACACAATTTAAATAACATGCTGCCTAAGGATATTGCCATAAAAACAATTTGTAAGGTGGACGATTTATTACATGCTAGATTTAGTGCGATTTCCAGGACATACAAGTACCATTTACATTATCAAAAAAATCCATTCATCAGGTGGCAATCATACAGGCACTATAGAAAGCTTGATATAGATAAGATGAATGCCGCTTGTGGCTTTTTGTTCAATCATCGTGATTTCACCTCATTCTCTAAAGTAAATACTGAGGCGCACACCAATGATTGCGTTATTACTCAAGCACGATGGGAACATTCTGAAACGGGCATTGTTTTCACCATACAGGCAAATCGTTTTTTAAGGAATATGGTACGTGCCATAGTCGGAACTATGATCGAGATTGGAGAAGGTAAAATTGAACAGGAAGATTTTAATGAAATCATTAATTCCAAAGACCGTGGCAAAGCTGGTAAGTCCGTTCCGGCAAATGGTTTATCTCTCGTGGCCGTAAAATATCCGAATAATACTTTATGAGTTCAGTCACGGGAAAAGCATTTGATATTAAACTTTTTAGGAGGGTTTTGAGCTACGCTAGACCTTACAGACTCATGTTCATTTTTTCTTTGTTTTTGACGATTCTTGGTGGCGCATTGTTAATGTTGCGAATATTTTTTATTGGCCAAATGGTATCGGTGTTTGTTAAATTCAATGATAAGGACGGATTGGCAAATTTGGCTGTTATTCTGGTTGGTTTGATATTTCTTGAAGCCGTGATTCAATTTTCAATCACGAACATGTCTAATATCGTGGGACAGAATGTGATTCGAGACATACGAGTAGAACTTTTTAGAAAAGTTTGCTCCCTGCGTTTAAAATATTTTGATCAAAACCCTATTGGCAGGTTGGTAACCAGAGCGGTGTCTGATATCGAAACAATTGCAGATGTTTTTTCTCAGGGTATCTTAACGATTTCCAGCGATTTATTGAAATTGGCCTTAGTTGTAACGCTCATGATGGTTTACGATTGGCGGCTAGGACTGGCTGCACTCGCACCAATTCCAATATTGATATGGGCCACAGTGGTCTTTAAAAAAGTAATCAAAGCAGCTTTTAGTTCAGTTAGAGCAGAAGTTGCAAATTTGAATTCTTTTACGCAAGAACACATTACAGGTATGAAAATTGTTCAAATTTTCAATAGAGAAAAAAAGGAAGCCGCTACCTTTAGATTGATTAATGAAAAGCACAAAAAAGCACATATAAAATCGGTCTGGGCATTTTCTGTTTTTTTACCGAGTGTAGAAATTTTAAGTGCGGCATCGCTGGGTTTGGTTATGGTTTGTTCCTCACTCATGTTAAAATCAGAGGCAATAGATGGAGCTGAATTGGCGGGCACAATAACCATGTATATCATGTTGATTTCCAACTTGTATCGTCCGATTCGGATGTTGGCAGACCGTTTTAATGTTTTGCAAATGGGAATGGTGGGTTCAGAACGTGTTTTTAAGGTATTAGATACGGAGGAATACGTACATGATAAAGGCTTGATTCGTAAAGCTGAATTTAATGGTGATATTGAATTTAAGTCTGTAAATTTTTCTTACAACGAATCAGAAAAAGTGCTGAAAGGGGTGTCGTTCAAAGTAGAGCAAGGAGAAACGGTAGCATTTGTTGGTGCTACTGGTGCAGGTAAGACTTCGATAATTAATTTGATTAGCCGCTTTTATGAATTTCAGAATGGCACCATATTAATTGATGGTGCGGATATCAGAAACTATGCTAAAGATACAATCCGAACAAATGTAGCTTTAGTGCTGCAAGACGTTTTTCTTTTTTCAGATACGGTTCATAACAACATCACTTTAGGTGACCGTTCCATCACCAGGACGCAAGTTGTTGCAGCTGCAAAATACGTAGGCGCACATGATTTTATTATGAATTTGCCAGGTAATTATGATTTCAATGTAAGAGAACGTGGAGGATTGCTTTCGGTTGGGCAAAGACAACTAATCTCGTTTATTCGGGCTTATGTTTACCAACCTCGAATTCTTGTGCTCGATGAGGCCACTTCCTCTATTGATACGGAATCAGAGTTTCTTATTCAACGTGCAATTAAAAAACTTTCACAGGGTAGGACAGCTATAATTATTGCACATAGACTTTCAACAATACATAATAGTGATCGAATTATTGTATTGGATAATGGTGAGGTTGTAGAACAAGGAAATCACACTGATTTATTGAAAATAGATGAAGGTTACTACAAGCGTCTTCACGATTTACAGTTTATGGATTAGTTATTTTGTCCGTAAATCAGGAATGCATTTCTATTCTTATAAAATAACTTTACCACTCAACTTTTTATTATAATTTTTTTTAGCGACTTTTAACGCTAGTATTTTTTATCATAACCACCGAAAATGACTAACTTATTATTCTCAAAGGCAAGAAGAATTGTTTTTCTCCTTACCTGTTCTATTCTTTTTTCATCACAAATAATCGCGCAAGACACTGTTGTTTTTCAGACATTAACATGGGATTCATCGGGCAGAAATTATGTGTTCGATTTCCCAGATGTGCCTGGCGAAACTTACGAAAAAATCTTAATGCTATACAATATGCGTTGTAAGAACGCAGTGGTTTCTAGTGGAGG
>CAJQPO010000097.1 GCA_905480225.1 uncultured Flavobacteriales bacterium | reverse complement strand
GAATACCAAATTGATGGCGGAGGATGGACGCTTGTTCAGAACTATTTGGGCTGGTGCGGACTTTACAGTTCGTGCGCGAACCATACGTTTTTCGGCGACGATGGACTCACACAAGGAGATTGTCGTAATTCGGATACCGATTGGGGATCCGCTAATTTAACAGTTACGGGTCTTAGCGGCTCAACCTTAGAAATTCGAATAACAGTTCGCAACTCAGCGGGTTCAGAGTACATTACGATTGATAACATTACGGTTCAGGGTAACACCCCTTTACCAGCAGAGCTTATTAGTTTTAAAGCGGAAGCCAAAGACAAGAATGCGCTGTTAGCCTGGACGAGTGCATCGGAAACCAACAATGCTTTTTATTGTATAGAGAGGAGCGAGAACGGCATTGATTTTAAAGAAATAGCAGTGGTTAACGGTTCTGGAACAACCCAAAGCATCACAAACTATCGGTTTACAGATTTTAACCCAATCTCTCCCGTTTCATTTTATCGATTAAAACAAACTGATTTTGATGGTGCGTTTCAATATTCTCAGCCAAGTAAAGTTTTCTTTGAAGAGGATGGAAGGCTCAGCATACGTCGAGTAAAGCAAAATCAAAATCAACTCCAAGTGGTTTTAAACCAAAGACCTAAAAGTGCCTATAGGTTGAGACTGATCGGGCTTAGCGGACAAGTAATTCTGGATAGAACAGAACAAAAGCAAGAAGTTATTTTTCCAGTCAAACAACTTGCACCAGGGTTTTACTGCGTTTCATTGATTAATGACTCTGTTATTGAAACAATCAAGTTTTTCGTACAGTAATAATTTGATGATGCGGAAATTAAATGTGTATTTGTCGCGTGGCTATTGCTTTTTAGGAGAATGAATGAGGAATTACAGGAGTTTTCGACAAAAATTACAAGTTTAAAAACAAGAATCAACTACCTTTAAAAAGATGAGAATTTCGCTATTAATTTCTAACGTTTTAATTTTCTTGAGCTTCGCTTGCTCAGAGAATGATTCAGTACTTTATGAGGATCTGGATATCAGATTTGCTCATGAAATTCCATTTTATGAGTATAAAGGGTCGCCATACACAGGGACTGCGGTAGAATCTTTTTCTGATTGTAAAATAGAACACCACATAAAGACAGGATTGGAGACCAAGCAGCTAGGCTATTACAAAGATGGGGAGAAAGAAAGAGAATTATTATTTGAGAACGGAAAGAAGAATGGCCCAAGCAAAATGTGGTGGCCTAACGGGGCGCTTTTGCTTGAAGAACAATATAGTGACGGAGATTTAAATGGTAAAGTAAAAAGGTATAATCCGGAAGGTGAAGTCGTAGAAACAAAAATATATGTTAATGGAATGCTGGAACTAGCTCTCGACAGTCTGTAAAGACTATTTAATCTAGTATTTTTTCTAGCTCAGAATCTCTTAAATAAAGCAACATTACTGCCATCATGTCCCTTTTGTCTTTTAAGTGGTGATTAGTGATGCATACTAATTCATAGGAATGATCTTTGAATAATTTAATTCCTTCTTCGCTAGAAAAATCCTCAATAACGTACATTCTTGATTGCGTGCTATCGTTATTAATTTTTGATTTAAATATGGATTTCCCAGCGGACCGATCAATTAATTCAAGCGAAGTGCAATGTGGGTGTACATGGACACTTGCATAGTGTAAGGTGGTGCTAAAAGGAAGTTTTAATAATTCAGTAACATCTCGCACAATGGTGTCTTTACCTTCGGGTAGAACCCAATGACCCGTATATACTTCGCCACTGCTACAGACCTTTAAAGAGTTAATGGTAGACATGACCGGTAAACAATCAATATTAGGGTGTCGAATTTTTTCAGCTAATTTATTGGTGTCTACTTCTACCAATACCATAACACTTTGTTGAAATAAAGGTTTGAGAGGAGGCTTTAAATTTTTATTTGAAGTGTAATCTAATTCAATTTTGTGTTGTATCTCTTGGTTGATGAACTTGTCGGTGACATTCAAAACTTGTGTAGAAGCGGATAAAACTTGATTGCTCTTTAGGGGAATTCCAAATCCCTTAGGAAATTGAATAGCCGTTTGTCCTTGTGTTAATGTGGCAAGTCTAGGGACTAACGATTCCGCACGGCCTTTGAGGCCCCAATTATGGTAATAGTCTGTCGTATTATAATCCAGGTTGTTGTGGCACAGGAAGTCGTCTGACAGAATCTCTCCTGCTGAATTTATTACACAAGTCGAGTAGCCAACAAGCCAATTGATTTTTGCGCCAAAAGGTTGTTCTAAGTTAAAATAATGTGTAGCCGTAGGGCCAGTCATGGATGGATACAACGTATCAACGAGAAATTTAGGTGATGTGAGTGCGATACGGTTAATGCTGCCATTGCTCGTTTTAATGATATTCCAACCATTTTGATTCCCAATGGCATATTTCAGCCAAGTTTTGAAGGGTGAATAGAAAAAATAAATTGCACAGAGAATTGCTAATGAAAACAAAATCAATAACGGGGAACGTTTTTTAAAATTTAGCACCATTATTTCACTAATTTAAAATTAATGTACATCACGCGCATCAATAAAGAGGAAGAATATTCTAAATTTGTTTTCCTTGAATAATCAAGAGCAAGACATAAGCGAATTAATTAAGACAGAGTACCTTAGGGTATTACTGGAAACAGGTAATGAACCAGAAACCGTTTTGGCGTTCACGCTTGAGCTTGGCATTGAGGAATCTGAATTCCATGCTCTTTACAGTTCATTTAAGGTTTTAGAAAAAGAAATTTGGCACAATATTTTTCAGCATGTACAAATTGCTTTAGACCTTGATGAAGAATTCCCAACTTATTCAGGAAAAGAAAAAGTCTTGTCGTTCTATTACACATTGATGGAAGTGTATAAACAAAATATAAATTTTGCAAGACACCGATTAACGAGACTTTCGAGACAAAGTTTCGAACCGTGGTTTTTAGCGGAGTTTAAAGTGGCCTACATCGAGATGATTAATTCCATTCTTTCAGAAGCCATTACCAGTGAAGAAATTGTCGAAAGGCTGTACATTTCTGATTACTATAAGGACGTTTTATGGCTACAATTTTTATATGTGTCTAGGGTTTGGGCCAATGACGATTCTAAAGATTATCAAATAACGGATGCAGCAATTGAAAAGTCAGTAAATCTACTTTTTGAGCTGATGAGAAAAGGTCCGTTAGATGTGGCGATAGAATTTGCCAAATTTATGTATCAAAATAAAGCGTATTAGATACGCCTTTTGATGTATTGCCCATAGGCTCAGAGTAATGATCAAATTGCTTGCTAAATTATTCAAGTCAAAGAACATTTAGCATTCATTTCCGTTATCTTTAAAACGTGTAATCTTACAGAGAATGAAAGAGCAAGACAAAATTCCCGTCAGCAAAGTGAAGCGTGCGGCGAAATTAGTTTCTACAGGTGCGAAAATAGGAGGTAATTATGTTAAGTATTATGCAAAAAGAGCCGTTGGAAACGAGCATGCTAAACAAGATTTAATCGAAGACAATGCAGAGGACATTTACAAGTCCCTAAGTGAGCTAAAGGGCGGGGCTTTAAAAATGGCTCAAATCATTAGCATGGATAAAGGCATGATGCCAGCAGCTTTCACGGAAAAATTTGCTCAAGCTCAGTATAGCGCACCACCCCTTTCCTACCCCTTGGTTGTAAAAACGTTTCGGCAAAATTTTGGGAAGTCACCTTCAGAGATGTTTGATTCATTTTCAAAGCACGCAACAAATGCTGCCTCGATAGGTCAGGTTCACAAAGCAAGTTTAAATGGCAAAACGTTGGCAGTTAAGATTCAATATCCAGGTGTAGCTGATTCGGTTAAATCGGATTTGAAGTTGGTCAAGCCAATTGCGATGCGAATGATGGGGGTTAAAGAAAAAGAGATAAAACAATATTTAGATGAAGTAGAAAGTAAACTCCTTGAGGAAACGGACTACGAACTTGAACTCAAGCAATCTATGGAAGTTGGATCGGCGTGTAAAGATCTTGTTGGTGTATATTTCCCGAACTATTATCCTGAACTTTCAGGTGACCGAATCCTTACAATGGACTGGCTTGAAGGGATGCATATCAAAGAGTTTTTAAAAACAAACCCGACTCAAGAGATAAAAAATCAGATAGGACAGAGGTTGTGGGATCTGTATGATTTTCAATTAAATAAACTCAAGGCGATACATGCGGACCCTCACCCGGGTAATTTTCTATTCAAAGCAGATGGAAGCGTTGGGGTAATAGACTTTGGTTGTGTTAAAAGAATTCCAGAAGAGTTTTACAGTAAGTACTTTCAATTGATGGATGATCGGCTTCTACACGGTAGCGACGATGAATTAATGAGTTTGTTCATAGACCTTGATTTTATTACAACCGAGGATAGTGATGAAGAACGACACATGTTTTTTGATGTGTTCAAAAATTTAATGCAACTTTTAACGATGCCTTTTCGAGCGGATGAGTTTTATTTTGGAGGGGATAAATACTACAACAGTGTTCATGAGTATGGTTTGGAACTGTCTAAGCGCAAAGACCTCAAAAAAGCAGGCAGTGCCAGAGGGTCAAAACACTTGGTTTATGTGAATAGAACGTACCTAGGCCTTTATTCTATGCTAAATGAATTGAATGCGACCATTAAGACCACAGTTTCCTTTAATTTTGATAAGGAAAAACGAAAGTTTACTTAAATCAACCTAAAATTAACTTGTGTGCTGGATACTTAAGTTTTGACCTGTTTTGTAATGAATAAACTTCCGAATTGAAAAAAGCGATTATCATAGGCTCAGGTATTGCAGGTATTGCGAGTGCAATTAGGTTAAAAGGCATGGGGTATGATGTGAGTGTTTTTGAGGCTAATTCATATCCGGGAGGCAAGCTTTCAGAAATTAGCGTAGGCAGCTATCGTTTTGACGCCGGGCCATCTTTATTCACGCTTCCGAATTTAGTAGAAGATTTAATATCAAGTACTGGAAAAAGCCCGAGCGACTATTTTCAATACGACAAAAGAGATGTTATTTGCAATTATTTTTGGGAGGATGGAACGATGTTCTCGGCTGATTCAAATGCCCAAACATTCGCTCAAGAAGCCGCTAATGTATTTGATGTAGAAGCTAGTCAGATTGAAGCATATTTGAAACATTCGGAGAAAATTTACAACCTTACTTCAAAGGTGTTTTTAGAGAGCTCTTTGCACAAGTCATCAACCTATTTAAGTCTAGAAACACTGAAAGCCATTCTGAATATTTTTGGAATGAACATTTCGAAAACTGTTGATGCAGTTAATAGAGAAAGGCTAAGCGACCCAAAGTTAGTGCAGCTTTTTAATAGGTTTACGACCTATAACGGGTCTTCCCCGTACCAAGCACCTGGAATTTTTACGATGATTCCACATCTAGAACATAATTTAGGAGCGTATTTTCCAAAAGGAGGAATGTATTCGATAACCCAAAGTTTAT
This sequence comes from uncultured Flavobacteriales bacterium, assembly GCA_905480225.1. Lineage (GTDB taxonomy): Bacteria > Bacteroidota > Bacteroidia > Flavobacteriales_D > Parvicellaceae > UBA10066. The sequence goes on along the minus strand of CAJQPO010000097.1, from coordinate 14,441 downwards.
ATAGATTAGCAAAGGATATTGGTGTTCATTTCCATTTTGAAAACCCCGTAAAAGAAATATTAATCAAAAATAAAACTGCAATTGGAATAAGAGCGGCAGAAGAGGTCTTTGCTGATGTTGTCGTTTCCAATATGGATATTGTTCCAACATATAAGAAGCTCATGCCGAGTGTTAAAGCACCAGAGTCGACTTTAACACAAGAAAGGTCAAGTTCTGCTATTATTTTTTATTGGGGAATTGAGAAAGAATTTCCCAACCTTGATTTACACAACATATTTTTTTCAGACGATTATCAGGAGGAATTCAAGGCTATATTTCAAGAGCATTCAATTTCAAACGACCCATCAATCTATGTACACATCTCATCTAAAGCTAAAAAGTCGGACGCACCAGATGGATGTGAAAATTGGTTTGTTATGATTAATGTGCCAAGTAATCGTGGGCAAAATTGGGAAAAGCTAATTGCTGACTCTCGAAAATCCATTTTAAACAAATTGAGTAGAATTTTAAAGGTAGAAATTGAGCCACTAATACAATTAGAAGAACTGCTAACCCCAGAATTAATAGAGTCTAAAACATCTTCTTATCAAGGGGCTTTGTATGGAGCAAGTTCTAACAGTAAATTTGCTGCCTTTTTAAGACATCCGAACTTTAAGAAAAAAATAAGAGGACTCTATTTTACAGGAGGGTCGGTTCATCCAGGGGGTGGTATCCCGCTTTGTTTGCTTTCTGCTCAAATTGTTGCTGACTTAATCCCAAATCCGCACTATGATTAAACGTAAAAACATTTTAATCTTAAGTACCATATTATTACTGATAATATATGTTGTTGGTACCGTTGGAATACTAGGAAAGAATGGAGCCTGGTACGCTTCACTCTCTGCGTATAACCTTATTTTTGTTGCGGTATTACTTGCGATAACACACGGGAAATTTGATCGCGGGGATGTTTACATTTTGTTGTTTTCTGCGATTATTGGATTTGGGTTTGAAGCAATAGGAGTTAATACTGGCTGGATATTTGGCTCTTATGAATATGGCGAGGCTCTTGGAATTAAATTGTTTGATGTGTCTGTAATTATTGGTCTCAATTGGGCCATACTTATTTACTGCACCATGGTGGTTGTCACAAAAATTTCGAGTAATAAGTGGATTAAATCATTGCTTGGTTCGCTACTCATGGTTGGCCTAGATGTTTTGATGGAGCCGGTTGCAATTAAGCTAGATTTTTGGAGTTGGGGTTTACACAACCCTCCGCCACTTCAAAATTTCATAGCATGGTTTATTATAGCATATCTAATTCAGGTGGTGGGCTTCACCATTAAATCAGAATTAAAGAACAAATTTGCGGTCGTGGTGTTTTTAGTCTTGGTAGTGTTCTTTACAATACTTAATTTTGGTTTAAACACGTCGATTTGAGTACATTAACGAGTATAGTTGTAATTGTAATTGCTTTTTTTGCAATGGAATTTGTTGCGTGGTTTACGCACAAGTATATAATGCACGGAGTTTTTTGGAACATTCATGCAGACCACCATGTAAGACGGCCGGGGTTTATCGAAAAAAACGATTTATTTATATTGGTTTTTGCGCTCCCGTCTTGGCTTTTTATAATGTTTGGAATGATGTATCAATTGCCCCCGATGGTTGATGTTGGCATTGGTATAGCCCTGTACGGTGCTTGTTACTTTTTAGTACACGATGTTTTTATTCATCAAAGATTCAAGTGGCTAAAAAAGAGTAAAAACAGCTATTTAATGGGAATAAGAAAAGCACATAAAGTTCACCACAAACATCTTGGCAAAGAAGATGGAGAATGTTTTGGAATGTTAATTGTTCCACTGAAATACATCCGAGAGGCGAAAAAGGCTAATAATGCGGCTTCTTGATGAAGTACTTGTATCTCCTAATCGATGGCTTAACCATAATTGGCCCCCTTCTTTTAAGTTTTGATAAAAAGGTTGCGTTTTACAAGGACTGGAAGCCCCTTTTTTTAAGTCTTTTTGTGATGATGTTGGTTTTCGTTCCGTGGGACGTGGCTTTTACTGAGTACCAGATTTGGGGATTTAACGAACAATATTTAAGTGGCATTTATATTTTCAATTTGCCAATAGAAGAGCTGCTGTTTTTTATTGTTGTTCCTTATGCTTGTGTTTTTATATATGCTTGTCTGAATCATTACATTCAATCAGATGTTCTCTTGAAAACCCACAGAACAATTTCGGTTATTTTAATAATTGCACTCCTTACCGCAGCTATTTTCAATGTAGAAAAATTATACACCTCGATTACTTTTTTTAGTACATCGATGTTCTTATTCTATCACTTTATGAAGCGAACTTTATGGTTTAGTAAATTTTTACTCGCTTATTTTGTCTCTATAATACCTTTCATCGTAGTTAATAGTTTACTGACGGGATCTTCAATCGAAGAGGAGGTGGTGTGGTACAACAGCGACCATATTTTGAATATAAGGTTAGGCACAATACCGGTTGAAGACCTGTTTTATTCATTATTAATGTTGGGTATAACCATACATGTTTTCGAAAAATATAGAGGAAACAGTAAAAAGTTTCGATAAAATGTCTAAATTAGTCGTCCAACGCTACTTTTTCTCTGTTGATTATTAACGTAGAAAAAACATAGGCAAATCTAAAAATTGAATTACATTTGCCGCCGATTATTTAATAAGATTGTTTTTACACGGTTGATATGCGAAGGGAATTACCGCAAAATTTGCACAACGAAGTCTTGGAAATGTTGGATTCGGATAACGAAAGAACTTTTGTTAAGGCTTCAAAAATGAAACAGGCTCGAATGCTTGTTAAGCTTCGAAAGAAGTACAATTTTAGTATGAATAAACTAGGATTGAATTAAAATATTTAAAATCGTAGGCGGACTTTAACATCCTTGCTTTAAAGTTGCTTATTTGTTTACTTGATGCACAAAAGGCCCCACGGAGGTGGGGCCTTTTTCAATTCATGATGTCGACTAGAACTCAGAATGTTAAAGTTCTATAATTTCCGTTTTTGGTTATAAATAGCATTGTATTACTTTGTACATTACCAACAGATGAAATCAGAGATGAAAAACCCCATATGTGTACTGTTACTAATTTTAATAATTTCGGGATGTAGCCAGAAGCCTTTCGAAGGAAAGATCTCCTACAATGCTGAATTTGAAACCGGACTAAGTGAGGATTTTAGCATTATTGATAATATAATAGGTCAGGCAGCTAATTCGGTTATTGATTTTTACATAAAAGAGGATAAGGCCATGATGATTACAGAACCTAGTAATAAAATATTTGGTTCTTTTCGAGGTTCTTTTACAAAAATCATTTACGACCTGAATAATCAGAACATTTACGTGATTAATGACAAAGACAAGACCTACATGCTTCAAAGTTTATTGGAGGGAGACATTAAAGGCTTCAGCTTTAAGTTAATGCCCAGTCAGTTGGATTCCTTGAAACTAAAATTAGTCGCTTCTTCAAAGCAAAGAAAAATAGCAAATTATCCTTGTCATGATTATGTACTTAAAGGAGATTACTTTGACTGCAATGTGGGCATGAGTGAAGATCTTTTAGAAAGAATGCGTCCGACAATTGTGAAAATAGAAGGCATGGAAAATTATGATTTTTCAGGACTTGGTTTCCCCTTATATTTTGAAAACAAATTATTTGGAAAAATTGGAATGACTGTTAAAGCGTCTGCAGTGGAAATGAAAAAACTGGATGATTCAATTTTCAGCATCGATGGCTACAGAGAGATAAGCACCTTAGAGTTTTATAGAGAAAACATAGAAAACATCGATTTTGAAGCATTTGGTTTAGCAAACGAATTTGAAGAAATAAAAGAAGGAATAGACAGTGTGTCGAATCAAATTATTTCTGGGGTTCACGAAATGGTAGATTCGGTTCTAATAGACATTGAGGCGGATGGTATAATGGAGGGCATTAATGGCCTTATGGATGTTTTTATGGACGACGAAGATCAGAATTAAAATTGTCCGGCTAGCGCGAAAGGTTTTTTTACTCCACTCACCAATCCTTCGGCAGTGAAAACTTCAAAATATGCGATATATGTTCCGATGCTAGCTTTAAGTTGGTCATTGGTAATCCCATCCCAAGTGAAAATACCAGAAACCCCTAAGAGCTCGTTCTGCACCAATGATTTAATTAATCGCCCCTTAGTATCGTAAATGCTCACATTCCCAACATAACCAGGACTTTCCATCGAATAAGAGATGTGAATAACGTCTTCGTGGCCATCGTTATCAGGAGAAAATATTGGTGGATCTATTGCGATATTATTTCCCGTAACTATGCCAGGATAATACTGTGAATTTTCAAATCCAGGAGTAGCAAATCCAACAGACTCTGCTGCCGAGTGCCAGTTTGATGCAATGTTCGTACTTTGGTTAAAGTCAATTCTTTCTAAAGAAATTCCGTCAGGATTGTTGATTAAGCCGAAATGCATGTCTTCGTTATAAGAAAAGAAATCACTAATTGGATTAGAAGGGAGGATTAAAAAAACATCTCCAGATTCGTTTGAATATGTGGGTAAATCAGTTTGCACAAACCTCCCGGCTTGGGCGTTTAAATAATCTCTTTTTACAGCATTGCTGTCTTCTGTAAATACAACATATCCTTGAGGACTTAAAATGAAATTCGCGTTGATGTATTTTGCATTCGAAATCGTATCATCACTGTAATTCGCGAGATAAAACCCATGTACATCTATGAATCTGTCGGAATTATTGTAGCACTCTACAAAGTCAGCTCCGCCCGTTAAAGGATTGAATAAAACTTCGTTTATAATGATGTCTTTAGCTCTGGGTACGCTCGGTAAAACAAACGAACTTACGCCCATCGGTAAAGTATTTCCCGAACAATCCGAAGCCCCGGTAACCGCAATTGAATAAACAAATCCGGTATCTAAAACAGACGCTAGAACAACAACAACGTCTTGCGGATTACCAACGGAAACTGTTGCACTTGTAATGGGCACAAAAGGAGCTACGACATACGCTCCAGAATTCGAAATCTCTTCTGTAAAATGGACCAAAAGAGTTGTGTTGTCAATAACAGTTACTTTATTGAGGCTAGGAGCAAGAGTATCAGGGGTGTTATTAAACAGGGCATTGATTACTCCGGGAGTGCCTCCGTCAACGCCGTCAGATGCCCGCCAATTTGACTTACTGCTGCACGGAAGATCTGGATTTATTTGTTCTAAAGACCATCCACCATCTTCTTTGTCAATATCTTGATACCAAGAATCTGTATAGTTAACGGCATCGATTAGATTGCCGCTGGCATCTTTTAAGGTAATATTCTCTCCTGCATTATTCAACGATGGAAATGAAGTAACTCCTATAACATTGGGCCAAAGGGGACTAAAGTTGGCTACTTCTCCTGTCGCAACCAAAATAACGTAAGCTCCTGGGCCTAAAGCATAGCTGCCGATACTTCCAGTACTTGACCCATCTGAAAATTCCCAGCCACTTAAATCAAAATATTTGGTACTAGTTGTATTTAACACTTCTATAAATTCGGCATCTAGCAGACCAATTTGGGGCGTTGGGTCTGCTAAGATTTCATTGATTACAACTTCTCGATAATTCGGGATGTCAGGGACGAAATACATAAAATCACTGGAAGCGGTAATCATTGTATTTCCACTAAGATCTTCTATGTTCAAGGATGTTAATGTATAGGTTTGTCCGTTAACGAAAGGGGTTGAAAAAGACAGGTGTACGAGAGTCGGATCAACTCCATCTAACGTTGCACTAAAAGGTGTGCCTAGCCCTCCGTCCGCATTATAGTTGGATGAGGTTTGTGCACTAACAAGATCCAGAGGCTCAGTAAAAGTAAGGTCAACATCAGTGAAGCTAGTGGCGATTGTACTAATTAAATCGGGGGGGGTTAGGTCGACAGGAATAGCACCCACTGAGAAGTTATCAAAAAAGTGGCCGTTGACAGCACTGGCAGCAGACGATTGTACAATAAGAACTCCGAAATGAGTAGAAGAACTGATGGAATTGTCATTTACAACACCATCGTTTATATAGCTTCCGGTGGCTCCATCATCTATTTCAAGAGACCAGTCATTAGCAACTGTTCTAATTACTCTAATATTGAAAGGATTGCTACTGCTCGAATTAACAGTGCCATCAGTTCCATCTATTAAAAGTGTTGCTGTTCCAGAAACCATTTTATAGAATGAAATTTCATCCGCGGTTCCACCAACCTTAATGTAGTATCCATTAGCAACAGCATTTAAATCTGCATTATCCGCCATTAAAAATATATGCGCATAATTAACGCCAGAAGTCGCTAATTGAAAGTCTATTGAAAATTCCCACTGCGCGTCAATTGATAAAGTACTAGGCGTACTTAAATAATAGCTAGCCGCACCAGGACTATTCGATCGCAACCGATTAGCATCAACTACAAAAAACGAGTTATCTCCGGCCCATGGTGGCGCAGCAGTATAATCACCGTCGGCAAAATCATCAATTACTTGTGCATTTAACGTTAAAGAGTTAACGAATACCAGCAAAGTAGTTAACAAAAAAAGTGACCGATATTTTTCAAGCGCGTGTTCCAAGACGTGATTTGTAAATATAGTACATTTGATGGCAAATTATGAATGATGAAGATCGCAGTTGTAGGTGCCACAGGTATGGTTGGGAGAATTATTTTAAAAGTTCTTTCGGAAAGGAGTTTGCCCATTTCAGAATTGATTTTAACGGCCTCGAAAAGAAGTATTGGTCAGCGAATTAGTTGGGGAGGGTCCGATCAAATTATTGTGGGTTTACAAGAAGCGCTAGATGCGTGTCCAGAAATTGCAATTTTTTCAGCTGGTGGTTCTGTTTCGAAAGAATGGGCGCCAAAATTTGCAGCGAATGGAACAACAGTAATTGATAATAGCTCTGTTTGGAGAATGGACCGAGATAAAAAATTGATTGTTCCAGAAATCAATGCAGATTCGCTTACGAAAGCAGATAAAATAATTGCCAACCCGAATTGCTCTACAATTCAAATGGTATTAGCGCTGCTGCCGCTACATAGAAATTATGGAATTGAAAGGTTGGTTATTTCAACTTATCAATCGGTGTCTGGTACAGGAGTTGCTGCTGTTCAGCAGTTGGAAAATGAGCGAAATGGAGTTAAAGGTGAGATGGCTTATCCGTACCCCATTGACAAGAATTGCTTACCACACGCAGGAGAATTTTTAGATAATGGTTATACAACTGAAGAAGTCAAGTTGGTTAATGAAACAAGAAAAATACTCGGAGATGAGCGCATAAGGATAACGGCTACGGTTGTTCGTGTTCCCGTAATAGGAGGACATTCGGAGGCGGTCAATGTCGCACTGAAAAAAGAATTTGATATCTCAGATATTCGGAAGGAGCTAGCCGCAACAGAGGGCGTCGTTGTACAAGACAATGTGGATGTAAATGTTTATCCAATGCCGCTTTTTTCTGAAGAGAAAGATGCGGTTTTTGTTGGTCGAATTAGGCGTGATGAATCGAATCCAAATACGCTAGATATGTGGGTGGTTTCAGATAATTTAAGAAAAGGTGCAGCGACAAATTCAGTGCAAATAGCAGAGTACCTAATAGATCAAAAATTAATCTGATACATGTATTTTAAGCGGGTTCAGTTTCCGTTTGTACTTCTTTTTTTTTCAAGAAAGTTTTCTGTCTTACAATGATAACGAGGACTCCAATAGAAATACAGAAATCAGCAAAATTCCAAATGGCATCGAATACTTGATTGCCTCCAACCCAAGGCATCCATTCAGGCCACGTCATGTCGAACTGGAACATGTCTACGACAGTTCCTTGCAGAAAGCCTGCGTATCCTTCAAAATTGAGCTGAGCAACTCCCGAATAATGCTCCCAATAATTACCATTAAAGACAGTCCCCTGATCAAATAAAAACCCATAAAAAGCACTGTCAATTATGTTCCCTGCCGCACCAGCAAAAATCAAACTCATAGAAAAAATAAACCCTTTGTGTACTTCAGGCTTTTTAGTTTGCGTATAAATGAAATAACCGATGGCAGCAACAGCTAATATTCTAAAAACACTAAGAATTATTTTTCCAGATACTCCACCCCAAGACATACCAAACGCCATTCCTTCGTTTTCAACGAAGTACAGGTCGATAAATCCACCATTAATGTGCTCGCCATAATTAAGATTTGTCTTGATCCAAATCTTCACAATTTGGTCGATTAACAAAACAACTAAGACAATTAGTAGAACTTTTTTCAATTGGAATTACTGTCTGAGCTTGGCTTCCATACTTAAAGTAGCATGAGGGACTAGTTTCAAACGTTCTTTTTTAATCAACTTACCGGTTACTCTGCATAGCCCGTAGGTCTTATTTTGAATTCGTACAAGTGCATTTTCTAGATTGAGAATGAACTTTTCTTGACGGGCAGCTAGTTGAGCAGTTTCTTCTCTTGACAAGGTCTCAGAGCCATCTTCCATCATTTTAAAAGCTGCGCCTGTATCATCTGTTCCATTATCATCGGAATGAGACAATGACCCTTTTAAAAGTTCTAAGTCTTTCCGAGCTTCCATTAATTTGCTATTTATTATTTCTTGGAACTCTTGGAGTTCATTATCGCTGTATCTTGTTTTACTTAATTCCGCCATTTTTGTCTGTTTTAATTCAGTTTCTCAATACTAATGGAAGCTGAGACACCATCCTCAATTTCAACTAACGTACCACCTTCTACTTGGGTTACAATTTGTAGAGATTCCGCCAGTGTTTCTGAGCAAATATAATTTAAATTGTTATTTATTGCACGGTCAATTTTATCGTGACTAGAAATTGATAAATTAATACGATCAGTTACTTCTAAACCATTGTCTTTTCGAATGTTCTGTATCCTATTTACAAACTCCCTAGCAATGCCCTCTTCAACTAATTGATCATTCAGTGTAATATCCAGCGCAACGGTTATTCCATTTTCGGACGCAACTAACCAACCAGGGATGTCTGCCGTTTCTATTTCGAAATCAGACGCGTCAAGAATAATTTCTTCTCCTGAAATTTCACATTCCCAAAGCGCTGTTTTCTCGATTTGTAAAATAGTGTCTTGGTCAAACTCTTTAATTAGAGAAGCAAGTGCTTTCATGTGTTTGCCGTACTTGGGGCCTATGGTTTTAAAATTGGGTTTAATTTTTTTCACCAAAACTTCGGAGGTTTCACTAATCAACTCCAATTCCTTTACATTAACTTCCGACAAAACCAGTCCTTTTACTTCCTCAACCTGTCTTTGGAAAACAGCATTAGTAATAGGAACCATAATTTTCTGTAACGGTTGTCGAACTTTTAATTTTTCTTTTTTTCTCAGACTTAGAACCAAGGATGAAATGGACTGAGCGATGTCCATTCTTTGTTCTAGGTCTGAATCAATGGCGTTATATTCAACTTCAGGAAAAACTTCTAAATGAACGGACTCAATTGATCGGTGCGCATTGAGATCAAGAAATAATTGATCAGAATAAAATGGGGCAATTGGAGACATGATGAGAGCGACTTTTTCTAAACAAGTATGAAGCGTTTGATAAGCCGCTATTTTATCTTCAGAATACTCGCCCTTCCAAAATCTCCTACGGCACAATCGCACATACCAATTGCTTAACTGATTGCTGACAAAGTCCTGAATCAGTCGTCCAGCTTTTGTCGGCTCATATTGTTCATACGCGCCATTCACCTCAAGAATTAAGGTGTTTAGTTTGGATAAAATCCACCGGTCTATTTCTGGCCTGTTTTCCAAAGGAATGGAATTAGTTGTGGCGTCGAAACCATCTACGTTAGCATACAAAGCAAAAAACCCATAGGTATTGTATAAGGTTCCAAAGAATTTGCGTTGAACTTCTTTAATCCCCTCAACATCAAATTTTAAATTGTCCCAGGGTTGAGCATTGGTAATCATGTACCACCTCGTAGCATCTGGGCCATAGGTACGTAAGTTTTCAAAAGGCTCAACTGCATTTCCAAGTCGTTTAGACATTTTTTGGCCATTCTTATCTAAGACTAAACCGTTGGAAACAACATTTTTGTAAGCGACCGAATCAAAACACATCGTAGCAATGGCGTGAAGCGTGTAAAACCATCCGCGAGTTTGATCAACGCCCTCGGCAATATAATCCGCAGGGAAGGACTTGTTTTGGTCAATGAGGTCTTTGTTTTCAAAGGGATAGTGCCATTGCGCATAAGGCATCGAGCCAGAGTCAAACCATACGTCAATCAGGTCTGCTTCTCGGCTCATGGGCTTGCCATTAGCTGAGACTAAGGTAATCGCATCGACATAATTCTTGTGAAGGTCTATGGTTTGGTAGTTGTCTACTGACATGTTTCCTGGTTCAAAACTCTTTAAAGGGTTCGCCACCATAAAGCCTGCTTCAACGGCTTTTTGGCATTCATCTTTAAGTTCTTCTGCGGATCCAATACAAATCGTTTCATCGCCATCTTCAGTTCGCCATATCGGAAGTGGGACCCCCCAAAATCTTGACCTGGAGAGGTTCCAATCATTGGCATTTTCTAACCAGTTCCCAAATCGCCCAGTTCCTGTGCTGGCTGGTTTCCAATTAATGGTATCATTTAACTGAACCATTTTATCTTTAAAATCGGTAACTTTAATAAACCAAGAGTCCAACGGATAATACAAAACGGGCTTATCTGTTCGCCAACAGTGCGGGTAACTGTGCTCGTATTTTTCAACTTTGAAAGCTAAGTTTTCTTCTTTCAGTTTAATCGCAATTTCAACATCAACAGATTTCTCTGGTGGGTTTTCCTTGTAGAATTCTTGTTTTACATATTTGCCAGCCAAATCTCCCATTTGAGACACGAACCTTCCTTGAAGGTCTACCAAAGGAACAGGGTTGTTGTTGCCATCAAGAATCAACATTGGAGGAATTCCAGCCTCTTTGGCTACCAAAGCATCATCAGCACCAAAAGTGGGAGCTATGTGAACAATTCCTGTGCCATCCTCTGTCGTGACAAATGCACCCGAAATGATTCGAAAGGCTTTTTCAGAATGCTCGTATGGCAGGGCATATTGCAACAATTGTTCATACTCGATACCAACAAGATCCGAACCCATAAAATTTGCAACAATTTCAAAAGGAATTTTTTTGTCATTCGCCGAGTAGTTGGTCAAAAGACAATCCTCATTTGCAGGAATGTACTTACCTGAAAGTTGTTTCTCGACTAAACTTTTTGCTAAAAGAAGGTTTACGGGTAAATGGGTGTACTGATTAAAAGTTTTAACAAGAACATATTCGATTTTAGGTCCTACACAAAGCGCGGTATTAGACGGGAGCGTCCAGGGTGTAGTTGTCCATGCCAATATGTATGTATCATCAGGCAGTAAGTCATTGGTTTTTGCCTTAAATTGGGCAACAACGGTGGTGTCTTTAACGTCTTGATAAGTTCCTGGTTGGTTCAATTCGTGGGAGCTGAGACCTGTTCCCGCTGCAGGAGAATAGGGTTGGATCGTGTATCCCTTGTAAAGTAAATCCTTGTTGTACACTTGTTTCAACAGCCACCAAACAGATTCCATGTACTTGCTCTCGTAGGTAACATAGGGATCATCCATATCGACCCAATAGCCCATTTTTCGAGTCAAGTCATTCCATACATCTGTGTATTTCATTACTGCTTTTCGACAAGCGTCGTTATACGCTTCAATACTGATGGTCTTTCCAATATCTTCTTTTGTTATGCCCAGCTCTTTTTCTACACCCAACTCTACAGGTAAGCCATGTGTGTCCCATCCCGCTTTTCGCTTAACTTGGAACCCTTTTAGCGTTTTGTAGCGACAGAAGATGTCTTTTATTGCCCTGGCCATGACATGATGAATGCCTGGAAGGCCATTGGCAGAAGGAGGGCCTTCAAAAAATACGAAAGGTGTTTTTCCTTCTCGAGATGAAATGCTTTTTGCAAAGATTTGATTGTCGTCCCATCTCTCAGAGACTGATTCTGCAATCTTTGGAAGGTCTAATCCCTTATGTTCCTTATATTTCTTACTCATACCTCATGATTCAAAGGTTCGCGAAGATAATGAAAATAGCGAATTTTAGAAGACAACTATTGGATTCGAATACTGTTTGCAAATCACTGATAGCCTAAGGCAATAAAAGACAACAATCTCCATAGCTTAAAAATCGAAAGTCATTTTTCAAAGCGTGTTTGTAAAGTGTTTTCCAATTATCCCCAATCATTGCGCTTATAATGAATAAAAGCGTACTTTTTGGCATGTGAAAATTGGTAATTAGGCCACGGGCAACTTTAAATTTATATCCTGGAGTAATCATTAAACTTGTCTTGGCGATAAATCTTGTTTTTCCATGCGCATCTAGATAGTCCAACAGAGCTCTAATGCTTTGTCTTAAATTCAATTCCGGTAGAGAAGTATGGCTCCATTGTGCTAATTCAGGAACGTCTCCATTTAGTTTTCCAACGGAAGCTAATACACCAAACCAGTATAGACTTTCCAAAGTTCTTAGCGATGTGGTACCAACAGGTATAATTGGGCCAAAGGCCTCAATAATACCAAATATCGCATCGATTGAAACATCAATAAGCTCTGCATGCATATTGTGATCACTTATAGAATCCGTCTTAACTGGCTTGAAGGTTCCTGCACCAACATGAAGTGTGATAAAAACAGAGGAAACTCCTTTGGAAGCAAAAGAATCTGTAAGCTCTTCCGTAAAATGCAGCCCGGCTGTTGGCGCAGCAACAGAGCCCTCGTGCTGTGCATAAACGGTTTGGTAACGTGTTAAATCTTCTTTTTCCGCCCTGCGATTCATATAGGGAGGTAATGGTAATTCTCCTGATTTTTCTAAAATATCAGAAAAGGACAAGTCACCGGGCCATTCAAAACAGACGATGAATTCGTCATTATTCCTACCTAATTTGGTTGCTTTTATTTCTATTCCCTCAAGAGTCATTGTGATGGGACTATCTTTCCATTTTTTAGCACCACCAACCATGCAATTCCATGTAACGCAGTTTTTTTGTTGCAAGGCAATTTGAGGATCAATATTGTCGCTAGGCTCAAGGCAAAATATTTCAATTATTCCACCTGTATCTTTTTCAAAAAGTAACCGAGCATTTACCACTTTTGTTTCATTAAAGAACAAAACACTGTCGTAGGGCAAGTAGTCGCCAATATCAATCATTTTTGCTTCTGAAATAAACCCTGCGCGTTTAGAAATCAGCAAACGGGAATCAGACCGATTGGCTAACGGGTACTTTGCTATTTTTTCCTCAGGAAGGGAATAATCAAAGTCATTAACGGATAGATTTTGATACCGCTCTAGCATTCTTCAGTTTGAATTCCAAGTTTATTCAAAGTTTGGAAAAAATTGGGATAAGATTTAGAAATTGCCTTAGAATTTATAATTGAAATCGGTGATTTGGCATTAATAGCAAGGATTCCCCCCATCATAGCGATTCGATGATCGTTATGGGAATCAATTGTTCCTCCAGAAATTTCCCCTCCCGTAATGTGCATCTCATCTTCTTTTATATCTACTTCTATGCCTACACTTTTTAATTCACTTTTTATCGTCTGCGCTCTATTACTCTCTTTGTGTATTAGTCGACCTAAACCTTTAATTACTGACTTTCCCTCGCAATTGGCAGCCAAAGCTGCAAGGGGAGGGAACAAGTCTGGACAATTTGTAGCATCAAAAGTAAAGTTATTTAAAGCTCCCTTTTCAACAGAGATCGTATTTTTATCAGCGCTAAAAACTCCTCCTGCAGACGCTATCGCTTCTAATATTATTTTATCCGGCTGCGTAGAGGAGTGGTTTAGTCCTAACACAGATACTTTTCCACTAATGGCAGCCCCAACTAAGTGAAATGCGGCGCCACTCCAATCACCTTCAATGGTAATTTCACAAGGGCTATATTGTTGATTTCCTTCAATTTGAAATACTTCGTAATTCTCGTTGGAGATTACAATTCCAAATTGACGCAGGGCTTCAAGCGTTAAATCTATATAGCCACGGCTATTTAACGAGTTTACGTGAATAATTGACTTGCCCTTGGTTACAGGTAAGGCCATTAGAAGTCCAGTTAGAAATTGAGATGTGATACTACCATTGAGTGTAACATTGCCATTTTTTAGTGGTCCTTTTACACGTATCGGTAGCTTTCCTTGATTGGTCATGCATTGAACACCAAGTTGATTCAATACGGAGCTTAGCATGTTCATTGTTCGGCTTTTCAATGAACCACCTCCAAGTATAATTACTTCTTCATGAAACAAACTTAAAATGGGCGCAAACATGCGTATACCAAGTCCAGATTCGCCACAGAAGACTTCTTTTGGAGGGCTGACAGGTGTATTCTTTGAGATTAAAATAGAAGTGCCCTTAACTACGGTAGCTCCTGCAGCCTG
>CAJQPO010000096.1 GCA_905480225.1 uncultured Flavobacteriales bacterium | reverse complement strand
TAAATCATTTTATCTATTCTCGTACTAGTCGCGAGATAAAATCACCACCCGATTTGGTTAAATTTTGTAATCTCTTAAAAACGAGTTATTTTTCATCTTATTCAAAAAATCAATAATGAAAAACATGCTAGTCTCTTCGTGCATTATGAAAAGTATTTTTATTTCATCATTAATTTTGATAGCCTTATCTAGCGAATGTCAAACCTGGCTTCAAAAAATGCAAACCAGTGAAAATGTTTTTGAAGCAAAACAAGAATTTGATACCTATTGGGAAAATAAAACCATTGAAAAAGGTACTGGCTACAAGCCATTTATGCGCTGGTATAATTTTTGGGCACCGAGAACGTTTCCATCCGGTGAAATTTCAGAAGTTAATCCAAGTGATGGAATTGAACAGCATTTAAATCTTCAAGATTCAAAAAGTCTATTGAAGACACCAACATCTCCCTGGACAGTTATGGGACCATATATCTCTAACGGAGGATACGATGGCATAGGAAGGCTCAACACGATTGCATTTCACCCTACCGACCCTAATACTTGGTTTGTTGGCACCCCAGGTGGAGGATTATGGAAAACAACAAATGGAGGATCTTCTTGGACGCCATTAACCGATTTCTTGACCAATCTAGGCATATCTGATATTGCAATCTCTTCAAGCAATCCGAACACTATATATATTGCGACTGGTGATAGAGATGCTAGAGATACTTATTCCTTTGGTATATTGAAATCCATTGATGGAGGAAATACCTGGAACTATACAGGGCTTTCATCAATAGTGCAAAACAGATGGACAACGAATAGAATACTGATCAATCCATCCAATGAAAATATTTTGATCGTAGCAACAGGTGATGGTATTTATCGAAGTACCAACGCCGGAGCATCTTTTACGCAAGTCCAAACGGGTGGACATTTCATTTGTATGGAGTTCAACCCAGCTAATCCCAACATAGTATATTCAGGTCAGTATGACTATTGGAATGAACAAGCAACTTTCTATAAATCTCTAGACAATGGACAAAACTGGTCACCTATTACAACCGGATTACCGACCTCCAACTGCCGAAGAATTCACATTGGTGTTACGCCAGCAAATTCAAATTATGTATACCTGATCGCTTCTGACAACAATAATGGGATGGAAGGATTTTATAGGTCTACTGATGCCGGATCGTCTTTTAGCTTGATGGCTTCTTCTCCAAATGTACTGCACAATGGAGACGGAACAGGTACTAATGGTCAAGGTTGGTATGACCTATCATTGGCTGTTTCGCCTACAAACGCGAATGAAGTCTATGTCGGCGGAGTAAATATGTGGAAATCTACCAATGGAGGTTCCAACTTAACTAAAATGACACACTGGTATAACGATGGAACAACCGTTATACATGCAGATCAACACTGGTTTTCATTTCATAATGGCGGACTGTTCGTTTGTAATGATGGTGGTTTGTATGTCTCTTATGATGGTGCTAATTCTTTTAATGAATACTCTAATGGTCTTGTCATCTCTCAATATTATCGTATTTCAAATGACCAAAACACGAATAATAAATTAATCGCGGGGGCCCAAGACAATGGTTCTGATCTATTAGCTGGAGGTGTTTGGTATGATGTAAATGGCGGCGATGGAATGCAATGTCTAATTGATTATACTGATCCTAATGTGGTTTTTAGTGCTACTCAGTTCGGTAATATTTATCGATCAAATGATGGAGGATACAACTATACAAACGTTAGCCCAGACCCCGGAAACGGCGCTTGGATCACACCATATGAAATGGATCCAACTAATCATATGATCATGTATTGCGGCTATTATGACATGCACAAGTCAACCGATAATGGAATAAGTTGGACACAAACAACATCAGGTTTGAGCACTGGATTACTTAGGCATATTCAAATATCAAAAACCAACGGAAATGTAATCTATTGTTCATCTTACGACCAACTCTTCAAATCAACTGATGGTGGAAACAATTTTACAGATGTGACTGGAACTTTGCCAGTTGGAAGTGCATCTATTAGTTCCATTTGTATTGACCCTACTGATGAGAACAGCGTTTGGATTACGTTCTCAGGGTATTCTGCTGGCGAGAAAGTGTTTAGAACTGATGATGGAGCCTTTTCTTGGACCAATCAGAGTGGAACGCTCCCGAATTTACCAGTGAATATTTTAATTTATCAAAATGGTGCAGGTGGTTTATTATATGCAGGTACAGATGTTGGTGTTTACTGGTGGGATCCTAATAACTCAGTATGGGATATTTATGGCATCAATTTACCAAATGTAATCATTAGCGATCTTGACATTCAATATGGACAAAGTGTTCTGCGTGCAGCAACTTATGGTAGAGGTGTTTGGGAAATTCCAATTACGACGGCAAGTCCTCCGATAGCTGATTTTAGTGCAAGCCCTGCAGCTATTTGTGAAGGAGATGATGTGTTTTTTACAAATAATTCTTTTCAGGCTGACGATTATTTATGGACATTTCCTGGAGGTACACCTTCAACTTCAACAGATATAAACCCTTCTGTCACCTACAATACACCTGGATTTCATAACGTCGTACTCATTGCCAACAATATAAATGGTTCAGACACTCTTGAAATATCCAACTACATAGAAGTTGAAGGTAATTTACTAGGAACAATTACTGTGGGAAATGCTTCAAATGTCTATACCAATATGGCAAACCACACCGAATCTGTAGTTGTTGATAATGATATTAATACTGTCATTTTCTTACATAGACAAAATACCAACGAATTCAGTGGAACGGTAGGTATGTATCGGTATGATTATTCAACAGATGACGGACAAACCTGGTCTTTGAACAATGGAGTTTTAAACCCTTCAGCCGCAGGTGGAACAAACGACGGAAGGTATCCTCAAGTAGGTATTCACAATCCATCGGGAAATACAAACCCGTCAAATGCAAGCTTATTTTATCATGGTCCAACAATAGGAACAACTTGGAACGGATACGTATCGGGTGATGGGTTAATAGGATCAGGATCATTCTCTGAAAATTATAATGAAGGATTTCCTACAAACACCTACATTCCAGGAAGTTTAACAAAGGGAGCTCCCGGAGTATATTGGACGTTAGATGGACTTTATGATGGAACTAACCTCACAGGCTTACAACTGTTAAAGGGCACGTGGAACAGCTCAAATGTCGTTTGGTCTGTGCAACAAACATTTACCCCAAATTTTAACACAGATATTGATGGTGCTCCATCAATTGGGTGGAATTCATTCAATGTTGCTTTTGATCCAACAGGCCAAAATGGATGGATTGTATTTCTTTCTCACTTAAATGGTACAATCAGTAATTATCAGTACTACCCAATCTTTTACCAAACAACTGACGGCGGAAATACTTGGTCAGGCCCTATTGAAATTGATCTATCAACTTTTCCGAGCATAACATCAAACATTACCGGTGGAGGAGTTGTTTCTACCGCATTTGATATTGATCTTGTAGTTGACGTTAATGGAAATCCTCATACATTATTCAACGTTTGTTCAGGAGGCAACACCAATTATTCAATCTTCACAAATGAATGGATGGGCGCCTGTCATCTACACCATAACGGGTTAAATTGGGAAGCAGACATATTAGAAGATATTCAAACATTGAGGTATACGTTAGCAGATGGATCGTCTATGGACAACACTCCAAATATTTCATTATCTGACACTGGAAATATTATGGCTTTTTCTTGGACAGATTCGGATTCATTTCTCACAGGAGGAGATAATAGTTTACCATTTTTAAACATAGTCTCGTATAATTCAGTGACAGATGTTTATTCAGCACTGGCTACAGCAGACATATGTAGCTTGGACCCTGGCAAAATCGTATTTCTCCATTGTGCAAATAACTTGTTGGAAACATCCCAAGGTTACGAAATAGCCGCCGTCATATCCGATATCAACCCTTCAGGAAGTGGATTAGATGAAACTGGACACATATACTTTTCTTATCCAATACCTAGTCTATGCTCTGCCAGCGGTACAGATGTTCAAACCGCTTGTGATAACTACACCTGGATCAATGGGCAAACCTATACGACAAACAACAATTCGGCTACCTGGACGCTAATCAGTTCGCAAGGATGTGATAGTTTGGTTACACTGGATCTGACGATTACTAATTCGAATAGTGGTACAGATATTCAAACCGCTTGTGATACCTACACCTGGATCAACGGGCAAACCTATACGGCAAACAACAACTCAGCTACCTGGACGCTAACCAATGCGCAAGGATGTGATAGTTTGGTTACGCTGGATCTGACGATTACTAATTCGAATAGTGATACAGATATTCAAACCGCTTGTGATACCTACACATGGATCAACGGGCAAACCTATACGGTAAACAACAACTCAGCTACCTGGACGCTAACCAATGCGCAAGGATGCGATAGTTTGGTTACACTGGATCTGACAATGAGCTATTCTAGTGCCGGATCCGAAACAGTTGTTGCTTGCAATAATTACAACTGGAGTGCTAACGGTCAAACCTTCAATCAAACCGGACAATACACTGCGATCATAACCAATAGCCTGGGATGTGATAGCACTGCAACGCTCAACTTATCCATCGTTGAAATCAACATTACGTCACATCCTATGGATCAAGCTGTGAATGTTGGTAATGATGCTACATTTGATTTTACTGATAATCTAACAATTGCCAGTTACCAATGGCAAATGGATGATGGAAGCGGCTACTCCAATTTGAGCAATACTGGACAATTTAGTGGCACAGATACTAAAACATTAACGGTATCTGCTGTTACCATAGGCAACAACAACTCAAATTACAGGTGTATTCTTACAGATTCATCAAGCTGCATGGACACAACGGATGTGGCGATCCTTACTGTATCATCAGGCAATTCAATAAATGAGTACGATAACACAACTGTGAAAATCTACCCCAACCCAACCAATGGATGGGTTACTCTTAGTTTATCCAATACAAAGATTGGCCAAGTAATACTTACGGATGTGCTTGGTAAAGAAGTACTAAGAAAGAATTTCACTTCGAACTTGGTAGAACTGGATTTGAATAAATTAAATGCTAAGGGCACTTATTTTGCAAAAGTGTTGAATGCAGATGGAAATATTATAGCTATTAAAAAATTGATTCATCAGTAAGAGTTACCAAACCTCCATCACCTTCTCCACACTTCCATCATCGTACTGATAAATGAGTGGTGTGTTGGGTTTAAAATTGGTTTCTCTGCCCAATCAAAGTTAGGTTGCTGAGCGATTGAAAACAGTGGAGTAAATAAAAGTAGTAGGGGTAAATTTCTTTTCATTGAATCACCTTTTTCTAAATAAATAGAAAAAAATGACCTTATTTTATTTGGTTGGTACAGGAGTTCTAATCAACAGTAACCTATTTAGACTTGAGTAGGAAATTATAGATTGTCCATTAAGATATTCCTACTTATCAGGTCATTTTCATGTTTAACTTCAAACTATGAAACTCCACTAATGCATCAATTGGGCACCTATTCACATTCGCAATACTCATTCCATATTTTTTTGCAACCTCACTTAAAATCTCTTTGTGAAAATATGCGATGGAACCAATAAAGCCCAACTCATAATTCTTATAATTATCATAAGGAATGACACGCTTTTGAAAAAAGTCATCAAATCCTTTGTACACAATTTCTTTAAGAAATTCATTTTGTAAATGTGGCCTGTAAAAAGAGGCAAAATGCGCCAAGAAAACGTTGGGGTCTTTTTCTTTGTAAGTTGAATTAAGAATCTGCTCTTTCGATAGCTTGAATTCTTTTTTGAACGCTAAACGAAGTTTCTCACCTAGCCGATCCTCCAAATAGAGCTTCACCAGTTCTATTCCCAGGTAAGATCCACTTCCTTCATCGCCATAGATGTAACCATGAGAAGGAATGTTCTTAGTAACAACTCCATTTTCCCAAACACAAGAGTTGGATCCAGTCCCTATGATACAAGCGATACCATCTTTATTGCCAAGACTTGCTCTAGCTGCAGCAATTAAATCATGGTCAACATGAATTTTTGCATTGGAAAACATTCTAGCCAATGCTTTTTCCACGGTTTGATTTTTAGCTTTTGACGAACAACCAGCACCATAAAAATTTACATTTTCAACATCCTCGAGTACAATGTTTATTTTTGAAAATCCGGAGAAAATCTCATTAAAAATAAACTCTGTTGAGTGAAAGTAAGGATTAAAACCAATCGTTCGAATTTTGTCAACCGTCTTGGCATTTTCATCAACGATAACCCAATCCGTTTTTGTTGAACCACTGTCGGCAATAATTTCGTATTTACTCATCTATTGTCTTTAAATGCTACTGTTTGTACCGTATGATTCGTAAAAATTAACACCTTAAAAAATCAAAAACCATTGTTTTTGATGTGTATATAAATTTCCAGTTAACGAAGCCAAAAAGTAAGCTTTATCTCTTTTATCCAAAAGGTTTAACGCCTTAATAAATCCAATGCTAGCTCTAACGTTATAAAACGTAGGCAACAAGAATTATTATTTAGTTATTGTTTTTTTTACAATTACCAAAACTAAAATAAACGAAATAATCAGTAATACAAAATTATTGAACCTGGAATCCAAGTTTAATTTCATCTACAGAGAGCACGAATTCTCCAGGCTCTACAAACCATTTATTCTTTACGTTAACAAATGACAATTCAGCTATCGGAATCGCTATTTCAACAACAGCAGTTTCTTGAGCAGCAATTTCAACTTTATCAAATCCTCGTAATCGCTTTACTGAGGGCGTTATAGAAGCTACTTGGTCACTGATATAAACCTGAACTACTTCTTTACCATCCCGATTAGAACGGTTCAATACCTTCATCGATACAAGCAATGTATCGCCTTCTTTAAAAACAGTTTTATTCAACTTAATGTCGCTGTATTCAAATTTAGAATAGCTCAATCCAAAGCCAAATTCCCACTGAGGATGAAATGCTTCGTATCCAAAATTCTTATCTAATTTTTCTGTATGCTTGTGATCATAAGGAACCAGTGATCCAGTATGTCTTGGATAAGTAAATGGCAATTTACCGGATGGATTAATTTTACCAAATAGAATTTGAGCCAATGCATCGCCGCCGTAATCACCGGGCAAGTAGCAATGTAAAATAGCATCGGCTTGATCTTCTACTTCTCGAACAATTAAAGGCCGATTAAAGACCAATGCCAAAATAATTGGTTTACCTGTAGCACTCAAAGATTTAACCAATTGTTTTTGTGCTTCATGTAAATTTAAATCTTCAATATCCCCGGGTTTCTCGGTTGATGGTATTTCCCCAAGGCAAACTACAATTACATCTGCTTTTCGGGCTTTTTCGATGGTTGCTGAAATGTCCTTTAAACCGCTTAAACCAGCACCTGGCTCATATTCAATCTTACCATCTGCTTCTTTAGCTATTGCTTCATAAATCGTATTTGCGCCTTTCGTATTGTATTGTTCATCAATCCCTTGCCAAGTATGTGTCCATGCTCCGTTCTGTACATTAAGAGATTGGGCGGCCGGACCGCAAACTAAAACATTTGTACCCGCTGAAAGCGGTAAAACATCGTTTCTGTTTTTCAAAAGGGTTATCGATTCCATCGCAGTGCGTGTCGCGGCATCTTTATGCTCAGCAGCACCAAACAATTTATAATTATCAAATGCCGGTATAGGATTATTTAAAATACCCAATTGTTTTTTAACCCATAATATTCTTCTGCACGACAGATCCAACCTACTCTCAGGAATTTCATTCTTTTTCACCAAATCAATCAAGGCATGATTGAATGAATAATCATTTGGTGTCATACTCATATCTATTCCTGCGAGTACAGCAAGCTTAACTGCGTCTCGCATGTCCTTGGCAACTTTGTGCTCTTTGTGCAGTTTTATAATGTCCTCCCAGTCGGTTACTGCCAATCCTTTAAAATTTAACTCTCCTCTTAGCAACGTAGTAAGAATGGCATGATTGGCATGCACTGGAATGCCATTCATTTCTCCAGAGTTAATCATTACTGTTAGTGCGTTGTTTTCTATGGCTGTTTCAAAAGTGGGTAAAAAATATTCTCGTAGTTGTCGTTCAGGTATCCAGGCGGGCGTTCTGTCTTTTCCCGATAAAGGCATGCTGTAGCCAAGAAAATGTTTCATACATGCCGCCACTTTATTGACATTCGAAGGGTCTGTTCCCTGATATCCACTGATACACGCTTTTGTCATAGCCTTAGCCAAGAAAACATCTTCACCATAAGTTTCGAAAAACCTAGACCACAATGGCTGTCTGGCAATATCTAAAACCGGAGAAAAATTCCATGGAATTCCAGACGCACGACATTCATATGCAGTAATGGACGCAGCCCTATTAACTAATTTTGGATTCCATGTTGCAGCCTGTCCAATTTGTTGCGGAAATAACGTTGCATCGTTGGTATAATTAACGCCATGAATAGCATCAATGCCATAAATGATTGGCACATGATTTCCCTCGGTAACAGCCTTGTTTTGAATCGTCGTAATAATTTCCTCCCAATGAGAACGAGCATAGGTATGGCCTCCTACATTTAAAATTGATCCAACAAAATAATGATTGATAGCCGAATCGAGTTTTATTAAATCCAATTCATGAGGTACGGTCAGATTAAAAACTTCTCCCTTAGAAATCACATCTAGATTAATTTGCGTCATTTGACCCACCTTCTCCTCGATCGACATTTTAGCAATAATCTCTTCAATATCCTGACCATAGTCCATTTCTTGGTCGCGCGTCTCACTAATTTGATTAACCGATCCATTGCTACAAGAAACTATAAACAGAAATGTCTGAGCAATAATTAAATAGCGTTTACCAATATTCATAATGTATCCGTATTGTATTCTAAACTTAAACAAAGCACCCAGATGATTAACAAAAATTGAATTATAAATTTCATTTGAAAACCTGTTATTTCTGCAAAATGCAAATCAATTTGCCAGCAATAATTTCATTCAATAGTTTGTTATTGTAAATTTTACACTAAGATGCTAAAAAATACATAAGAAATCAAATTAGTTTTCTTTTTCACATTAAAATCAAGCATCTGTAACATTTGGCTTTTCCATTTTACGCCAATCCCTGCTTCAGAATGCTCCTAACTCCTTTACTTCAAGTTAATCTGATTTTTCCTTGATTCGATATGCAAAATTAATCCCTGCTGAAATTCCGCCATGAGCAGGGTTATGGTAATGTATCTTATATTCAACGGATGGAGAAATCCGCATGGTATTGTCATTTACATATTGATGATAACGAATTCCAATCGCACCACCAGCAAATGAATCCTGACCCGAACTTTTGATGTATTCAAACTGTAATGGACTTATATAAGGTGCTAAACCAGCATGATCATTGAGTTCGATCTTGTAGCTAATTCCTTCTGGAATTATTGCTGTCAAAATACCAATCAAAGCCCCTAAACCAATTTTACCTGTAGAAGTAGAATCCTCCTTTGTATTGTTGGCAATTGCCAATCCAACAAAAACGCCTCCAAATGGTGCTAAAGGCATATGAAAATATTTTTCACCAAACAATATACTGTAATGAATACCTACCTTCTCCCCTGCCAAAATATCCAATTCCAATCCACCATACCCTCTGGGCGCGTAATCGTTAACGTTCAGATACCCACCTTTTACAGCTAAGTATCCTGTTCCTTTATCTACCTGTCCAAAACTACTTTGATAAACACATAGTAAGAACGTTGTACACAGTATATATCTAATTATCATTTAGCAAAAATGAGACTATTTATTGAAATGCATATCTGCCAATTCAATAAAAGCCTTGAATAGATTTATTCTTTGACTTTTACATTTTCGGCACCCGTACTGATTACTGTAAATTCTGTTCTTCGATTTACAGCATGCCTCTCTTCATCACAAGAAGATTTAGTTCTTCCTTCACAAGCACAATCGTTTAATAAAGTTGACTCTCCGTACCCTCTTCCAGATATTCTATCAGGATTTGTAATGCGCTCTTTGATATATCGAGCAGAGGAGACAGCCCTTCTACCAGAGAGACTTTTATTAGACCTAATACTTCCTCGACAATCTGTATGAGCGCCAAGTTCTACAACCATATTGGGATACTTATTTAAAATCAATACTATTTTATCTAATTCCAGCGCCGCATCTGTTCGAATATTATGTTTACCTAAATCAAAATTAATGGGGTTAAGCTCTACAAGTTGTGTTAAATCTTTCACTTCTGGATCTAGTGTTAAATCAAGTGATTTATGCACCTCATACACCCCTTCCTTATCGAAAAGCGCATTATAAGTAACTGTTTTTGTAAAATACCCAACCTTTGATAATTCTAAATTAAAACTTCCTCGGTCATCTATTTTTCGTCCAACAAGTGGCTTGAAAATAGAGCCCACAGAATCCGTTGTGTACCTTTCGATCGATCCATCAAAATTATCTATGAGTTTAATAGCCACACCCTTTACCGGTTCTGAAGATTTTGAATCCGTTATCACTGCTATTAAAGAAATTCCTGGATCTTTTTCTAATTCTAAATTGGCAACAATGACATCATCATTAACAGCAGAACTAGTTTGAACCGTTCCTTTAAAATAATTTTCTTTTGAACCAGCAAGAGTCCATGATTGATCAGCCTCAACGCTAAAAGAATAGCTACCATCTTCACCAGTAACTGCTACCTGAACCGTATCCCCTGCCGCATTGCATAGCGCAACATCAACACCGACGAGTAAATTTCCATTCTTGTCCTTACCAACACCTAAAATCGTTTTACCAAAAACAAACGGTTTATTCATTTCAACTGAATAAATGTCATCGTCACCCTTCCCTCCCGGTCGGTTCGATGCGAAATATCCATACTGATTGGTAGCATCCATTACTAAAGAAAAATCGTCTCTTTCAGAATTTATAGGCACGCCTACATTTTGAAGCTTCGAAAAAGTGCTGTCTTCTTTCATTTTTACAAC
Organism: uncultured Flavobacteriales bacterium; assembly: GCA_905480225.1. GTDB lineage: Bacteria > Bacteroidota > Bacteroidia > Flavobacteriales_D > Parvicellaceae > UBA10066. The sequence goes on along the minus strand of CAJQPO010000096.1, from coordinate 3,899 downwards.
AAAAACATCCAATCCACCTAAACCAACGTGCCCGTCACTTGCAAAAAACAACAGATTTTCTCTTGACTGAATAAATGGGAATAATTCATTGCCTTCTGTATTAATTTGGTTTCCTAAGTTAATGGGCTTACCCCAGATACCATCTTTTCCTTTAGTGACCTTGTATAAGTCTGATCCACCTATTCCCCCCGGCATATCACTTGAGAAAAAGAGCGTTTCACCATCTGTTGACAAGGCGCCATGACCACAAGAATATTCATGACTATTAAAATCTAATGCTGTTGGCTTTGACCAAAAATCTCCATTATAACTAGTTTGCATCAACTGAAGCTTGATGGTTCCATCCACACTTTTCCCGTCGTAATTATCTGAAGTAAAAACCATGTATTTACCATCTCCAGAAAAAGTCACAGGACCCTCGTGAAATTTCTTAGTTACTGTTTTAGATAGAAGTGCAATTTCCCTAATCTCTCCATTCGACTCTCTATCTCCGATATAAATATCTAAAAAAGGCAAGTGATTCCAGTTCCATTTTCGCCTAATCGACTTAGTTCCTTCCCTTGAACTTGCAAAGACGACCTTATTTTGATAAAAAACTGCACCAAAATCTTCTTGTTCTGAATTAATCAACAAATTGCGAATAATGAAGCGTTCTTGATCTTCTTTTAATTTTTGATATGCTCCGTGATTATTGTAATATTCAATACCTCGACGGTCATCAGATTTGAATTCATGAAATTTGTCCATCCACTTTTCTGCCTCCAAATGTTTACCATTCATTTTTAACATTTCTGCATAACTGAAAAAATCATCAGGAACATTATCCGTAGCCAATGCTAATTTCGAAAGTTTATCCTCAGCCATTTTATACTGATTGGTAAATCTGTACGCTTTCGCCAAGTTTCGCAAACCCGAGGTAGATAGACTTTCGGAATTCTCAAAACAAGTAATCGCTTTTTCGAAAGAATAATTCATGAAATGTTTTTCTGCCTTGAGCTCTTGTGTGGATTTCTGCGCACATAGAAAAACAGGATAACTAAATAGAATTAAAAAAATAATCATTTTCATATGGCAAAGCTTTTAAAAATATCTAGGTGATTTGATTTTTCTTTGGTGATTGTAATAAAAATCATATCGTAATAGAACCTCGTGTGAGCCCTCGTTGTATGTGTATGTTTTATTTACAAAAGACCAATCAAACGAATAGCCTGCACTCAATTGATCTGTAAATTGAAAACCAACCAGCATACCGGCAGCAGCATTAGACCTCCACATTGGCGCTAACCAAAATTTATTCTTTATTAAAAATTGTGCGGTAAGATCTAACTGAACAGGAGCACCATTTGTTAATTTCACTAAAGAAGTTGGTTTGAAAGTAAGGTTTTCATTCATTTCAATTGCCACTCCACCAATCAAAAAATAGTGCCTTTTTTCACTTGCTAAATCTGTACCACCAGTAACCACATTTGACGAGTAATTATTTTCAAGTAATCGAGGGGTTGATAATCCAATGTACCAGCGAGTTTTACTGTAATATATCCCAAAACCAAAATTTGGTAAAAATTGACTTTCTATATTATTATTAAAAGCATTATCTCCCGCTGTTTCCGTTTTTAAAGCTGCAAGTGATCCAGACATTGCACTTCCTCCTCCTTTAAGGCCAATAGCTAACTTCCCACCACCATCGCCAAAATGAATTTTATAAGCCAAATCCAAGTAAAAACTAGTCATACTAATTGGTCCTACCCGATCATTAACGCAACTCAATCCCACGCCAAGGTTATTGCTCATTATTGGGCTGTGCAGCGTTAGTGTTTGTGTAGTCGGCGCACCATTAAAGCCTACCCATTGAGACCTGTGTAATGCCGTTACTGTAAGTGCATCTCGGCTACCCGCGTATGCCGGATTAACTCCGAGTGTATTAAACATATAATGCGTATACATAGCATCTTGTTGTGCGCTCGCATTAAAGTTAATTGCTATTATTAGTACTAATAAATAAATCCTATTCATACAATGTGTCTTTAATTATTCTAGCTCGATCCCAATTGGTTATCGATTTAGGTAAATAAAACCTTTAAAAATTATTGGATCACCACCCGTGGTAGTTCCAAAATTAAAAATGTAGAAGTAAGTTGCTACAGGCAATTCATTGCCTCTACTTGTTCCAAATTGATTCGTTCCATCCCAATCATTTTTGTAGTCTTGAGATTCATAAACCTTATTGCCCCACCTGTTGAGAAATAGCACCTCTCTCTTATCAAAATTATTGAGCCCTCGTATCACGAAAAAATCATTTACACCATCTCCATTTGGAGAAAAGCCTTCGGGTATAAATAAATCTTCATTGCACAGGTTGTTATAATCTGGATCACAAGCATCAAAAGGATTACTGCCATTTGCAATTTCTAATGAATCTGTTAGTCCGTCTGAATCACAATCAACATTGGCAACAATAACTACTGTTATGTTGTCTGGGTCATAGGAGCATGGGTCAGTTGCATCGGTTCCATCCTCAAACTCATTTGCATTCGTTACTCCATCACCATCACAATCAACAGTGGTAGTTATTGGTAGAGATATACTCGCGTTTTCATAGGAGCAAGGATCTAGCGGGTTGGTAACATCAGAAGTTTCAACACCATTGGTCACGCCATCTCCATCACAATCCAAAGTATTCCATAATGAATCTGGAGCGACACTTGCGCTTGATAAAAAGAAAGAACACGGATCAAACATGTCTGTACCATCTACAAATTCATCGGAATTAATTATACCATCACCATCACAATCACTCGCTGATACAATAGAAACAGTGATACTAGTTGGTAAAAAGGAGCAATCGTTTAATGGATCTGTAGAATCTGTAAGCTCATCCATATTTATGACCCCGTCTCCGTCGCAATCTCCAACATTCCAAAGCGCACTTGCGGGTAATGTTGCATCTGATAAAACAAAAGAGCAAGAATCACTTGGATTTGTTCCACTATTGATTTCGGTGTCATCAACAACACCATCACCATCACAATCAATACCGGCTGTAATGGGTAAAGTAATGCTAGTTAGCACATAAGAACATGCATCAAACGGGTTGGAACCGTCAGAAAACTCGTCTGCATTGGTTACCCCGTCACCATCACAATCGCTTAATGAGCTGATAACAACAGAAATACTTCCATTTAAAAAGGAACAATCATTAAGTGGGTCTGTTGCATCCGTCAATTCTGTAGCATTGATTACACCATCACCATCACAATCTGATGCTAACCATAAAGAGTCAGGCGCTAAGGTTATACTTAAAAACCTAAACGAACAGGAATCTAATGGATTGGTACCGTCAGTTATTTCATTACTATTGGCTACTCCGTCACCATCACAATCTGCCGCATTCCATGAAATATTAGGTGCTGTTGTCGCACTTGTCAATATAAAGGAACAAGGATCGGTAAGGTCTGTGCCATCAGCAGATTCATCCGCATTGGTAACGCCGTCCCCGTCGCAGTCTGATACAGAAGTTACGGATAATGAAATACTGGATTCTAAGAAGTCGCAATCATCAAATGGATCCGTTCCATCGGTAGATTCATCCGCATTGGTCACTCCATCTCCATCGCAATCAGAAGTAGAAGTTACCGCTAAGCTAATACTAGAAAGCACAAATGAGCAATCATCTAATGGATCCGTGCCATCGGTAACTTCATCTCCGTTAGTAACACCATCACCGTCACAATCAGCCGCATTCCAAGCAACATCTGGCGCTGTTGTGGCACTTACCAGTATAAATGAACATGGATCCGTAGGGTCCGTACCGTCGGTAGATTCATCTCCGTTGGTTACACCATCACCGTCACAATCAGCCGCATTCCAAGCCGCATCTGGTGCCGTTGTAGCACTCGTCA
>CAJQPO010000095.1 GCA_905480225.1 uncultured Flavobacteriales bacterium | reverse complement strand
CATTAAAATTACCTCCAAATCGATTAAAATCTCCAAGCACAATGACGTCTGGGTCTATCGAGTATTCCTTTGGGTTGTGCAAGATATTATTGAGCTCTTTGTAATCGGCTTGTCGCCTGAAATAGTCTGAATCGTTCCAAGCAAAATGACAGCTTATCACTGTAAAATCAAAATCTCCTGACTTCCATTGTGTTTGAACATATTTTCTATTTCTAGATTCAGCACAAGCAATCAATGCCGAATTTTCACCTTCAATTTTCTGTAGCTCAATCCTTAATGAGTCATAAATAAAAGCCATAGACTCCATGCGCATACCTTTTCCAATCCTTTCCGAAGTAAACCATTTATACCCCTTCAACGACATGCGATTGAGAGAAGCTGTTAAATCAGCAACTGCAGAATCTCCTCTAACTCCATCCAGAACTTCCTGGAGTACGATTATACTGAAATCTCCTTGAGCAAGTAAAGAAGCGCAATTAACAATTCTATCTGGGGTCTGATAGCTCGACTCAGTCCGAATGTACTGCGCATCCTTGTATTGATTGCTAACCTCTTTGTATTTATTAGCGACACCTCCCAAAAGATATAAGTTAAAGCTGCATATGTTGATAGAACAACTATCTTCTAATAGTAATTGGGTGTGAGATCTAGAGCTAATGGATAAGATCAGCATTAATATGATACACTTAGCATACATCAAACACCTATTGTTGATTTACATGCTTCTAATATTCGAAGTGCACCAGCTAAGTCCTTACTCTCTGCATAGCATCTTAATACAGGCTCAGTGCCAGAAGGCCGAATCATCATCCATTGATCATCTCCCAGAAAAAACTTGTACCCATCGGTTGTATCTATTTTTTCAACTTTATAAGGTCCGAATTCGGTGTAATAACCGCTTTTACAATTTTCAACAATTTCTTGCTTTAGAGCTTCATCTAGATGAAGATCATCACGCCAATATTTGAACTCTCCAACTAAATCATAAATTTCCTGGATTAAATTCTCTAAAGATTTCCCAGACTTAGCCATGTACTCCCAGATAACTAACCCCATCCATATACCATCTCGTTCAGGGATATGACCTTTTATCGCGATTCCCCCAGACTCTTCTCCGCCTATCAACACGTCCTCTGAGATCATTTGTTTGGCAATGTATTTAAAACCAATTTTCACCGTATCATGCTCAAGACCCCATTGTTCTGCTAATTTAGTAACGCGTGGAGTTGTCGATGCGGCAACGCAGACTTTGCCTGTCATTCCTTTGTCTTTGTGCAAATAATTAAGCAACAGCAAAATAATGTGATGAGAATCTACAAACTCCCCGAGACTATTATACAAACCTATACGGTCTGCATCTCCATCTGTTGCTAATCCGCAAGCTATGTCCCCTCGTGCCTTAATTAATTCAGAAAATTCAGTTAAATTTTTATGAATTGGTTCTGGTGCTTGCCCCATAAAAGATGGATTATGCTCACAATGTAGAAAAGTCATTTCTGGAAAAATACGTTTCAATACGTTTTGACCCGAACCAAACATGGCATCATATGCAAAATTTAATCCTGAGTTTCTGATTGCATCCAAATCAAAATTGCTTTCTATTGCAGAAACATACATGGATTCCAAATCAATGATTTCAATACTTCCAGCTTTGACCATCTCATCAAAGCTCATCGAATCCAAATCTACTTTGTGTTCAGTAGGAATAATCGCTTCAACTTCTTTTACATGCTCTTCTATAAGTGGTCCACCATGATGGCTTTTAAGCTTGTACCCATTATAATCTGGAGGATTATGACTTGCTGTTAACACGACGCCCATAGAAGCATTAAAATGTTTTGTACCGTAACTTACCATAGGTGTCGAAACAAACCCTCTCGACATTTTAACTTTAACACCATGTGCTACACATACTTTTGCAACTACTTCAGCAAACATCTCTCCACCAAACCTACAATCGTAACCTAAAACAATAGCAGGTGAATCAAAATTCTGTTTCACCCATAAAGAAGTCGCCACAGCAACTCTTGCGACATTATCTACCGTGAATTCTTTAGCAATTATGGCTCTCCAACCATCAGTTCCAAATCTAATTTTAACCATCTAGTATTTATAATTTCTATTTGAAGCGCTGAAAATAAGAATTTTTCGTTTTCATTTTTAGTGCAAAACGAGGTATTGTACATAAAAGAAGAAACTAATCCAGGTTTTGACCTCAAAGTCAATTTAAAATGAACTTAACTGTATGAACTAAAACTTCCGTTAAAGCCTCTGGCAATTCAGTTTTATTCCAAGGCTCTGAAGCACCAAATGTATGTCCTGTGCCATGAATTAATTGCAATCTAGAAGTAGCACCCCATTTCTTTAAGTTAAAAGCCTCATTTACGTTAACAGCCTCATCTTCTGAACCATGAATAATTAAGAATGGTATAGACATAGAACTTACTGATTTTTGAATACAGAGCCTATCCCTGTTTTCATCAAAATCCTCATAAAATTGCCAAAAATGTGGCATTTCCTGTCCAGTTCTTCCGTTTTTAACGTAAAAAACACCCTTTTCTTTCCATTTTGATAAAAATTTATCTTTTGGAAATCGTGTTGAAAAATCAGAGACTCCTGCCCATGAAATAACTTTTGATATTCGGTTATCAGCTGCACCAACTAAGCTAACAATTCCTCCTCCTCTACTATGGCCAATTAGAGTCAAAGAAGCATACCCATATTCTTGGTCAATAACATCGATTACATCATTTAAATCTTGGATTTCTGTTGAATAGTTGTTTTCCCCAAAAGCTTTAAGATCCGGAAAGTCTATTGGATTAGAAAGGGTTCCGCCATTACATGAAAAATTAAATTTTACAACGCAGATATGGTGATTCGCTAAATAATCTGCCATTAAATTCCAGCAACCCCAATCTTTAAACCCCTTATAACCGTGACAAAAAATAACTGTATGTCCGCCAACTGGCCCCCTTACATCCAGTAAGATTGAACGACTGCTTTCGCGATCAATTATTAAATCTTCTGAATTCATAGTGCAATATAATAGATATCATAGTAAAGATTGGTTGAGTTTTGATTAATTTCACCAATGAAAAAATATCCGAGTTGAAAGAAAAAATAAAATCTATCATTGAAAAACAAATTGCTGCCATAAACCAAATGCCTATTGACGGCATTTCACAAATTGCCATTGAAATGATTCATAAAGCAGTTCACGTTAATGGTGGTAAGTTGGTAGTGAGCGGAATGGGGAAAGCTGGCCAAATTGGGTTAAATATTGCCACTACATTCAGCTCTACAGGTACACCTGCCATTTTTCTTCACCCATCAGAAGCACAGCATGGAGATTTGGGTTTGATACAAGAAAATGATCTACTATTTGTGATTTCGAATTCAGGAAAAACACGAGAACTTATAGAATTAACTCAATTAGCCAAAGGCCTTCAACCTAAATTGAAAATAATCTGCCTCTCTGGCAAAACAGACAGCGAGTTGTCTAAACGCGCTGACCTTACGTTATCGACAGGGAATCCAAAAGAGGTTTGCCCTTTAGGACTAACCCCTACTACATCAACGACATGCATGACTATAGTTGGCGATGTTTTAGTAGTGCTGATGATGGAAAAAATAAAATTTACAAAAGAAGATTACGCCAAAAGACACCACAGTGGTTACCTTGGAGAAAAAGCAAGAAATGAAAATAGATAGCCCCTTTTTTTTAATCGCAGGCCCTTGCGCCATTGAAGATGAATCGACAGCTTTTGAAATAGCAACACATGCAAAATCGATCTGTGAAAAATACGGCATTAAACTCATTTTTAAAGGCAGCTACAAGAAAGCCAATCGAAGTAAATTATCTAGTTTCACGGGTATTGGTGACGAAAAAGCGTTAAGAATATTAAGTAATATTGGCAAAGAGCTGGATTTGGAAACAATTACTGATGTTCATGAAAGCCATGAACCAGAAATGGTTGCAAAGTATGTGACGCATATCCAAATTCCTGCTTTTTTATGCCGCCAAACTGACCTACTAATCGCAGCTGGAAATACAGGATGTACCGTAAACTTAAAAAAGGGACAATTCATTTCACCAGAAGCAATCTCTTTTGGTCTAGAAAAAATTAAATCAACCGGAAATAAAAATGTCTGGCTTTGTGAAAGAGGAACTACATTTGGATATTCCGATCTGGTAGTAGATGCGACGTCTATAGCTAGAATGAATGAATTTGGACATCCAGTTGTAATGGACTGCACACATGCTGTCCAAAAACCAAATACTTCAAGTGGGGTTACTGGGGGGGATCCAGAAATGATTTCGACATTAGCACTTCATGCAATGGCAACTGGAGCAGCAGGTTTATTCATGGAGATTCACCCCGATCCAAAATCCGCTTTAAGCGACCCAATGACCATGCTACAAATGGACCGACTCGAAGATATTATTACAAAATGCATCAAAGTTAAACAAGCGGTTTCATGAAAGTACTTGGTATCATTCCTGCACGTTATGGTAGCGCACGTTTCGAGGGTAAACCTCTTGCAGACATCTATGGAAAACCAATGATTCAGCGCGTATATGAGCAAGCAATTAAAGCCATTGATGTTGTGTATGTTGCTACTGATCATCCGCAGATATACGATGCAGTTAAATCTTTTGGTGGAAATGTCGTGATGACAAATGCTGACCACGAAACAGGAACCAACAGATGTCTGGAAGCTTCAATTAAAATTCAAGAAAGTTTCAGCCACAATTTGGTAGTCAACATTCAAGGAGATGAGCCCTTACTTGACCCAGAAAATTTAATCGCACTCCTTCAAATTTTTGTTTCAGATAATTCCGTTGAATTCGGCACATTAATCAAAAGTATAGACTCGAATACAGGTAAATTGGAAGCGGGTGATGGAGTATACGTGACCAAGACAGAAAACAATGAAGCCATCTTATTCAGCCGATCAATCATTCCATTTGTGCGCGATTATTCCAAAGAAAACTGGACAAAACAACATGCTTTTTTCAAACACATTGGCGTTTATGCTTACACGGTTAGTGCACTACAAAAATTTGCTAAACTTCCTAAATCAAAATTAGAAATTGCCGAGAACTTAGAACAATTAAGGTGGTTAGAAAACGGCGGTAAAATCAAATTGGCTCTAGTCGAAGACAAGGGTATTGCAGTAGATACACCAGAAGACTTAGAGCGTGTTTTAAAAAGATTGAAAGAATGATTTTGCATTTGGAAAATAAAACCCCAAGTGGTTGTATTCAATTCCTTGAAAATAAGCATTTTGCTAAAATCATATTCCATGAAGATTACATCCAAGCTGTAACAACAAAGGATACCGTAATAATTCCCGATTCGATTGCCCCCTATGTAATCGACTCCTGGCCTTTTGACTCTGATTTTCAATTAGGTAACATTGAGTATAAACCAAGAAGGTCCGTTCATATCGGCAACAAAGTTATTGGTGGCAATACGAAAAACCTACACTTAATAGCCGGCCCGTGTTCCGTAGAAAGCAAAGAACAAATTACAACGGTTGCAAAGGCTCTCGTAAAAAATGGTATCACATCAATTAGAGCAGGTTGCTTCAAACCAAGGACAAGTCCTTACTCTTTCATGGGGCTTGAAAAAGAGGGGCTTCTTTTATTAAATGAGGTCCGTGAAGAATTCGGCCTTAATATTGTTACTGAAGCAAGAGACGCAACGAATATAGATTTGGTTTTGCAACATGCAGATGTTATTCAAATTGGAACAAAATCAATGTATGACCACGGAATTCTAGCAGCTTGTGGTGAATCTGACAAGACCATCATGTTAAAACGTGGTTTTGGCAGCTCTTTGCAGGAATTTCTGCAAGCAGCAGAATTTATAATGAGTGCAGGAAATGAAAATGTTATTCTTTGTGAAAGGGGTATTCGAACATTCGAAAGTAAAACCAGATTCACGCTTGACCTTTGTGGAGTAGCATTTTTGAAACACCACTGCAACCTTCCAATTATTGTTGACCCGAGTCACGCACTCGGTCATAGGTATGGCATCATTGACTTGTCCAAAGCTGCAACAGCCATGGAAGTGGATGGTTTACTCATTGAAACGCATCCATTTCCATTGGAAGCACTGAGCGATGCCAGTCAACAAATTGACCTTAAGGAACTGGAACAATTGTGCTCCTCCGTTCAATGCATTGCTTCGGGCCTTTCATTGAATATAATTTAATGCTCTTTTTTGAATTATTAACGAGCATTTTTTGTAATTTAAAGTAAAGAACAAAATTATGAGACATCTTTTAGTAATTGTTATCTGTTTATTGTGTTCCCCTATTTTTTCTCAATTGAGTTTAAAAGACGGCATAAGCTGGGCTACCGAGCACAATCTGATTCTTTCTCCCAAATACGAAGTTGATATTGGCATAAAAGATCACGCAGCGCCAATTATTCTAACTAGAAATGGTGGTATAGCTATTATTGGCGACTACATTGAAGTTGAAACAGAAGGTGTTAAAATTGTTGTTTTAAATGAAAAATCTGAAATTATTTTCACTCACTTTTTCGGTCCCTTCGCCGATAATCTTGAAGCTCAAGGAATAATTGAAGACCGCAACGGGCATTTCTACGGTATTATGGAAACACATGATAAAGTTAAAGAGAATGACACAAGAGAGCGGGTTGTAAAAATTGATCATTCAGGTAAAATCAAATGGGACATTGCTCTGGAACAAAAGGATAATCACTATCACAGACATTGCAATACAATTGTGCTGCATAGCGATGGAAAGAGACTGAATATGACCGGGACAGTTCAACCAGATAAAACCGCTATTCAAAATAAAGAACATTATAAGTGGACGGCAACGTTGGACCACAACGGTGTTTTAATTCATGAAATTGGAAAAAAATTAGGGAAATAAATTTCTACTATTCTTTCGTACCATTTCAAAATTCTTTTTAGAAATGACTAATGTATTTTCAACCATCATACTAATGCTATGGTTCCTAGCTGGATTTGCACAAACAGATTACAATTCAAATGAGCATCAAAGAAGAATAAAGTTAGATTCAGATTACCAGGATTCTGTAACATCTCCTCTACATCCAGACTCAATACGCTCTTTTACTGGTTTAAAATATTACGACGTTGATGAAAGCTATCGATTAGTCATAAAGGTTAAAAAAAAAATAGGAGCTCCTTTTACAATGGCAACCAGTTCTGGAAATCTGAAAGAGTTTCGTCAGTATGCTGTGCTAAAATTTGTGCTCAATGGCAATAAATTCAAATTGCCCATTTATCAAAATATAAAATTAATGAAGAATCCAATCTACCGAGACTATTTGTTCATTCCATTTACAGACCTAACCAATGGTGGAACTACTTATGGTGGTGGCAGGTATATAGAAGCCCGCATTCCCAAAAAAGGTGAATTGTTAGAACTTGATTTTAACAAAAGTTTCAATCCATACTGCCATTATTCAACAGGATATAATTGCCCGATTCCCCCGAAAGAAAATTTTCTAAACGCGAAAATTGAGGCGGGAGAAAAATTGCTCTACAAAACGACTCATTAAAGAAGCTGTATAAGGAAGTATAGAAAAGAAAAGACAATCAGGCAATGTTATAAACTTTAAGCAAAGTGCCTTATTCATTTTTCATAATTCGGAATGAATTGAAAAAAACATCCTTCGCAGACTGTTGAACGCGACCGGAGTCAGACGAAACGACCAATTGATAGAGCACATGATTATACAAACTGTGAAAACAAGATAGATAGTCTGATTCGTTATTACCTTGTAAATAATGCCCTTGCTGTCCAGCTATTAATCGATTTTCATCAATACTTATAGTATCTAATCCATATTCTCTTTTAATTTCTATTATGCTATTCTCAAGCAATAAGTGGCCAAATGAATCAGCCTGATTTTCAAAAACTTCTGGAGGAAATGCTAAACACCTCACAATATACACTTCGTGCTTTTTTGGCCTACAAATCGTTGCATATGACTCAATTTTGCCTTGAGGTGAAGAGATTGAGCTATTCTTTTGAATAATTGAATCGGGAAAGAATATTTTGTATAACTCGGTATTCACGAAATAAGTAGAATCATTCGATTCATTTGGTACGTGCTCTTCAGCAGGAAGCACATTAAGTGCCGTATGCTTCTGGTTTTCTGAATTGCTTTGACACCGATTACATAAAAGTAAAATAAGCATCCAAACAAGAATACGATTATCCATCATTATTACTTTCTGATTTCAGAGCTAGATTAATAAAATGTGAAGACAGCAAAGACAGGATTACGTATGCTGCGAAGCAATATAATCCAAAAAGAGGTTTTGTTTGCGTTTCAATTCCCACATTCATATTTGCAAAAGAAAAATAGCCTAAAAATAAAGCCACCACAAAAACATCTGCCATACTCCACTTGCCCAAATAATTCGTAATAAAAAGAACAATACGATTGGCTGCGAACCGAGTACTAAACAGCTGTGAAAAAGAACAAAATAATTTGGTAACCGGAAGTATTAATGAAAAGATTAGAATGGCTATGCCTACGAAGTAATTGCCTTGAGCAAGCAGTATTTGAATAAGACCCATTATTGACTTGCTTTGATAGAAATAATACATTCTACCCTCAAAAGTTACATCGAAACTAATAAGTTCTAACATACCGGAACTAAGCATTGGAAAATCTGTAGCAGCTTCTGAAAAATCGAATGGAATGGTCAAATCAGTATTGAATGCCGCCATTTCCATCATCGGGGTTGAGACTCCAATTATTAGCGCAAATACAGCTATTGACAAAATAGAATAAGCCAAGTATCTCCAGACTACTCTTTTCCTCAAAAAAAGAACAATTGGAGCAGCTATTAATAGAAATGCGATTAAAGACATCCATAAACCATATTTCACTATGGTACCATGTGCCCTATTTGATCTTGCCTTGAAAACATCGGCACGTGCTACTTTTTCTTCCCAACTTCCATTTGGTATCCAACTAACAGGATCTAAAATCCCCTCTGTTAAAACAACCGCCTCGGTATACTTTTCACGATTTAAAAGAAATTCCTTTGCGGAACCTAACATTTTGTATGAGCCATAAGCACTTGTTAACACAAATGTGAAAAGAACAAATAGGTAAATTAAGTTTCGTGCTTTCATCTCAAGAATAGACCATTTAGGAACAAGTTTACATAAAATCCTAAATGCGATAACAATTACTTTGTTAATGTTTTTAAAACAATTCCAAACTCATCCTTATTCAAATAGCCTTGAAATTGGGCGACAACCTCAGAACTACTATCTAAAAATACGGTTGTTGGATAAGATAACTTACCATCAACTGCCCCAATTTTCACGGCAAGCTCATGAAGCAATTTTCCATTTGGTTGCCTTTCAGGCGCAAAACTCACCCCTTTAAATCTAACGGTATCTTTTGCTTCTGCATCTAAAGCAATCGAGTAAAAGTTTTGATTGAGTTGTCTAGAAATTACGTCATCCTTAAAAACAAATTTCTGCATCATTTTGCAGTAATTACACCAAGGAGCGTGAATGAAAACAACAATGGGCTTAGGCGTTTCCCGCATACTGTCTGACAAACTTGCGAATCTAATCCAATCTACTTGAGCCCTTGCCGAATTTCCCATAACAAGTATTGATATCAGAACAAGTATTGCCTTCATTCCAAGTGAAATGTGAGTCCGAAATAACCTCTTGTTCCCTGATTGGGTGCATAAACATACGATGGGTCAAAAGTATAACCAAAAGGATTGTTGACCGGATCATCAACTTCCCTATCAAAAGGGTCAAACGGCCGCATGATTGAGTTGGCTGGAGGTCTAAAATTGAAAATATTTTTAATCCCCAGATATAAATCGAACTTCTGATTGATCGCTTTTGTTAATTTAAGATTATGAATAGCAAAGGGTTGTGAATAAGCTGGTCTAAAATCATTTTCTAAAATAGGAAGCCTCATTTTACCATAGCTTACAGAAGTATAATCCAAAGTCATTTTTGATTTCCTGAAATGGTAGCTGATAGCTGCCGTGCTAGACACACGTTCAGTAAGCATGGGGTATCCTTTGGAATAAGAGCCTTCGCTCATTTTAATCATTTGAAAAGCATCTAAAAGTGAAAAACCTAAATTAATAGTCAATGGAAATTCAAATTTATATCTAGCGTCTATATTCAATCCTCTATAAATCGCATAACCATTTAAATTCTCATAGATAATTTTGTCGTCGTCTTCTTCATAGTTAGGATTAATCTTATTGGTGAAATAAGTATAAAATAAATGACCATCCAAAGTCAGCATTCCTAATCGAGTAAAGATCCTCCGTGTTAAATTGAAAGAGGCATTGTAGCATGTTTCAGGATTCAGCGTTTCTTTTATGATAACTTCTCGAGCTCCAGTCAAAGCGGCATGTTCCTCTGCAAAAAGATTGACTACTCTGAATCCATTACCTAGCGCAAATCGCATATCAACCTTGTCGCTCGGTGAATTTTTATAATTGAAACGGGGCGAAAGAACACTACCGTGAATGGGGTGGTAATCCACACGCATACCCATTAACAATTGACTCCTTTCTGAAAAGAAAGTTAGATTCTGAATAAAAGCACCAGGTAATCCAATTACCGACGGATGGTTCAATAAAATATTATCTAATAATTCGCTGGTTGCAACTGTATTGTCGTCGTAAAATGTATGTCTGTAAGCAAGTCCTGCAGACAGGTTGTTTTTACCGAGCTCCTTGCTCCAGTTAAGCTGATTGAATATAATTTTCTGAGTTGCATCAAATTTCAGATCTCCATAAGCAGAATTTTGTTCGTGACTAGAAGCCGATGTCTGCAGGATTATACGTTCTTTAAAGGGAAATTGATAATTCCCTATAAATTCATACCTACTGGTCCATATTGATTCTCCATATACTGCATCACCACCCCTGTGCGCCTTGGTCCATTGCATCTCCCCGCCCCAGCGATCTTCATATACATATCTGAAAGCAACATTTGCAATTCTATTTTTACTTCTTTTAATATTCCACTTATTAAAAATAGAAATGCGATTTTGCAGTGTTAAATCTGTGAAGTTATCGCCATTAAAATCAGTAGGATTATCGTATTTAAAGTAATTAACTCCTAATAATGTACTAACTCTACCTAATTGAACAGAAGTACCAAAGTCAATGTTATTCTCCAGATAAGAAGATAAGCTCATGTCGAGGTTTAGTTTTTTACTCGAATTTGGGTTTTGAGTGATTACGTTTATAAGGCCACCGACCGCTTCCGATCCGTAGAGCGTTGATGCTGGTCCCTTTATTATTTCTATGCGTTCAATTAAACTACTTGGAATCCCTTGTAATCCATAAACAGTCGATAAACCACCGACTATGGGCATACCGTCAATGGTAATCATCGTATACGCGCCTTCCATGCCATTGATATGAATATCCCCAGTGTTACACACATTACAGTTCATTTGAGTTCGAATTCCGTTTACTTGTTCAATGACACCAAATATGCTAGGTGAAGGATTCTTCTTAAAGAAAGCCGGCCTTAATACCGTAATTGCGACAGGTGATTTTGATTTTGAAACCTCAGATAAAGTACCAGAAATTACTACCTCATCCAGTTCTTTAATGGAAGTTAGGGAATATGCTATGGGTGATTGACTCGTTGAAAAAATCACTTGTTTGTCGCGATAACCAAAAGCGGAGAGTTCTAAATTATGTGATCCTGAATTCACAATTGTTGAAACTTTCCCCAGCTCATTCGTTTGAACAAAAACAGCACTATCTATTCTCAGATCAACGTAAGGAATCACAGCACCATCTGCATCAAAAACACTGAATTCGACACGAACTTGACTTTGTACAGCAAACGAAATAAACAGAGATAAAACACCAATTATTTTATACACTATAAATAAATTTTTAGGCTAATCTAAAAAATATATACTTAACATCTAAATAATTCTGTAAATTGCGCACAAATGAGGCATTTCATCAACCATACAGAAGAGAATTATTTAAAAGCCATTTTCAGTTTATCTCAGACATCTAATCAAGGAGTTAGTACCAATGCGATTGCTAAATCATTAAATACAAAAGCTTCAAGTGTTACAGACATGATGAAGAAATTGGCAGAAAAAGGCTTGGTAAGCTATAAAAAATATTACGGTGTTCAATTGACCGATAGTGGACAGTTAATTGCCCTCAACACCATCAGGAAACACAGACTTTGGGAAGTTTTCTTAGTTGATAAACTTAGCTTCAACTGGGATGAAGTGCACGATATAGCAGAACAATTGGAACACATTCAATCCTCTGAATTAACCAATAGACTCGATATTTTTCTAGGCAATCCAAAATTTGACCCCCATGGAGATCCTATTCCAAATAGTCATGGTGAAATAGAAAACTATCACGATACATTACTTTTGTCCGAAATAGAAACAGGTACGTTTTGCACGCTTGTTGGTGTTGCCGATTCCTCAAGTGTATTTTTAAAACATTTAGAAAAGAGTCAATTAAAACTAGGTTCTGAAATACGTCTAATTAATGTTTTTGAATATGATCGCTCTTTGAGTATTGAAGTAGCAAATATCCAAAGAAGTATCTCCAACAGAGTTGCCGATAATTTAATTGTTAAGCCATTATAATGGAGTCTCTTTATAAGTGGTTTGCTAATATTGATCCAATTCTTGCAGCACTAATTGCAACCACATTTACTTGGCTGCTAACAGCTGCAGGAGCCGCGTTAGTATTTTTCTTTAAAGAGCTCAAAAGATCATTGCTAGACGGTTTGTTGGGATTCACAGGAGGTGTAATGGTTGCGGCAAGCTGTTTTGGCCTTCTAATGCCCGCAATAGAACAAGCATCAGATATGGGCATGTCTGATGGATGGGAAGTCATGCCAGCTGCAGTCGGATTCCTATTAGGCGCCGTGTTTTTATTTGGGCTGGACAAGCTATTACCTCATTTACATATTAATTTCTCGAAAGATGAGAAAGAGGGTATCCAAACAGATTGGCACAGCACAACACTTCTGGTATTGGCAATTACTTTACACAATATTCCTGAAGGTCTTGCCGTAGGCGTAATATTTGGAGCAGCTGGTGGTGATATCGAATTAATTTCTGCGGCTGTAGTTATCGCAATTGGCATAGGTATTCAAAATTTTCCGGAAGGAATTGCGGTCGCAATGCCACTTAGAAGACAAGGTGTTTCAAAAAGAAAGAGCTTTTGGTACGGTCAGCTCTCTGCAATTGTAGAACCAATAGCCGGCGTTTGCGGTGCTTGGGCTGTCACGTCATTTGAGCCAATTCTACCATATGCCTTGGCTTTTGCTGCCGGGGCTATGATATATGTAGTTGTAGAAGAAGTGATTCCAGAAACACAAAGGGACAAATACACCGATATCGCAACGATGGGATTTATCCTTGGTTTTATACTCATGATGGTCTTAGACGTTGTATTAGGTTGAAAACCCTAGTTTATTACCTTTGAACTATGTCTTCCGATAACATCAACATAAAAAACAAAAAAGCTCGATTCGAGTACCTTATCATCGATGAATTTATAGCTGGAATTCAATTATTGGGTACAGAAATCAAGTCTATTCGACAAGGTAAGGCAAGTATTGGTGAAGCGTATTGTGTAATCCAAAAAGAAGAAGTTTTTTTAAGAAATGCATACATTGATGAATATGAAAATGGCGGTCACTACAATCATGAAGTAAGAAGAGATCGTAAGCTTTTATTGAATAGATCAGAAATAACGAAAATTCACAAAAATCTAAAAACGAAAGGATTTACATTAATACCCTTGAGTTTATTCATAAACAGTAAAGGCTTAGCAAAAATAAAAATTGGTCTGGCCCAAGGTAAAAAGCTTCATGACAAAAGAGAAACTATCAAAGACCGAGATAATAAAAGGTCCTTAGATAGAATAAAAAAAGATTATAGATAAAAAAAGCCCACCATAATGGCAGGCTTTTAAATAATTTATAAGGTTCTGCTTAAAAATGAAACGTTGCTACTAAAGACGCAGTACCCAATTGATTACCACCATTTATGTCAGCACCTAATGCAAAACCATTGCTGCCGGCAGTCTCCGTAACGACATCTTCCATAGACGTTCCGCCACTATTCACCTGTTGCGATGTAGATGAGCCAGTACCTTGACTCGACAAGCCTAGACCCCAACCATACTCAGCCCCAATAGAAATTTTCGGTGCAATAAAATATTCACATCCAACAAATCCTCTTAATTGGAAACCAATTGTTGATCCTGATATACTACCTTTCGCATCCGTAGAACCATCTACACCATGAACCTGACTAGATATTGCAGGTGTACCAGCAGGAGAATAGGTATTACCATAAGTATACGATGTTTTAGCCGTACTCAACATAAATAACAGTTCTCCTCCATAAAAACCCTGAAGTCTTCCTTTACCTCTTCTCCACTCCATTCCACCACCAACAGCGATGAAACTAGCAGAACTTTTCTTGGAATCTTCCACCGTAGCAGTAGATGCTGGGTCATTATCTAAAGCAACCAAATCTGGCACCAATGCTTTGTCTGTAAAAGAATTTAACCCGATGTTTAATTTTACTCTGTAAGCGGTTGTCGCATCTTTAAAATATTTACCTACAATTGTTCCACTATTTACAAAATCAGCACCTGGAGCTGTAGTACCAGAATTAAATAAATTACCTGCGTAATTTAAAAACGGTGCAGCATCAAACTGAATGGCCCAATCACCTGCTTCAGGAAGAATGGCTTCGCCTTTTTTAGATGTCAGATCTTGCGCAAAAAAACTTGCACTAGAAAATAACAAGGCACATAAAACTACTTTCTTTTTCATAACTCTTTGTTTTTTATTTAATTGTTAACTAAATCAATAACCACTATCGCTTTAATCAAATACCAATAGAAAAAAACCACAAAATCGAATTTTCTTCGAAGGCAAATAAGTAATGATAAAAGCAGACCTATTACGGCACCTTGATGCAAAATGTTTCGACTCAACCTAAAAAACTGATTAAAATAAGCAGATGTCGTTTATTGCTGATTGCGATTGGGTAACATTGGAACGAAAGAAAAGTCTCCGCATTTTTCTATTCGAAAATCATCTAATCCGTTCTTATAGACATAAACCATTGTTTGTGATTCCCCTCCAATGGGCACAACCATTTCTCCCCCGATTGATAATTGCGCTAAAACGGCTTTGGGTATTTCAGGCGCACCGCATGTGATTATTATTTTATCAAATGGTGCCCATTGCGGCAAACCTTTATAACCATCTCCAAAAAACAATCGTGCATTGTACCGTTTTTCTTCTAAAAAGACTTTGGTTTTATCATACAACTCTCTTTGCCTTTCAATAGAATAAACTTTTGCCTTCAGCTCGCAAAGAACAGCAGTTTGAAATCCGCAACCTGTGCCAATTTCTAGAACCTTATCTCCTTTCTTAATGTTAAGCAAAGTAGTCTGAAAAGCAACAGTTGATGGATGGGAAATTGTTTGACCAGCACCTATCGGGAAAGCCGTGTCTTGGTATGCGAACTCCAAGAAAGCACTACTGTCAATAAAATGATGTCTGGGTATGCGACTCATTGCATCTAATACGTCATCTGCATATAAGTCTTTTAATCGTAATTCGCTGATTAGCCTATTACGCATACCTTTATGTTTATTGGAATCTTGCACGATACAATAATACCCCTATTTAAAATTCATTTAAAACTTTTCAGTGAAGAGATATTGGAGTTTTTATGTTGATAATTAAATTTTGATTTCATCGTGTCAAGGATTCCCTCATTTATGTTTGTACAAACAACAACTAGACAACTATGAAAATTGGTGTAGCGGGAGCCGGACATCTTGGCAAAATTCACATAAAACTTATCTCAGAGATTCCTGATTTTGATCTTGTCGGCATTTATGATCTTGACCAAGATAATTGCCGTGCAGTTGCAAATGAGTACAACATAAAAGCATTTGACAACTATTCAGCCATGGTGCAAGAAGTTGATGCAGTTGATATCGTAACACCGACATTATCGCACTATGACTTAGCCATAGAGGCCATCAAAAATTTCAAACACGCTTTCATAGAGAAACCGGTAACGAATACGGTTTTAGAAGCCAAGTCTCTTTTAGATATTGTGCACGAAGCAAATGTGAAAGTTCAAGTAGGACATGTTGAACGCTTTAATCCAGCATTCAAGGCAGCTCAAGAATATTTTACGCACCCCATGTTCATCGAAACACATCGCTTAGCTCAGTTTAATCCAAGAGGAACAGATGTACCCGTTGTTTTGGACTTAATGATTCATGATCTTGACATTGTACTAAAAGTTGTGAAGTCTAATGTCCGCAAAGTTTCTGCCAGTGGTGTTGCTGTTGTAAGTGAAACACCTGACATAGCTAATGCCAGGATTGAGTTTGATAACGGTTGTGTAGCCAATTTAACTGCAAGTCGAATTTCTCTTAAAAATATGCGTAAGTCCAGGTTTTTTCAAAAGGATGCATACATTTCTGTTGATTTCCTTGAAAAGAAAACGGAAATAATACAAATGGAAGAAGTTCATGGTGAGCCAGGGCCTTTTGATTTATGTGTCGACCTTCCAGATAATCGAAAAAAGAAAATCTTGATTAATCAACCTGAAGTAAATTCAACCAATGCAATCAAGGAGGAATTGCAAGCATTTCATCATTCAATTGTTACAAACAGTATACCAATTGTTCCATTAGAGGATGGTTATAACGCGCTAAAAGTAGCAAATACAATCCTAGAAAAGCTAGGCTCAGTGAGTGCTTTAAGTTAATTTCTAATCAAGTATAATATTTCTAATACATTTGCGTTTTTTTTTAATACGTACTGCGAATGCGTTTATTTAGAAAACTAACCTTATTGACATTGATCGGTTTTACTCTTGCATCTATCCGATGTACTAAGGTGAATACTGAGCAATCTATTCCTTCCTATATAGAGGTGGAACAGTTTGTACTGTCTACTAATAGCACTGAGGGTACAAATAGCCATAACATTGTGGACGCGTGGATATTTGTAGATGATCAACTAATGGGGGTTTTTGAGCTTCCTGCTCGAGTCCCGACTCTTCGAACGGGTGTTCAAAACATTAAAATTTTTCCGGGCATTAAGAATAACGGGCAAAGTGATAATCGAGTTCGTTATCCATTTTACACTTATTATGATGCGGCTATCGACCTGGTGCCGGATAGTACGGTAATTATCAATCCTGAAATTGGATACATTTCGGACATCGATATTTGGGAAGAGAATTTCGAAGATGGCGGGATTGCCTTTTCTAAAACAGTAGTTAGCGATACCAATTTTGTTCAAGACAGCAATGATCCTTTCGAGGGAAACAAATCAGGTATTGTTCGATTTGCAAGTTCAGACCTCTTCTTCGAGTCAAGAACCAACGAGCCATTATTTAATGATTTTCCAAAATTAGGTCTTCCAATATATTTAGAACTCAATTACCGATCAAATACTTCATTCGTTTTCGGATTATTTAATAACGATGGGAGCTTGCCCGCTGATGCGCAATTATCTCTTTTCACCTTTAATCCTAAATCGGATTGGAATAAAACTTACATTAAATTATCTGACGCCGTAAGCTCATTAAGCACTGCTAATCAATTTGATATTTATTTTTCTGCCCTGAACAATGGTGAGGCCGCCGCACCAAAAATAGAATTTGATAATATCAAAATTGTATTTTAATATGAAGAAAAAATCACTTGTTCTAACGTATGTATTGCTCGATTTTATAGCTGCCTCTACTGTTTGGGTAATGTTTTACTTCTTTCGAAAAGAATACATTGAAGCGGCCGCGTTCGTACCTGACGAAAATTTATACATTGGATTATCCGTCGTACCTTTTTTCTGGATTATACTTTATGCAGCAGCTGGATCCTATAAAAATGTTTATCGAAAGTACAGACTAAAGGAATTCGGACAAACCTTATTCATTTCCATATTAGGAACGTTGTTCTTATTTTTCTTTTTAATTCTTGATGACCAAATTGGAGATCTTAATGATGCAGACCGGTATAAAAATTATTACAAGAGTGTCCTGGCCCTATTTTCGCTTCATTTTTTTATAACGGTTACACTTCGACTGATCATAACAACTCGAACAGTTAAAAAAATTCATAGAAGGGAAATTGGTTTTAATACCTTATTGATTGGCGGAAACGAGAGAGCTATGGCCATTTATAATGAAATTGAAAACATTAAAAATTCACCTGGTTATAAATTTTTAGGATTTATTAGTACGAATGGTGTTGACCGAGCACTGCTAACTGCACCCATAAAGTATTTTGGCAACTATGATGTGCTTCATAAAACCATTAGTGCTAATGAAATAACAGAAGTAATAATTGCTATTGAATCCAGTGAACACAAATACTTGAAAAAAATCATTGATGATCTAGAAAACTACAATGTGAAAGTCAAAATTATTCCGGACATGTACGATATTCTGACGGGACAGGTTAAAATGAATAGTATTTTCGGGACACCTTTAATTGAAGTGAACAAACAGATTATGCCAGCCTGGCAGGTAACGTTGAAGAGAGTACTTGACATTATTTTTTCATTTTTTGCATTAGTAGTCTTCTCTCCTGTTTACCTGTTTTTTATGATAGCCATCAAATGCACATCGAAAGGACCCGTATTTTTCAAACAAGAGAGAATTGGATGGTATGGGAAACCATTTATGATTTATAAATTCAGATCAATGTCTGTTGATGCAGAATTAAAAGGTCCGCAATTATCCAGTGCTCATGATGATAGAATTACTAAAATTGGCAAATTCATGCGGAAAAGTAGATTAGACGAACTGCCGCAGTTTTGGAATGTGATAAAAGGCGACATGTCTGTAGTTGGACCGCGGCCTGAACGGCAATTCTACATCGATAAAATAACGCAACAAGCGGAGCACTATAGTCACCTGCATAAAGTTCGTCCAGGAATCACATCTTGGGGACAAGTAAAATACGGTTATGCCGAAAATGTAGAAGAAATGATTCAACGGTTAAAGTTTGATATACTTTATATTGAAAACATGAGTATTGCGCTAGATTTTAAAATCTTAATTTATACTATTTTAATTGTTCTTAAAGGTTCAGGCAAATAGTTTGCGCATAGTTCCTCCTTTTCTATCTTTGATTTGAAATCAACCATTAACATGAAAAATATAGCAGTAATAGGAGCGGGTACAATGGGCAATGGCATTGCACATGTATTTGCACAAAAAAACCATACCGTTCACCTGATTGACATATCGCAGGAAGCAATTGACAAAGGAATGAATACCATTGCCAAAAACTTGGACAGAATGGTAAAAAAAGAAAAAATATCTGCGGGTGACAAAATAGACACCATCAACAACATTCAAACATTCACAGATTTACAGAAGGGTGTTGCAGGTTGTGAATTAATCGTTGAGGCTGCAACTGAAAATTTGGAACTCAAATTAAAAATATTCAAGCAAATGGATGCGGCAGCAGACGCCAGCGCAATTCTCGCCACTAATACTAGTTCCATTTCTATTACAAAGATTGCAGCTGTTACTTCTCGACCAGAAAAAGTAATCGGAATGCATTTCATGAATCCCGTTCCAGTAATGAAACTGGTTGAAGTAATAAGGGGCTATGCTACTTCAAACGAAGTGACTCAAGTCATTATGGAAAAATCTGCTGCTCTAGGCAAGGTACCTACTGAGGTTAATGATTACCCTGGTTTCGTCGCTAATAAAATTTTGATGCCCATGATTAATGAGGCGATTATTACGCTGCACGAAGGTGTTGCAGGTGTTGAAGAAATAGATACCGTAATGAAATTAGGTATGGCTCACCCAATGGGCCCATTACAATTAGCGGATTTTATCGGTTTAGATGTTTGTTTATCTATTTTAAAAGTTTTACAAGATGGTTTTGGAAATCCAAAATATGCTCCTTGTCCACTTCTTGTCAACATGGTTGCCGCTGGAAACCTAGGTGTAAAATCTAAAGAGGGCTTTTATTCCTGGGGGCATGGAACCAAAGAGTTAATTGTTGCAGAAAATTTCAGAAAAACTTAACCACATTTATTATCCTTGGAAAATTACAAAAATCGAACTTATGAAATACTTATTGTCGTTTATCTTATTTTGCTCTATCGTGACTTATGGGCAGACTGCTGAAGATTATTTTAAAAAAGGACTTTCAAAAAGTAATTTAAAAGATTACAAAGGTGCCATTTCCGAATTCAGTCAAGCCATAGAACTTGACTCTAATTACGCATTATCATATGAGCACAGAGGATATGCTAAAAATAACATCCAAGATTACAATGGTGCGAAATCTGATTACAATAAAGCAATAAAACTTGGTGCAAATCGTGCGTATGTATATTACGCGAGAGGAAATTCAAAGGTTTTTTTGGGACAAATAGATAGTGCCTGCAAAGATTTTAAAAAAGCAGAAAAGTTAGGATTTGACGCCGCTCTTATGGTAAAAAGGCACTGTAACTAATTGAGGTTATTGATGACAGTTATAAGATAGAGTACAGAGTGCAAAAACTTAAACACCTGTCCTCATCTCCTTGCTTCATCAATGACTAATCAACGCTAATCAATAAAGGATCAACATCTATTGATTTAAGTACCTACTGCCTAGCATAGGAGAATTCAATCCATCCTTTTTGATTTGAACCCGCTGAAAAATCATCATTAAAATGAGATCGCAAGGCATAAGCTGTAGCGTTTTCTCTGAGACAATCATTGTCAGTATTTGTTCGGTTTTCATCTACAGTGGCTGAAGTTACTTCACCTTGTCGATTTACTTTTATATTGATCCGAACCCTACCCATTGCTTTGCATACATAAGAAGGTAATGGCAATCTATAATTTTTTCTTCCTTTTAATGACCATTCTGCTGTAGCATTTAATTCTTTGGCTCCAATTGAAACATCAACATTTTTTGCTTTTTCATCGTAAAGCATGTTCTTTTCTTCTCTTTCCCGCCGTTGATCATTTAATTTTTCCAGTGCATTTTTCGTTTTAGTTGCCTCCGATTCATATTGAGACTCTAAATCATTCACCATTTTGTCAACCTCCTTTGCTAGATCAGTTTTATTAATTTTACTGGTGAATTTTGTTTCTGAATTAACATCTGCAGCAACATTGGTTAGCGGTTTTCCTGACTGATCTTCCAATAGTTCACCTTTCGGTTTTTCTAGCTTTGGATCTATTTCTTCTGCAAAGTCAATCACAACTTCATTCACTACAGCCACTCGTTGTAACGATTGATAGCTAAGAAAGAGCATTACAATCAAATGAATTACTAAAGTGCCCAAAACTCCAACAATTACCCACTGGTATTTTGACCAAAAACTCAATTAATTAATTGATCGAGATTAGAAAAAATAAACCAAATTGGGATTACAATTCCAAGAAACCACAAGCCAAATAAAATTACTTTTTGACCTACTCTTAAATCAAGTTGTATTGGACTTTTCATGAGAGATTTCACTTGATTAATTAATAAATTCTCATTAACAAATGGCTCATAGCTATCGGGATTAATAGGTGTTTTTGGCAATTGTTCTAATAAATACTTGCGAATTTCCCAGTACTCTTGATCCGAAATATCTTGATACGTTTTACTTAAATCTACGCTTACATTTTTCAGAAGCTCAACCCTCAATTTTTGCGCTCTAATCATCGAATAAATTCGCATTCCAATAAAAATGGCAAATACACCCATGGTGAGATTGTAAAAAGCCGCCCAAGCAAACAAAAGCGCCACCAAAGAGAGAAATATTAACTTAATCTGCTCTTTGAATAAAAGAAAAAATGCATCCGTCAATTTGCCGCCATCCATTGAATCAAAAGGCAATAAATTAATCAGATTGACGAAGATAAAAGCCTGGCCCACTATAGATAAAACTTCATTTTCTATAGAAAAAGCATGAGACATAAGAATTATACCCAAAACAACTCCTGGCAAAGGTCCAGACAATAATGTTATGATGCGTTTCTTCTGACTGACTAAAGGTTCTTGGGGCTCGACAGCACCACTAAATACTGGAAAAAAGAAAATTGAATCGTCTTTCGTTTTAAAAATTTTCATCGCAGTTAAATGGCCAAGCTCATGAATCATTAGTATAATCAGAATAGCAAGAACTGTGTCTATACTCCCCCCTGATAGAAAATAAAACAGCACAATGAAAACACCTACTTTTGCAATAGAATTCCTTAATTGTACTTTATCAGATTTCAATTCAGGCTTTGGTGGATATTGTTTGAACTCATTTTGATTCACAAATACAAAAATAATAGCATTATTCAACTTTCTTACATAATGGCAGCTATTCTATAGGCATGGTGCATTATTACAAATCGATTAATATATTTGAATCACCAAATATCTATCAACGAAAAATAAACCAAAACCAATCTGCATGAAGTCTTCTCTCTTTACTTTTACCCTAATAATTCTTTTTTGTTCTGTTTCATTCAGCCAAAAAAAAGACAAAGTCCCTTCCAATACTTCGGAACAATTAAACTCCACTACTTTCTCGGGGATGAAATTTCGAAATGTAGGACCTGCTTTCACTTCAGGTCGAGTTGCAGACATAGCTGTTAATTCAAAAAACCCCTTTGAATATTATATTGCTGTTGCATCTGGCGGTGTTTGGAAGACTAAGAATAACGGGAATACGTATGAACCTATTTTTGATAATGAAAATTCTTATTCCATTGGTTGTATCGCCATTTCGCCTACAAATGAAAACCTGATCTGGATTGGTTCTGGTGAAAACAATAATCAAAGAAGTGTTGCATATGGTGATGGTGTTTATAAAAGTGAAGATGGTGGTAAGACTTTCAAGAATATGGGATTAAAAACGTCAGAGCATATTGGTAAAATTATATTCATCCAAAAAACGAAAAAATAGTTTACGTAGCTGCTTATGGCCCTCTTTGGTCAGCTGGTGGAGAAAGGGGCGTTTACAAAACTACTGACGGAGGCAATACCTGGATAAAAGTGTTGTCAATCTCAGAAAATACTGGGATTAATGACCTAATCATAGATCCTAGAAATCCAGAAATCATATATGCAGCAGCTCACCAAAGAAGAAGGCATGTTTGGACCTACATAGACGGCGGACCAGAAAGTGCTATTCATAAAAGTGATGACGGTGGTAAATCTTGGAAAAAACTATCAAATGGTCTTCCATCGGGGCAAATAGGTCGAATTGG
This sequence comes from uncultured Flavobacteriales bacterium, assembly GCA_905480225.1. Taxonomy (GTDB): domain Bacteria; phylum Bacteroidota; class Bacteroidia; order Flavobacteriales_D; family Parvicellaceae; genus UBA10066. The sequence goes on along the minus strand of CAJQPO010000095.1, from coordinate 16,334 downwards.
ATTGGCCATTTCACCTGCAGACCCAGACTATGTTTATGCCATTATAAAAGCATCGGGTTCAACCGGCGGATTCTATCGAAGTACAGACAGAGGAGCGAGCTGGACAAAAAGGAGTGCTTACCAAACATCCGGTAATTATTATCAAGAAATTGTTTGTGACCCATACGACAGGGATAAAATATTCAGTATGAATACATGGCTGCACCATTCTGAAGATGGTGGTAAAACATTTAAAAAAACTGGAGAGAAACATAAACATGTTGATAATCATTGCATTTGGATAGACCCAAACAACACCGAACATTGGATTGTTGGATGCGATGGTGGTTTATACGAAACTTGGGACCATGCTAAAAATTGGCATTTCAAACCCAATTTACCGATTACACAATTTTATCGAGTTGCTGTAGATAATGCCGAACCATTTTACAACATTTATGGAGGCACTCAAGATAATAATTCAATGGGAGGCCCTTCACGAACTTTAAACAATGCAGGAATTATTAATTCAGATTGGTACATTACAAATGGTGGTGATGGTTTTGAGTCACAAATTGACCCTACAAATCCGAATATAGTTTATGCACAAGCTCAATACGGTTGGTTAGTGCGTTATGACAAGAAAAGTGGAGAGAAGATTGGCATTCAGCCAATGCCAGAAAAAGACGAGGCGCCTTATCGGTGGAATTGGGACGCTCCGCTATTAATTAGTCCACACAATAATCAAAGATTGTATTTCTGTGCCAATAAGGTTTTTAGAAGTGATGACCGAGGAAATACATGGAGTGTTATAAGTGGTGATCTTTCTAGACAAATAGATCGAAATAAACTGAAAGTAATGGGACGTGTTTGGGGAATGGATGCAGTTATGAAAAATAAATCAACCTCTATTTACGGGAATATCGTTGCTTTTGATGAATCACCTTTACAAGAAGGTGTATTGTTTGCTGGAACAGATGACGGATTAATCCACTTATCGGAAAACAACGGTGAGAGCTGGATGAAAATTGAAAAAATTGAAGGAGTTCCACCCAACACTTATGTGAATGCAATCATTGCCTCAAAACATAATGAAAATGTTGTCTTTGCGGCCTTCAACAATCATAAAAATGGTGATTTCAAACCCTATTTATTCCAATCAAATGATAAAGGAAAAACGTGGACTTCAATTGCATCTAACCTTCCCGACAGAGGCTCTGTTTTTAGTATTGTTGAAGATCATGTAAATGGCCATTTATTATTTGTGGGGACTGAATTTGGCGTGTTTTTCTCTATTGATGATGGCAAACAGTGGATACAATTAAAAAGTGGCATACCAACAATTGCAGCCAGAGATTTGGCCATACAAGAAAGAGAAAGTGACCTTGTTGTCGCCTCTTTTGGTCGAGGGTTTTATGTCTTAGACAATTACGCCCCGTTAAGAGAAATAACAACACAAATACTAAAAAAAGAATCTCACATTTTCACTGTCAAAAATGGACTCATGTATATCCCGACTAATCCAATTGGTCTACGAGGGAAGTCAGCCCAAGGAGAAAGCTACTATACAGCACCAAATCCAGAATTTGGAGTAACCTTCACGTATTACATTAAATCAAAGGCGAAGAGTCTCAAAGATTTGAGACAAGAAAAAGAGAAACTATTAGTAAAACAGGGGAAAGATGTCTTTTATCCCAGTATTACAGAAATTATTTCGGAAGACCAAGAAGAAAAGCCTTACCTACTATTTATCATTAGAGATTCAGACGGAAATGCGGTAAGAAAAATCAAAACAGGACCAAAGTCAGGAATAAACAGAATCAACTGGAATTTTAGATTGGCATCCACCAATCCGATACAATTAAAAGAAAGTTCAACGGGTCGTTACAGCATGAAAGATGATGGTCCAATGGCTTTGCCTGGTTCCTACACCATAGAACTTCACCAAGCAACCAATGGAAAATTGCAATTATTAAATGAACCCGTACCATTCAATATTGAACCACTCAATAATCAATCTTTACTAGCCACCAATAAAGCTTCTCTGCTTGAATTCCAGAATCAAATCGCCGAATTAAGAAGAAGAGTTAGAAGTGCAGGTGCGCTGTTGTCAGAATCAGCATCACAATTAAAGTACATCAAAGCTGCCGTCCAAAGCTATCCATCTGTACCGTTAGACCTGATGCCACGAATCAAAAGCTTAGAAACTGAACTGAACCAAATTGAAACAAAATTATTTGGTAATAGCAGTAAATCCAAACGCGAATTTGAAACTTACCCTAGTATTTCAGGAAGAATCGGAACAGTAGTCTATCAGCTTTGGTATACCACAACATCTGCTACAAATACGCAAAAAGAAGGATACAGAATTGCTAAAGAAGAATTTGAACCTTTACTATTGAAATTGAAGACCTCATCAACTGGAATCACCGCCTTAGAAGAAGAACTAGAAAAGCATGGCGTGCCATATACGCCTGGAAGAGGGTCCAATTGGAAGACAGAGTAACAGCGATAATTGATACAACTACAGGTAATGGACATTGAGAATCGCATAAAAATCTCTTCCAAAAAGCTGAGAAAAAAAGTTTGGCAGGCCAACGAGCAATTTGGATTGATTAAAGAAGGTGATAAAATTATGGTTTGTCTATCCGGCGGTAAAGACAGCTATACCCTTCTTGATCTGTTAAGCACGATGCAAAATGCACCTCATATTAATTTCAGCATTATTGCAGTTCACTTGAACCAAAAACAACCTAATTATCCAGATCACATTCTACCTGCGTACTTAGATGATTTACAAGTTGATTATCAAATCATTGAAAAAGATACTTATAGTATTGTTTTGGACAAGATTGATATTGGCAAAACCATGTGTAGTTTATGTTCAAGACTACGCAGAGGAACATTGTACCAAGCAGCAAGCGAATTAGGAGCAACTAAAATTGCGCTTGGCCATCATAGAGATGACATCTTGGAAACCTTTTTTCTAAACTTATTTTTCAATGGAAAAATAGAAACCATGCCTCCTAAATTTAAAACCGACAATGGTAAGCACATTGTCATTCGACCATTAGCCTATTGCAAGGAATCGGATATTGAAGCGTATAGTGCGCTTAAAGAATTTCCAATTATCCCTTGCAATCTATGTGGCTCTCAAGATGGTTTGCAAAGACAGCTTGCAAAAAAGATGCTTCATGAATGGGAAGAAAAGTTTCCTGGACGGCTTGAAAGTGTTTTTACTTCTTTTAAAAATATTCACCCTTCACATATGCTGGATACAACACTTTATGATTTTCAAAAAATATCTGCCTTTACTAGCTAACCACTAAGCAGTTTAACTAGCATTCAAGCGTTTTCTTGTTGATTGTGTTCAAATAATGATATACTTTTATGGTCTACTTTATTTATGCGTTTCAAGATTAAATCATTCTCTCTGATAATAGGGCTGCTTTCAGTCTCCCACATCTTTGTTGCTCAAAATATTAATTATCAAGTGCGTATCTCTCAACTAATGGCGCAAGGTGATGCAACCGAATTAGTAGGTGAACAAGAACCCACGTGGTACATTTGGATTAGTGATAATGGCACAACACCTGGTTCAATCAATACTTGGCAAGCAACAGGTTGTATTAATGCTACAACTCCTTATGCTGCATGGTGGACGGGCGCAACAAATCAAGGACCAAATATTCCATATAATTGGTTTACAGGAGCCAGTACTATCTTAAATTCTGATGCATCCCAAATTTCTGTAGAAATTGAAGGACATGAGGAGGATGGATGCGGAAGTGATTGCGATGTTAATCCTACTCAATTAAACCCATTTGCTTCTAATTGGTGTATTGACGGTGATGACAATCACGATACCAGGGCTCCCGCTGGCAATTCAGTTTTCATTAATGATCCTCCATGTACCTGGAATACTTATCAATTCCAAAATCAAGATTATTATTGTGAGTTAGAAATTTATTGGGAATACGTAACCGTAGATCCAGGACAAATTGATGGCGACCAATCGGTATGCCCGGGTGCTAATCCGTCTACATTAGGGGACGTTATTTCAGGAACAGCGGGAACTTCTCCACACATCACTTATCAATGGCAGCAAGATATCGGATGCATTGGTTCTTTTGTTGATATATTTTCCGCTAATTCCAGTTCTTACACTCCTCTACCCCTAGCATCGCAAGATATTTGCTATAGGCGGTCAGCTATATCTACCAATTGCCCAACAGTCTATTCAAATACCGTTTCTGTTTTGATTGATGATCCATCGATATCCGCTTCTTCGATTGTGGCGAACCCAACTTCAATTTGTGGGCTTGGCTCAGCCACCTTATATGTTTCTGGTGGAACCCTAGGAACTGGCGCTTCCTGGGCATGGTACAATGGCGACCCAAATTTTGGTGGAACATTATTAGGTTTCGGAGATCCATTTGTATTGAATTCTTCTATAACCACCAATGTATTTCTACGAGCAGAAGGAAATTGTGATTCTACGTCAACAGTTAACCAGATCATTACAATTGAAACACCTACAGGCTCACCAGCTGGAATTACGGCAACCAATACGACGATTTGCCAAGGTGACAATGTAGATTTAACGGTCAGCGGAGGTTCGTTAGGCACCTCAGGTCTATGGACGTGGTACACCAATGATCCTACTAGTGCTGTTTTGATACCTGTATTTAGTAGTGCAACGACGTTGTATCCAGGAGTGTCGCCGTCAATTACAACTACTTATTTTGTGAGAGCTGAGGGTTGTGATACTTCAGCGGTAGCCGCTTTAACCATCAATGTAAACACTAATTCTAATGATGCCTCAAGCTTAAATGCTTCGAACCCAACTGTTTGCGCAGGTCTACCAACTACCTTAACTATTTCTGGTGGATTTCTAGGTACTGGTGCCGATTGGTATTGGTATTCCGGCGGTTGTGGAGCTGGAGCTGCAATTGGAAACGGTAGCTCAATAATGGTGAGCCCTTCTTCAACTACAACGTATTTTGTTAGAGCTGAAGGAACTTGCAATACAACTAACTGCGTAAGTATTACAATTCTTGTTGAAAACCTTTCTGCAGCTCCAGCTGCTGCAATTAGCTCACCTTCTACCGTTTGTCCTGGAGACCTCAGCATATTGTCAGTTGCTGGAGGAAGTTTAGGAGCAGGTGCGAGCTGGAATTGGTATGCGACCTCCTGTGGTGGAACTTTTATTAGTTCAGGTCCTACGCTTGCTGTAAATCCATTAATTACAACGACATATTTTGTGCGAGCTGAGGGCACTTGCAACACTACAGTTTGCGTTAACACAACGATAACCGTAGACGACTTATCCACAAGTGCAGGAAACATTTCTTCGAGCGCATCAAGTATTTGCCCTGGTGGAAATGCTACTTTAGATGTCGTTGGAGGGTATTTAGGACCAGGCGCAAATTGGGAGTGGTACAGTAATTCTTGTGGTGGTATTTATGAAGGTTCTGGTACATCGATTACTGTTTCACCTGCAACAACTACGACTTATTATGTTCGAGCTGAGGGGCCCTGCAATACAACGACGTGTTTTTCTAAAACAATCCTTGTTGATCCTATTTCTACTGCGCCAACATTTGTAAATGCAACGAATTTAAATGTCTGCCCCGGTGGTATTTCAAACTTAACCGTTTCTGGAGGCTCTCTGGCTACAGGTGATAATTGGTTTTGGTATGAGGGAGGCTGTGGATTTGGAACAACTATTGGTACGGGAAATTCTATTAACGTCAATCCATCGTCGCCAACAATTTACTTCGTTAGAGCCGAAGGAATTTGTGGAACTACCACTTGCGCAAGTGTAACCATTAATATCGATCAATTATCTACAGATCCGTCTTCCATTATTACTTCGACAACATCCATTTGCCTTGGCCAATCAGCAGTACTATCTGTTTCGGGAGGATCACTTGGAACTGGAGCTAACTGGAGATGGTACAGCAGTTCATGCGGCGGCGCAATCTTGGGTTCTGGTAATTCCATTAGTGTTGCACCATCGGCAACAACTACCTATTTTGTAAGAGCAGAGGGTTCTTGTGGCAACTCTAACTGTGTGCAAATTACAATTGACGTTGGCGCAGGAGTTCCGGCTCCTTCAAGTGCTAACGTTTTGACAAATGGACTTTGCCCAAATGAAACAACTGATTTATACGTAGTTGGGAGCCCTCTACCACCAGCTTATACATGGGTTTGGTATACAGGATCATGCGGTGCTGTGCCCGTAGGTGTTGGAGACACACTTAGTATAACCCCATCAGAAACAACTACTTATTATGTTGCAGCAGTTGGTACATGTGGGATGACTTCTTGCGAAGAAGTGACCGTTGATGTCATAGATGGCTCACTTCCTGCAAATGGCATCACCGCAAGTAATAATGGATTTTGTGAAGGAGAGAGTACGATTCTTTCTATTGTTGGTGGATACCTTTCTACCGGAGCAAATTGGGTTTGGTACGAAAATAGTTGTGCAGGAATTCCTATAAATACAGGACCAACAATAACGGTGACACCTTCCGCTACAACTTCTTATTATGTGCGGGCCGAAGGCGGGGCTTGCGGTAATACTGCTTGTGTCAATATTCAAATCACTGTTCTAGAAAATCACATTTATTTAGTTCCATTCGATGATATTTGTGGACTTGCTGAATCGATTACACTAACCAATGGTATTCCATCAGGTGGCACCTATTCTGGCCCTGGTGTAACTGGAAATTCTTTCGACCCTATTTCAGTTGGTACAGGAAGTCATCAAATTACATACACGTATATCAACAATGATGGCTGTACGAGTATGGTATCTGATTTCGTCAACGTCCTTCCATCTGAATTATCGGTAAGCGTCGAAATAGAACAGCTTCCATGTGCCGAAGGTGGTGTTATTTTGGACGCTTCTGTTGCTGGAGGTACTGGATACTATGACTTTTACTGGTCTGATGGTGAAATTGATAATCCACGCTACTTTGTGCAGGAAGGAACTTACTACATTGTTGTTAAAGATGCTGATGATTGTCAGGCTATATCAGAAGAAATATCAGTAACTGATCAGATGTCTTGTATTGAAATCCCCAACACAATTACGCCAAATGGCGATAATAAAAACGATACCTGGAACCTTGATTTTTCAAAATACGAGGATGCCCATTTAAAAGTATTCTCTAGGTGGGGAAGAGTTGTAATGCAATCAACAGAACTCAACATAGCATGGGACGGGAATGCATTCGGACAACCACTTCCTGCTGACACCTATTATTATGTTTTGGAATTGAACAATGGTTCGATAAATCAAAGTGGTCCAATAATTATTCTCAGGTGATGCTGCGTGGAACATATATAGTCATTCTGATAGTTTTATCTGTAATGCCCAATTACGGACAGCAAATTGTAATGAACAGTCAATATATGTTTAATGACTTCGCCATTAATCCTGCAGTTGCTGGAACAAAAAATTATGCTCCAATCACCATTGACCTTCGCAGACAGTGGGTTGGTATTAGAGAAGCACCCGCTGCACAGCACCTTTCCTACCACGGTCATGTCCATAAACAAATTGGTGCTGGAGGTTATTTATTCAATGATGTAGCTGGTCCAGTTAGAAGAACCGGTCTGATGGCAGCCTTAAGCACACAAGTAGCCACATCATATGGAACTCGACTTTCATTTGGCATTGCAGGTTCTTTTACTCAATTTGTAATGGATAAAAATAGAATATTTACTGAAGAGCCTAATGACATAACTGTGGACCAATACACGTCGAATGAATTAATACCAGACATATCAGCAGGAATGCATTGGTATGGAGGCTATCATCATGTTGGGGTTTCTATTCATAATCTGCTCCAATCAAAAACAGATCTATATGCAGTTTCATTGCCTGTCACGAGCACTCTTGATAGAGCAATATATGTTACAGGTAGTTACTTAATTGGGAGCTCTACAAGTGTCATAGCGATAGAACCTTCTGGTATGTTGAGAATGATGTTTAATGCTCCTTTGACTTTTGATGTAAATACTCGAATCATATACAACCACCAAATGTGGGCAGGATTATCTTACCGATACCTTGACGCAGTTGCATTATTACTCGGAGTTGAAAGAGGTTCCTTTGGAATAGGTTACTCGTATGACATGAATATATCGAGCTTGAGCAAATACAATGGTGGTTCTCATGAACTTGTATTAATTTTTAAAACCAACAAACGAAAAAGCGGTGGTGGTCAGCAATGGAATCAAAGAAATCGAGTATACGATTGTCCAGCATTTAAATGATTTAAATTCTTGTTCACATTACTTGAAATAACAAGAAACGGTTAAAGAAAATTATTGACAAATACTAAAGACATCAGAAGTCGTCTGAAATATAATTTAGTGAAAGTACTTGATAAATTTATTTTAACGCAATCAATGTCTTATGGAAGCTAAAGTAAAAACAGTAGCTAATTATATTGATAACATTAGCGAAAACCGAAAGGATGCATTCCTACAGTTAAGGTCAGTAATTTTGGAAAATATCCCTATCGGTTTTACAGAAATTATAAATTACGGGATGCCGAGTTACGTCGTTCCACATAGCTTATACAAGCTTGGGTATCATTGTGATCCTAAACTGCCGTTACCTTTTATAAGTATTGCAGCGCAAAAAAATTTTATTGCTATTTACCACATGGGCATTTATGCCAACACAAGCTTAATGACATGGTTTACAGAAGAATACCCCAAACATTGTAAGCGTAAAATTGATATGGGAAAAAGTTGCATCCGATTTAAAAAACCAGATGAAATTCCTTTTGAGCTCATTAAACAACTTATCAAAAAAATGAGTGTAGATGAATGGATTAGCCTTTATGAACAAGCGATAAAGCGTTAAATAATAAGCATATCATAAAAGAATTGAAACAAATCAGTATCCTGATCAAACTTAATATTCAATTTTGCTTACTGAAGATTTATTGTTCAATTATTAAGCGATTTCAGGGCATTTTCTGAAAGAGCGAAAAACGGATCAATTTTTAGAGCTGTTGAATAATCTACTTTTGCAGACAAAACATCACCCATCAACTCATGACATACTCCACGGTTATGATACGATTGAACATACTGACTGTTGATATTAAGGGCACTTGTAAAATCTTCTATCGCCAAAGTCAGAACACTGTCCCTTTTTTCTACATTCCAATTGTTTTGATAAGACAATAAATGTATGTATCCTTTGTTGTAATAAGCTACTTCAAAATCTGATTGTAAATTCAAAATTTGGTTATAACAAGAATCTGCTAGTTCAAGGTTCTGATTATTTTGCAAATAAATTCCTTTCGCCAATAGTGCTTCAATACTATTAGGTTCAATCTGAAGCGCATTATCAAAATATAGTAAAGCTCGATTTCTATCCGCACCTTCATGATTTGAATACAATATCCCTAATTCAACGTATGCTTCGTAATAATCTGAAAATTGTTCAGTAGCTGTAATAAAAGAAGATACCGCATTGACAGTATCTCCAGCCCGTGTATAAGTTAGGCCTTTATAAAAATAGGGTTCATGGTAAAATTTATCAATTCTTAATGCCGCATTAAATTGATCCATAGCCATACCGTAATTCGGAATGGCTAAATAGATTTTCCCTAATAAAAGATGACTTTCTTTGGCTGAACTATCCAACTCTATTGATTTCAATGCATACTGTTCACAATTATCGAATTCAGCCAGATTATATAATAATTTTGCTTTTTCCTGATAAAAAATGGGAGTCTCAGGGCTCATATTGATACACATATTGATATCTTCTCTCGCTTTTTGAATTTCTCCAATATCCAGATAATGTTTGTATCGTATGAAATAACCATTGGGACTGTCTGGGTTTTCTCTTATTTCCTTGTTCAGCAGCTCCATATTTTGCCGTTCAGAAAGGATAGTTTCATCACTCAAATTTCCGATAATATTCTTCTTAGTAACGTTGTCATTATCAACATAGCATCCACCGAAAAATATCAAAACGAAAGAATATAAAAAATACTTCATAATGCCATTTGGCAATAAAAATAGGGAATTTAAAAAGGCCTTAGTACTAAATTTATTAAACGGTTAATTTCATGCGTCAAAGAACCATTTATTGCCTTTCAAACATTCAAAATCAATCGGTTTAATAAAAATCACAAAAGCTATATCCTAAGTGGTTTTGCCTGAAGGCAAAACCACTTAGGAAACAATAAAATTATGCTTCTATAGCCTCTTTAATTTTTTGTTCTAGCTCTTCCATCAACTCTGGATTATCACTAATCAATAATTTTACAGCATCTCTTCCCTGCCCAAGCTTAGTATCTTCATAACTGAACCAGGAACCGCTTTTCTTTATGATTTCGTGCTCGACGCCGATATCAATAATTTCACCAACTTTAGAAATACCCTTGCCATACATAATGTCAAATTCAGCTTTTTTAAATGGGGGGGCAACTTTGTTCTTGACTACTTTAACTCTGGTGCGATTACCTAAAATTTTATCTCCATCTTTAATAGCACTGGACCTTCTAATATCTAACCTTACTGAAGCATAAAACTTAAGCGCATTTCCTCCAGTTGTCGTTTCAGGATTACCAAACATAACACCAATCTTTTCTCTGAGCTGATTAATGAAAATACAACAACAGCCCGCTTTACTAATCGAAGCAGTCAATTTTCTCAATGCTTTAGACATCAACCTTGCTTGCAATCCCATTTGTGAATCACCCATTTCACCTTCAATTTCAGCTCGAGGAGTTAAGGCAGCTACAGAATCTATAATTATCAAGTCTATAGCACCTGAACGAATAAGGTTGTCTGCAATTTCTAGCGCTTGTTCACCATTATCCGGTTGTGAGATTAATAAATTATCCACATCAACACCTAAGGACTTTGCATAAAATTGATCAAACGCATGCTCAGCATCTACCATTGCAGCTATACCTCCTTGCTTTTGCACTTCAGCAATCGCGTGAATAGCCAATGTTGTTTTTCCAGACGATTCAGGTCCGTAGATTTCAACAACCCGTCCTTTAGGAAAACCGCCCACACCTAAGGCCAAATCTAATGTTAAAGAACCTGAAGGAATGACATCTAAATCCTTGATCGGATTATCCCCCAATTTCATAACTGTACCTTTTCCAAAGGTTTTGTCAAGTCGATCTAACGTCACTTGCAACGCTTTTAATTTCTCATCTTTTACTTCTGCCATGATTGTTAATTTTATTGTTATCCCAAATGTCTATTTAATGATCGTAAACTATTTACGTTGCAACTATTTCTGCTAAAATCTGTGATGCATGGTCCTTAGCTTTTACCTTTTCAATTATGGCTTGAACTAAACCATTTTCATCAATTACAAAAGTAGTCCTATGAATTCCATCGAATTCTCTACCCATGAACTTTTTAGGTCCCCAAACTCCATAATCCTTAATTACTTTTTTCTCAACATCTGCTATTAAGGGAAAAGGCAAGTTGAATTTACTAATAAAACCCAGGTGCTTTTTACTAGAATCTGCACTTATACCAATGATTTCTATTCCTTGATCCAACAAGTCGGAATAATTGTCCCGGAGGTTGCAGGCTTCCACGGTACAAGTCGGTGTATTGTCTCGCGGGTAAAAAAATAAAATAACTTTCTTACCACGATATTTTTCTAAAGTAATTTCGTTGTTATTTTCATCTAAGGCGCGAATTTCTGGTGCTTCGTCTCCAACTTTTAAATGCTTCATCAAGTGTTTGTTATTTGTTCTGTAAACAAAGAACCGAAATGTTTAATCTATCCCCAATATACGTGATAGTCACTTATTAACAACCTATGATTTGTAGTTAGTAGTTTCAAGTTGGATAAGTGTATACTCTGTTGGAAATAACCATTTTAGGTAAACTACGTACTACTACACAGAACCCAAATCAATGAAAAACAATTGGAAAGAATTAACAAATAAGATGGAGGCTAACTTCGAATTTAATTCATTTCAAGAAGCACTTAAATTCGTAAATATGGTTGGGAAATTAGCCGAGATTCAAAATCATCACCCCAATATTCTAATGCATAATTACAATCAAGTGAAAATTACACTTAGCACCACAGAATCAGGGAACAATTTAACAATTAAAGACTACAGACTGGCTAAAGGAATTAATCGTCTATCCAGACCAATCTTATAAGATTTCACTTATAATTCTTTCTACTGAATACCCTTCCGCCTCAGCCATGTAATTGCGAACAATCCTATGCCTCAGTATGGGTAATGCGACGGCTTGAACATCTTCAATATCAGGAGAATACTTACCAGATAAGGCAGCATGACATTTAGCGCCTATAATTAAATACTGTGAGGCTCTTGGCCCAGCTCCCCACGAAATAAACTTATTTGTCAATTGGTGCGCCTCAGGCGTATTCGGCCTTGTTTTACTCGCTAATCGCACCGCGTATTCATAAACATTATCTGGAACAGGAATTTTCCGAATTAAATTCTGAAAGAAAAGAATTTCTTCGCCAGATAAAACAGGATCGACAGAAACTTCATGGTCCGTAGTCGTTCGTTTAATTATAGCCAACTCTTCCTCATATTGCGGATAGTCTACCCAAACATTGAACATGAATCTATCCAATTGAGCTTCAGGCAACGGGTAAGTTCCTTCTTGTTCAATTGGGTTTTGTGTAGCAAGAACGAAAAACGGTTTATCTAAAGGGAAACTCTTTCCAGAAGTCGTAACCGTACTCTCCTGCATTGCCTCCAATAATGCTGCTTGAGTCTTGGGTGGCGTTCGGTTGATTTCATCTGCCAAAATCACATTAGCAAATAATGGACCTTTCACAAATTTAAACTGCCTATTCTCGTCTAAAATTTCAGAACCAATGATGTCTGAAGGCATTAAATCTGGCGTAAATTGGATCCTATTAAAAGAAAGTCCCAAAGAATCCGCAATCGTGTTAACTAATAAAGTTTTTGCGAGGCCTGGAACACCAACAAGAAGACAATGTCCTCTTGAAAAGATACCAATGACTACCTCCTTAACCACCTGATCCTGTCCAACAATGACTTTAGCGATTTCACTTCTAAGCGCTGCATACTTTTCCCTGAAAAAGTCTACGGCCTCCACATCAGATTCAAATTTTCTCATGCATCTCTTTTTAGATTCTTAGCGAATGTAACCATTTACATTTCACTAAATAATTAGTTAAACTTAATCCGCTCTATTAAACCATACAAACCTAAAGTTGCATGATTGGAACTCTTCATCAATACGAATGAACGAAGCTGCAATTTTGGCTTTTACCCATGCATCTATAGCAGCATCTTCTTTTTCTCTTTTAGCCATCATCTGAATCAATTGATAATCTTGCTTTAAATTCGCTTTATGCGGCTCTATTCTAGATAATAATTTGATTAATCGGTACGCTTGTTTGCCACTTCCCGCATCTTCATAAAGGGATGGCGACGAGACCTCTCCTTCTTTTAGGTTCTCTATTCCAGCGAACGTATATGGATCAATTTCATCCATGCCCCATTTCCTCTCACCTGTTTGAGGGTTGTACACTACACCTTCTGAGTTTTTTGTGTCCTTATCTTCTGAAAAGCGCATGACAGCACCATTAAAGCCCAAACTGTCAGACTTGATTAAGGAGTAAATGCTATCCGTTTTCATTCTTATCTTAATCAACTCTTCCGTTCCCACTTTAAATTTTCGCAAAATATGCCGGCAATGCACTTGGTCGCCTCTTCTTTCTAGCACTTCTAACATGTGCATACCAAATTGAGATTCAAAAGGATCACTAATCTGACCAATTGCTAAGCTGTAGGCTAGAGCTTCGAATTCTGGCACAAAAGTACCACGTGAAACCCAACCTAAATCCCCACCTTTAGAGGCGGAACCCGGATCTTCGCTCTCAAAAATTGCCTTAGTCGCAAACGAAACTTGCTTTTCAATAATTTCTTTCTTCCATTTGACCATCTTATCAAACATTTCCTTCTTCTGGTTTTCTCCAATTTCGGCATATCGGACTAAATGTGCTAACTCAACCTTTGCATCTATAAGCGGCAAACTATCTGTAGGCTGTTTCTTGAAAAAATCTTTGGTTTCCTTTGGAGTTAGCTTGACATCAGCTGTTATCTGTCCTTGCATTTGCTGACTTTTAAGTTGATCTTCAATCTGTTCGTAAAATTCATCTTTTATTTCTGAAATCGATTTTCCATACTCGGCCTCCAGCTTCTTTTCATCTCCATTAAAAAGACCGATAAAATAGCGCAACCTTCTATCCAATTCTGCTGTAACTTGACTCTCATTAATTTCTATGGTATCAACTTCTGCCTGATGAAGCAATAACCCCTGAAACAATAGCTCTTCAAATATTTCACAATAGATATTGGCAGGCAAGGGTGCTCCCGACTCCCGTTCGAGCTGGAATTTTTGTCTCTCAATGTCTGAGAGCATAATAATCTGTTCACCTATTACAGCAACAACTTTGTCTATGACCCTTTCTTCCTGTGCCATTATCCAATTCGGACCAAATGAGACCAGTAAAATTAAAAGGCTAGAAAGTTTCAATAATTTGTTTGCGATTTGCTTCATTGTAAAGTTCTTGTCTTATTTTCTTTTTCAATTCGTTCCCACGTATATTCAGGATTATACTCTTTATTTTTTCCTTTTCAAGACTAATAGGCGAAACGGCATCTTTTAATCGATAATCCATTATATTGAGAAAATAAACAAACTCACCTTCTTGAAACGTTACCTTTCTCTTGTTTCGTATGAAGGAAGACTTGTTAATATCCGTTAACGGAACTACTTTTAAAACATCCTCAAAATATACCCACTTTTGCTCATCATAATAATAATTAACACCGTGTAAAGGGGCGTAGCTCAATAATTTCTCAGCATCTTCATCGTTTTTCAGCTTGTACCAAACTTTAACTTCTTCAAGTTTAGGTACCTCTTTACTTACCTTCAAATAAAAAACTTTGACAATGTAATCTTGCAGCTTAAAGTTTTCTAAATGTTCCTCATAGTATTGAATAATAGCATCATTACTTACAAGCGTGTCTAATTTTTTCTTTATCAGCTCCTTCTCATAGGCATAAATAATAAGAGACTTTTCATAATCTCTAAGCTGGTTTTCTACATTAAGTGCCTCTTCTTGTAATTCCTCTTTGGCCTTTTGAATAATTACTTGGTCTCTAATCCATTTATCCGTGTATTGGGCAACAAATCGTATACTGTCCTCTCCTACCAAGTTTTGTGCTCGTTCTTTTTCTACCTCATCAAAATATAATATTTCTTCACCCACTCGAGCTAACTTAGGGCGCTCTGTCTCAGGATCTAATTCCATGCAGCTAACCCCTAATAAAAGAACAAGTATTAAATGACGATGCTTCAATTAGTGAATCGTGTAAAGCACGTCTTTATTGATTTCAACTGCAAATCGCCCTTTTAATTCTTTGATCCATTTTTTCTCTAAATGATCCTGATATGCAGCAGTAATAATCCCTTTGGCTTCCTTAAAGTCTTTATTTCCAGGAGCTATTTTTTCTTTCACATTGATAAGAACTAACTGCCCATTAAATTCAAATGGTCCATTTGCGCCTACTTTTAATTTCGAATTAACGTATTCCAGTGAAGAGATCTCCTCTTTCATACTCTTCACGTTAACATTTAAAGGCGAATCGGCATTCACAACAATCGCAATTGAATCACGTTCTTTTCCGACCTTTAGAAGCGACTTTACTTGTTTGAAAGCTTTTTCATCAATGCAATGATAGAAATCTGCATCAATGCGTTCTTTCCAAATAAAATCACCTTTATTTTCCTCATAATAAGATTTTAATCCAGTGGTGTCTTTTACTGCTTTTGCCCAAACCATTTCATCGGTGAGCTCAAACAGAAGAATACCGTCTCTGTATTCTTTCATTAGCATTTTATATTTTACATATTTCCTTTCTAACTGAGACTTTTCAAAGTTAATGATAGCCTTATCTACCCATTTATTGAAATTAATTTGCACAATCTCAACCTTAGTTTTCGTCTTACTTTTCTTTTGTTTTTTTTCAAGATATTCACCAAAATCTGCGACTGTTAATTTGATATCGGCAAACTCAATTAGCCATTTCTTATCCTGATTATTTTTTTCATAACTGTATTTTCCTTTAACAATCGAGGAATCAACAGACTTAGTGAAAGCATCCATGACTTTTTTATTAACGGTGTAATTGTATTCGTCCTTTAATTGAGAAATAAAAGAAGCCTTCGTCTTTGTATTTCTTGCATCCTTTGAAATTTTAGACTTAATCTCACCCTTCAGCTCATCATAACTACCTAACTTTTTGGAATCCAAT
>CAJQPO010000094.1 GCA_905480225.1 uncultured Flavobacteriales bacterium | reverse complement strand
ACATTGAGTTTGATAACTTAAATCAATTACGAGATGAATTAAAAGTATTAGTTAATCTATTATCAGAAAGAATTTGAGACCTCTTAATATCTGATAATGGAAGCCTGTTTACTTTCAAGAATCAATTAGTTTTTCTAAAATTAACATAATACACCTTATACGAAATGCGTTATAATTCTCTTGAAAATTCAACGCTGTAGTTTCTTTTTTGCCCAACCTCCCCAAGGTGGGCTTTTTTTTTATGTTTTTTCTTGTTCCACGCTTAATTCTTGAGCAATGTTCCACGGTTTTGATTAGTTTTAATAAACATCGTCCGGTTTTTTGAGGAGTCATTATTTCAGGTGCTTGTACTGAAATTGGCTCATCAAAAAACTGGAGTCCTGGCTAACCATATGGAAGGAAAAAGCGGCTAAGAAAGCCCCTCTTTTTAGGTTCAGGCTCAACGTGTTCTGGAACAGGGATGCGTTTATTCTCTGAAGTAGTCAATCTGTCATAGTTTGATTCATCCTGTGGCCGAGGATCTGTTGCTATATTCGAATTAGTAGATTCATTTAGCTGATTAATATTTTCTTGTTTTGGCTGTTCTAAGGTGCCTTTAAACTCAATTCTATGAGTAAGATCTTCAATATGTTGCATCAAAGACTTTTCTCTTTGATTTGCTAAATCTAACTGATTTTTGAGTAAAGAAATCTGGTCTTTTAATACATTTTCAACTTCAGATTGAACGTGTACCTGTACATCCTTCTGAACTTGTTCAGTGCGTGTACTGGACTGAACAGCGATTGGATTGCCATAAACTCTGATAAGTTCAGATAAGTCTATAAGACCATCATGATCTCTTGATAACTCACCATTTTTTAAAGCCTCATATATTGTTGTACGTGATTTTTTAAAGGCTTTACTTGCGTCCATGACGCTGAATTTTGTTGTGTTCAATGTAATCCCTCAGTGCGTGTACAAGGATGTTCGTATGAACATCCAATCTGAACATGAAGTTTATTTTGTATTAAAGCCTACTTTCTTTAGATAGGGGAGTAGTTCTTCAAATTTTTGTGGATCTCGTAGCATTTCAGAAATTCGAACTGCAAATTGTGAGTAGCTTTCAGTACCTTGAGAATATTTATTCATATCTGGAAGCTCAGACAGTTTACTGGCAAAAAGATGACACTGTGCATCGGTAAATTTTGAGAAAATCTCAAGAGCAGTTTGCTCTTTACTATGAGCTATAACGACTTTTTTCAGTTTAAAGGTGAATGAAAAACCAGAAATATTACGTCCCTTTTTATGTTGCTGACATTGGACGTTAATATCCGTATGTTCATTAATTTGAGCAATAGCTAAATTTAATACTCGATCTTTAAAATTTCCCATTCTTGTATATTCATCATCAAGAACGCCTATTTTTTGTCTGAATTCTGCTAGTTCAATAATGGGAGTTTGACCTGTACTGCGCCAAGCAATTAATAATTCATACAATCGCACAGCATAAGCGCTGCTGAGATTACTAATCTGTTGTAACTCATATTTAGTAAATTGTTCTTCTAAACGTGTAATAAGTGGCACGATTGCAGGGGCAAATATTAACTTTACTGTAGCTTCATCGTCGATATATCTAATTTCGCTGACCCAGCGACTTAAAACATTCTCTACATTTCCTCTTTTATTAATTTCTTGATAGCTAAATTGACGTACAAATAGATCTTTACAGGCATCTTTTAACGCTTGGTAAGCTGTTTGTCTTGCAACATTAAATTGATTTACATAACTCTCAGCATGGACTTCTAAAGGGTCATTTGCATTGATTCCCCGACCACTATCTCTTGCTTCGACGATGGCTAATAAGATCAAACGTTGTTCTACTAAGTCTAAGTTATAACTCGCATTAATTAATGCATTGTCTTTAACTACTAGGTCCCGCATTTTATTTATCTACATTATTACTTATGAATATAAATCTATAATAATAAATATGTAGATTAATGCAAGGTAAACGTAGTTAAATCTACGAAAAAAATAATGCAGATTAATGCAAGGTAAACGTAGTTAAATCTACGAAAAAAATAATGTAGATTATTGGTAGGTAAACGTAGTCATATTGGTAGGTAAACGTAGTCATATAAGCTCTAGAAGCCTTTCTTTACAAAGACTTGAGCCTCTCTAAAAGCATTTAAAAGCTTAAAAATAATTAAAAGCCCAAAATATAAAAAATTGCCCTTGGTTTTCGCTACGCTCAAACTCTATTGAATCTCGCTTTCGCTCGATTCGTCGGGGCAATTTTTGGTTAATATTTTCGTGACTTTTAGAAAAAGCAAAAGCAACTCGGAATTCGCTGCGCTCATGAACTTTTTTTCTCGCTACGCTCGATTTAAGAATCAAATTTGGAAAGTTCGCACCCATGCGGGATGCTCTGGTATACAGGTGATTGATGGATAGGGAGCTTGTAATCAGGGAAAGGAAAGGGCAAATTTTCTCAGTTCGCTCGTAGACACTCGCTCTGTTTAGCGACTCATGCCACGAGATTTCATTTTAGGCGCATGTTGCTGTGCTTTGAGCTGTTGTTCTTGTCTGAGTTTCAGCTGTTGTTCTGCTTTGATCTCATTCACACATTTTTTAATGACTTGATAGGTTGAGTATAGAGTCTGGTATTGCTTGGCTTTGGCCGGATGTTGTTGTTGGTACTGCTTCCAGGCATGTTCTTTGAACTTTTCATTTTCCAATAAATCCTTCACACCATGTTTTTTCTGGTGTTCATGCTGACCTTTTAGCTTTTTGTGTTCCTGATAAACCTCGTCACGTTGGGCTTCCCAGGCTTTTTTTCCAAACAGTAAGGGTTTGTTCTGGGTTAATTTATTGTGTTGATCGACCAGACTTTGCAACTTGTCATGACTTTGTTTCAGTCTGTTTTTCACGATGTCTTGGGCGAGCTGCTGACTAAACTCATTTTTATGCTTTTGCATCTTGCCCAAGGTGTTTTCTGCCTTTTTAAAAACATCCTGCATAAATTCTAGGTCTAGATTCGCGTCTTTTGCGCTGATTTCGCGATTTAGCACTTTTCCAAGGGTTTCCCTCTGTTTTTCCTCAAATAGGGCTTTTTCGTCAATTGGTGGCGTTTTAGCGCTATTTTTGATTTGGATCTGCTGTTCAGTCTTCAGTGTGCTGAGTTTGATCTCATTTTCAGCAATCAGCAGATCCATATTTTTGCCGTATTGCAGCTGAGCCTGATTTCTCTGTTTGATTTGATCATTGCTGCGGCTGATTTCGGTCTCAATCCCTTTTCGACGTAGTTCGGTGACTTTCGGTCCTTCGTGCAGGGTCGCTTCCAGGCCATTCTCTTGGTCTTTGTAGCTGCGGTGGTCGACTCGGGCGGTGTATCCGGCCAGATCCAGGTGCATATTGCAGATATCGGCAAAGTGTTCGCGCCAGTGTTCGATTTCTCCACTGTGTTTCTGATCCAGTTCCCTGGTTTTCTCAGTAAAACCTTCGGGAGTGAGCTTACGTGTGCTCATCAGGATATGCGCGTGATAATTGCGTTCATCACTACCAGATCCAGTATGCGGTGCATGAATACAGGCATCGACGGCCACCTGATGTCTGTCCACGATACTGGCGCATAGCTCTTCGAGCATGGCTAGGCGTTGTTCCTGATTTAATTCACTTGGAAAAGCGATTTCAAATTCTCGGGCAACTGTCGAGTTTTTTCGGGTTTCCCGTTGTTCAACTTCGTTCCAGAGTCTTTCCCGGTTTTTTAAATGTTCTGGTGCGCCTTCGGGTAAATAAATTTCTTTATATTCCACACCTGTTTTTCGGCTGTAATCATGTTCTCGGCCCTCACGTTCACAATAGATCTTTTCACCTGCCCGATAGGCAATCGCAGCAGTAGCGGAACGCCCTGCTGATCGTGCTACGGTTTTGACTGAAAAGTGGTAAATCGCCATGCCTGTTTTTCGCTTTTAAATTTTCACGTAGTGAAATACAACCGTGGATACGGTTGTCGGGGTATTGGGGAGACCCCAATCGGACTTGCAAACGAAGTTTGCATAAGTGCGCTCTTCGAGGAAAACATTACTATACATATAGCACCTTGAATGCATATTCAAGTGCGCTTATGTTAGGGATGGTTTCCCAGGATGATGGTATTGGATTAATGAGCGTTACTGAAACACTAGACAGCAAAATTAAAGCCCAGGAAGAAAAGCTGAAACAGCTCAAAGCTCAAAGACAGGCAGCACTAGCAAGAGAACGAGCCAAAGAGAAAGAACAGGCTCGAAAGGACGATACCAGACGCAAGATTTTAATTGGATCCTGTATGCTAAAAATCACTGAAGAAGATGAACAGGCACGGGCTAAATTGATCGCTCAGATGGACCGGTATTTGACGGATGAAAGAGACAGAAAGTTATTTAATCTTTAATGGAGACTGTAAATTAAATTGTGTAATTGCCTGAATTTGCTATGTTCATATTCACAACGGAGTCAGGCAACATGATGAACGAACAAAAACTAAAAGACCTTGCAGCAGAATTTGCTAAAGGAATCAAAACAGAAGACGATCT
>CAJQPO010000093.1 GCA_905480225.1 uncultured Flavobacteriales bacterium | reverse complement strand
GGATTCACTGGAAAGGGTTATGGACATGCTACACTTTCTAATGATCAATTCAATCAAGTACCGGAACAAAGCACGGATTTTATATTTTGTGGATGGGGTGAAGAATGGGGGTTTATTGGAAGCGTAGTTTTTCTAGTTTTGTATGTAGCAATGATGGTTCGGATCATTATTATTGCCGAACGACAGAAATCTCAGTTTACGAGAATTTTTGGCTATTGTACTGCTTGCATTTTCTTTTTCCACTTTTTGATTAATATAGGAATGGTGATTGGTGTAGTTCCTGTCGTTGGAATACCATTGCCTTTTTTTAGTTACGGAGGGTCCTCAATAATAGGATTTTCGATCTTATTATTTATTTTGTTACGTTTGGATTCAGAGAGAATGGACGTCTTGCGTTAAAGACCATTTAAGTTTAGGCTATCAATGCTTTGTAAAGGATTGCTGGTGTTCCAAAAATCAATCATTACAAAATTTGGAATATGATTGTTATACGTCCAGCATGATCTTGCTCTAGGGAGCAAATAACTGACAGCATTGATAATGGCTGCATCACCTTGTTGTGGCGTAATGTCAGTAATAAAATGATTTAAGGTGAATAGGCTGCCTTCAGTGTGATTACCCCTAAATTTCTCACAATCGAATGTACTTGAATTTTGATGGTCGTAATCGGTATCGTAGATGAAATTATACATGTCATGTATTTTAGGATAGGGGTCAGTATCAGTACCGTCATCCATGAAAATGACCAAGCGTTTATTTTCATTAATTAGGGTTTGCAGTGTTGGCCACGGTGAAGAAAAGTCTTGTTCGTGTATGTACGAATCCATATCAGCATTTATGAATGCGTTCATGATTTCCGATGGAGGTGCATCGCCTTCAATCGTAATTGGAATGACTTCCTTTGGATTGGCTTCATAAAAAGCTTTGATTTCCATTAGAACACTTTCGAATGTTTCACATCCCAATGTAGGATCTCCATGATAAACGTATAAATTATCGGGTGCACCAGAGCAAAATAGCCACGCTGTTGAACTGCCTGTAGTATTGTATACTTTAATGCCTATACCTCTGACGCCAGCATTAAGTTGTGCAGTAATGTCTCCGTCCTGATTAGCTGCTAAACTACTAAAGTCCGTTAGGTCTGCATGTGCATTGTGGGTCATCAAAAAAGAGACCTCATTAAATTTTTTGTTACACAATTCGGGATGTAAATTGCAGGTGTCTGAACCGGTTTGATTTGCCGTTCCAGAATCACATACAGTGCTTGACTCAGGTTCTTCCTTTTTACACTGAGTAACACAAATACCTAGAGCAATGATACAGAAAACGATAACTTTCATTAAAAGCGATTTTGATAAAGATACAAATTGCGAAATTATTTCTTATCGTATACGCTAATTGTAAATGCATGTATGTTTTTACTATCCGCTTCATTCATTTTTACTGAGGTCAAATTCCATTGATCTTCATCAAATTCAGGAAAAAATGTATCTCCATCGAAAGACTCGTGTACATGGGTTAAATACATTCGATCAATTAAATTATTTTCTAATGCCAGTTGATAGATTTGTCCGCCACCAATGATAAAGGGCTCTTCATCACCTGCAGTTATTGCATGGTCAATAGCCTCTTGAAGAGAATGGAATATTAAGCAATTGTCCGCACTAAAATTTTTGTTTCGCGTAACAATAATATTAGTTCGATTTACCAACGGCCGGTATTTTTCTGGTATCGATTCATAATTTTTTCTGCCCATAATAACATGGTGTCCAGTTGTAGTGGTGCGAAAGAAATTCATATCACCAGGAAGGTGCCATATAAGGTCATTATTACGGCCAATTACTTCATTTTCTGCTACAGCCGCAATCAGGCTTACTCGACTATTATTCATTATATAGAAACTGCTGCTTTAATGTGAGAGTGTGGATCGTAGTCTACTAAATTGAAATCGGTATAAGTGAAATCCAAAATTGACTTAACATTTGGATTGATAATCATTTTTGGTAGTGTTTTTGGCGTCCTGGTAAGTTGTAATTCTGCTTGTTCAATATGATTGTTGTATAAATGAACATCACCAAAAGTATGTACGAAATCTCCGGGTTCCAAATTACAAACTTGGGCAACCATCAGGGTAAGTAAGGCATAGCTTGCGATATTAAAGGGGACACCCAGAAAAGTATCGGCTGACCTTTGATAGAGTTGACAGCTTAATTTTCCCTTACTAACATAAAACTGAAAAAATGCGTGGCAAGGAGGTAATGCAGCTTTTCCATTGGCAACGTTTTCAGAAAAGCTAATAGATGTGTCGGGTAACACGCTTGGATTCCAAGCTGAAATGATAATTCTTCGGCTATTCGGATTGTTGTTGATGGATTCGATCGCGAGCTTTAACTGGTCAATGCCTTCGGAATTCCAGTTGCGCCATTGATGGCCATAAACCGGACCTAAGTCTCCTTTTTCATCTGCCCATCCATCCCAAATTTTCACGCCATTTTCTTGGAGGTAAGCAATGTTTGTATCGCCTTTTATGAACCAAAGCAATTCATGAACGATTGATTTTAAATGTAATTTTTTTGTGGTAAGCATGGGGAAACCTTCAGATAGATCAAACCTCATTTGGTGACCGAACAGACTTCTTGTTCCAGTGCCGGTTCTATCTCCTTTTTGTTCTCCATTTTGAAGAACATGACTTAATAAATCTAGATACTGCTGCATACTTTGGTTAAAAAATTACTTCAATCAAAAGTAAGTTTAATTGTTGGGGGAAGTTTCGAAAGGTGGAAAAATTGAGTAGGAAGTTAATAAAAGATACGCACCAACAAATCGTTGAAAGTAAATTAGAATTAGATGATCATACCGACTACTACCATGGTAAGCAAGCAAGCAATGGTTCCACCAATTAATGCCCTAAAACCAAGGGAAGAGAGCAGACCCTTTCGACTTGGAACAAGCGCACCAATTCCACCGATTTGAATACCAATAGAGGCAAAATTAGCAAACCCACAAAGCATGTAGGTTGCCATTATGGTTGATCGTTCTGAAATAGCCGATGCATTTTTCATGTCACCTAGACTTTTATAAGCAACGAATTCGTTCAAAATGGTTTTGGTTCCTAACAATTCTCCAAGGGCCCACATATCTGCAGATTCAACACCTAAAACCCACATGATTGGACCGCATAAGTAACCTAGAATCATTTCAAATGATAAGGCATCATATGACGTGTTTTCAGCAATAAACCCATTTAAGTCACCAATAGAACCTGCTTTTCCAAGAATAAAATTAGCCATCGCCATCAACGAAAGAAAAACAATCAGCATT
The DNA here is from genome assembly GCA_905480225.1 of uncultured Flavobacteriales bacterium. Classification (GTDB taxonomy): domain Bacteria; phylum Bacteroidota; class Bacteroidia; order Flavobacteriales_D; family Parvicellaceae; genus UBA10066. The sequence continues at coordinate 18,719 of CAJQPO010000093.1, read as the reverse complement.
GCTCCAACATTAACTGCTAGTTTTAAACCGTCTGAAGTTCCGTTTGAAATTGCTTCCAAAGCATTGTTTCCGATTTTCTCCTTTGAAATGCGAAGATCTTGATTCACCGCTTCTGTCTCAGGGATGAGCATCTTGGCTGCTACGATTGCCGCAGGTGCAGAGATGATGGAAGCCGTAAGTAAATGTTTGGCATAAAATATTTCTTGAGCGGGATCTCCATTCCCTAAAAATCCAATATATGCTGCTAAAACTCCGCCGGCTATGGTGGCCATACCACCCGTCATCAGGCACATCATTTCTGATTTTGTCATACCTAATAAATACGGCCGAACCAGTAGAGGAGATTCTGTTTGCCCCAAAAATACATTTCCAGCGGCAGCAAGACTTTCAGCTCCAGAAAGCTTCATGAATTTCTTCATCACCCACGCAAATGCAAATACAATTTTTTGCAAAATACCCCAATAATAAAACAGACTCATTAACGCAGAAAAGAAAATAATCGTAGGTAAAATAACAACGGCAAAGGTCATTAATGGTGATTGCACTTCTTGAGGGTCAGACCCGAATTGTCCAAATACAAAATTTACACCAACTCTTGCGAAGTCAATTACTTTAGTAAAAAACCCTGCAATATTTTCAAATACAAGATCAACATAAGGAACCTTCAAAACCAAAACAGCTATGAGAAGTTGTAGAACAACACCTTTCATTACAAGATTCCAATTAATGGATTTCTTGTTCGCTGAGCATAAATAGGCTACAAGTAATAAAAAGGCTAAGCCCAGTAATCCTCTTAATATGGTTGTGAAAGAAATAAAACTCGCAACTGGAACGCTGGTATAACTCAAATGATAAACTTTGGATTCGTCTTGCAGATGCAATTCATTATCCGTCAAGCTTAGAATGCGATAAGTAGTTCTTTTGCCATGCGGAACATAATTTCCATTTTCATCAAGGTTGCCCATTTTAAGGCCAGCGCTGTCATGTAATGAAATAGAGGATTCACCGTTACTATTAAAATGAGTGCTGATACTATTGGCATGTTTCTGCTGCGGAAACTGATCCATTAATAAAATGGAATCATTTTGAATAGTCCATTGTCCAAAGCTGGTGTCATTCACAGCTAATGAACGATGAAAATACTGCTGACCAGAACCATTATTTTTAGAAAACATCCAAACTACCGTTTGCTCTTCTTTGGATACTTGTTGGTGTTGGTTATCTACAGACGTCCAACTTTCCATTACCCATGTGCGCTGAATTTTTGAATCTATACTGGGTTGTTCAACGCAAGAGCTCAGGCTTATTGCCAAAAGTGCTAAAACTAAGTATTTGCTTAGTTGATCCATTATTGGGACTTCCTTCTGTCGATCTCATCTCTAATTCTTGAAGCATTTTCATAGTCTTCATTAGCGATTGCTTCTTTCAGTTGGCTTTCTAAATCAGCCAAACTAATAGATTCTATATTTTCTTTACTTGTAACCAATTCTTCCATTGAAACATCGCTCTCTGCAAGGTCTTCGTTTTCTTGGTCTTCTACCACGACACCTGCAGTACCTAGAATAAATTCAAACGTGTAAATAGGACAATTAAAACGAACAGCCAGTGCAATTGCATCTGAGGTACGAGAGTCTATTTTAACTTCTCTTCCATTTTGAAGACACATGATTTTGGCGTAAAAAATTCCTTCAACCAAGTTGTAAATGATTACCTCTGTGACCTCAATTTCAAATTCTTTGGCAAAGCTTTTGAATAGATCATGAGTAAGCGGCCTACTTGGTTGCATACTTTCCAGCTCAATCGCAATTGCTTGCGCCTCAAATCCACCAATGATTATTGGTAATCTTCTTTGTCCTTCCGTTTCGCACAGCACCAAGGCGTAGGCTCCAGATTGGGTTTGACTATAAGATAAACCCACTATATCCAACTGAATCTTTTCCATCAGAATAAAAACAAGTTGGGAAGCCTAAAGCTTCCCAACTAATCTCTACGAAAATAACATTTAATTAGTGAACCTCAAAAGAGGTTGGTAATTTAATTATTGGAAGCCTTAAACTTTTTAATAGCTTCAGTTAATTTTGGAAGTACTTCGAAAGCATCACCAATAATTCCATAATCTGCAGCTTTGAAAAAGGGAGCTTCAGGGTCTGTATTGATTACAACAATGGTTTTTGATCCGTTTACTCCTGCAAGATGTTGTATGGCACCAGAAATACCCGCGGCGATATACAAATTTGGTCTGATTGCTATCCCCGTTTGACCAACATGTTCGTGATGAGGTCTCCAGCCAATATCTGCTACTGGCCTTGAACATGCTGTCGTCGCACCTAAGGAATTGGCAAGGTCTTCAACAATACCCCAGTTTTCAGGACCTTTTAATCCTCTACCTGCAGAAACAACGAGTTCTGCTTCTGGTAACGGAGCTACACTGCCTTCTTGCAATTTCCTTTCCTTAACAGTGATTCCACCCGTATTTACATCAGGAGAAAATTCCATTACTTCCGCAGTAGATTCTTCCGAATTAACGGGTAATGAATTAGGAGTATAAGCGATTACTTTTTTGGCTGTATTTACAGCAACATGCGCAAATGCTTTTCCTGAAAATACATTTGTCTTTACAACAAAACCATTATTGGATGTATCAGGAATGTCTACTGCACTTGAAACATGACCAGCACCTAATCTAGCTGCCACACGAGGACCAATTGCTTTTCCTGTTGGATCTTGAGCTAAAACGATCGTTTCAGCGTTTGTATCATCAACTGCAGCGGCAATCAATTTAGTTAATTGTTGGTCATTTACTTCATTGATACTTCTGCAAACAAGGACCTTTGCGGCGCCATATTTGCCCATCGCTGCTAAATCTTCAGTTGAAGCACTGCCAAATGTAATCACAGTCGTGTCTCCAATCCTTTTACCATATGATATTGCTTCCAAGCCGGCCTTAACTGCCTTGCCATTTTTGGATTCTACAAATACTAATACTGACATAACTTAAATAACTTTTGCTTCGGTGTGTAATAAATGGATTAGTTCTTCTGCATTTTCTGCATCTACGTATTTACAAGCGGCTTTGGAGTCAGGCATCGAGTACGACACCACGCTAGTAAGCTCTTCAGAGGCTACAGGCTCAATTACCTGGAGGGGTTTGGTTCTTGCAGCCATGATCCCTCTCATATTTGGTATCCGTTGCTCGGACATGCCTTTAGCTGCTGACAGAACAAAGGGTGTACTTACTTCCACGATTTCAACACCACCTGAAACATCTCTTTCTAATGTCGCCGTATTTTCTTGCAAGTCTAGTTTAGTCGCGAGTGATACAAATGGTTGATCCAATATTTCTGCAATCATTGCACCGACTTGAGCACCATTGTAATTGATGGTTTCTTTCCCAGTCATAACAATGTCGTATCCATGGATTTTCGCATAAGATGCAATTTGATTCGCTACATAATAAGCGTCTTTTGGCACCGCATCTATGCGAACGGCGTCAGTTGCTCCAATAGCCAGTGCTTTTCTAATCGTAGGGTCATCGCTATTGGTTCCAACGGTTATGGTTGTTACAGTTCCTCCATTAGCCTCAGTTAGCTCCAATGCTCTCACTAAAGCGTACCATTCATCATAGGGGTTAACGATAAACTGGACACCATTTTCATCAAATTTGGTATTTCCATCAGTAAAAGCAATTTTTGCTGTGGTGTCAGGTGCCTTACTGATACAAACTAATAATTTCATTCTTTTCGTTTAGGATTTAAACTCAGTCGAACTCGACTAGTTGCATTTTTTTACGTGAACAAAGCTAAAAAAAAAAGCAATTCAAGGGTAGAATATTCTGTTTTATAAGCTGTGTGCGCACAACAATTTAGAGAAATCATTTTGTGTGAAAATTAAACTTCAATTTTGATAGTAGTTTTACTATTTTTGTCGAGCGAAATAAAATTGTACTAATTTCGATTCACAGGAAATTGACAAGATGAGAGAATTACAATTCAGACAAGCCCTAAATGAGGCCATGAATGAAGAAATGAGAAGAGACGAAAATGTCTTTTTAATGGGCGAAGAAGTAGCCGAATATAACGGTGCGTATAAAGTTTCTCAAGGTATGCTTGATGAATTTGGACCTGAACGTGTAATTGATACACCAATAGCGGAACTTGGGTTTGCCGGGATTGGTGTAGGCGCAGCTATGAATGGATTACGTCCCATTGTGGAATTTATGACTTGGAATTTTGCCATTCTGGCGGCAGATCAAATTATTAATAGTGCCGCAAAAATGTTGCAAATGAGTGGTGGTCAATACAATGTGCCCATTGTTTTTCGAGGAGGAAATGGATCTGCAGGACAGCTTGCTGCTACGCACTCACAGAGTTTTGAGGCGTTTTATGCAAATATACCTGGTTTAAAAGTGATTTCTCCTTCCAATCCTTATGACGCGAAAGGTTTACTTAAAGCAGCTATACGCGATGACGACCCTATTGTTTTCCTAGAGTCAGAGCGAATGTACGGTGATAAAGGTGGAGTGCCTGAAGGAGAGTATTTGTTACCAATCGGCGTTGCCGATGTGAAGAGAAAAGGTTCAGATGTTACCATTGTTTCTTTTAACAAGATGATGAAAGAGGCATTAGGTGCTGCTGAAGAATTGAGTAAGGAAGGAATCTCTGCAGAGGTCATTGACCTCAGAACAATACGACCACTTGATCATGAAACGATAGTTGAATCGGTGAAAAAGACAGGTAGAATTGTAGTTGTAGAAGAAACCTGGCCGTTCTGCGGTGTTGCTTCGGAGATAGCATACAATGTTCAAAAATATGCGTTTGATTATTTAGATGCTCCTGTAAAGAGAGTTTCTCAGGCCGATACGCCGTTGGCTTTTGCTAAGCCATTAATTGAAGCGAGCTTGCCGAATGTAGGTCGGGTAATAGAAGCTTGTAAGGCGGTTCTATACAAATAATCTAGTCTGTTTAGGACTTACAAATCTTATGAATAGACCACATATCCAGAGCTATTAAATAGCCACTTTCGTGTGGGTATTCTTTTCAAGGTCTATAATAATTTGTTTTATCAATGGGAATCTTCTACTTTTGCCCACCTAAATTTTAAGAACAATTAGATGGAATCGATGATAATTTACATGCCAATAGCAGCTGCCTTGATTGGGTTAGTATACATGTTGGTGAAAAAGTCTTGGGTTATGAAACAAGACGCTGGTGATGGGAAAATGAAAGAAATTTCAGATCATATTTACCAAGGCGCCTTGGCGTTTTTACGAGCTGAGTACAGACTATTACTCATTTTTGTCCTTATTGTAAGTGTTTTGCTTGCAGTAGTTTCTGTATTCGTGCCAACAACACACTGGTTGATTGTAATTGCATTTATTTTTGGTGCTTTATTCTCAGCATTCGCTGGTAATATTGGGATGAAAATCGCGACAAAAACCAATGTTAGAACGACACAGGCAGCAAGGACAAGCTTGCCAAAAGCATTAAAAATCTCCTTTGGAGGGGGTGCAGTGATGGGGTTAGGTGTTGCTGGTTTGGCAGTTCTTGGCTTAACTGCTTTTTTCATTGTTTTCTATCAATTTTTCATGGATGGAACCTGGGATACTGTTGAGAACATGACCATTGTCTTAGAAACGTTGGCTGGGTTTTCATTAGGTGCAGAGTCAATTGCTTTGTTTGCTAGAGTAGGTGGAGGAATCTATACGAAAGCTGCAGACGTTGGTGCTGATTTGGTAGGTAAAGTAGAAGCTGGAATTCCAGAAAATGATCCAAGAAACCCTGCTACCATTGCGGATAATGTAGGTGATAATGTAGGTGATGTCGCTGGTATGGGAGCCGATTTATTTGGTTCTTATGTTGCGACGGTATTAGCGGCCATGGTTCTAGGTAACTATGTGATTAGAGATATGGGCGGTGACATTGTATCCAGTGGATTTGGTGGAATTGGGCCGGTTCTTTTACCCATGGCTATAGCCGGTGTAGGAATTATCATTTCTATGATTGGTACAATGATCGTAAAGATTAAAAGTAACGAAGCAAAAGAAAAGCAAGTTATGGGTGCCTTAAATGTAGGAAATTGGGTTTCTATCGCCCTTGTGGCCATTTCATGTTATGTCCTTGTTATGTGGATGCTTCCTGAGACCATGAAAATGAAATTTTTCGGTGAGGCAGGAGACGGTCTAAGAGACATATCTGCTATGCGGGTTTTTGGAGCAACCATTATTGGTCTTATTGTAGGCGCAGTTATTTCATCAGTAACTGAGTATTACACAGGGTTAGGTAAAAAGCCCATTTTAAAAATAGTTCAACAGTCCAGTACAGGAGCAGGAACGAACATCATTGCAGGTTTGGCAACAGGTATGATTTCCACTTTTCCAACTGTATTGCTTTTTGCTGGTGCGATCTGGGGTTCTTATGCATTAGCAGGATTTTATGGAGTTGCTTTGGCTGCTTCTGCTATGATGGCTACAACAGCTATGCAATTGGCAATTGATGCTTTTGGACCAATTGCTGACAATGCTGGCGGTATTGCTGAAATGAGTGAGCAAGAACCAATCGTTAGAGAACGAACGGACATTCTTGATTCTGTGGGTAATACTACAGCGGCTACTGGTAAGGGTTTTGCAATTGCATCAGCTGCATTGACTTCTCTAGCCCTTTTTGCGGCCTATGTAACGTTTACTGGAATTGATGGAATCAATATCTTCAAGGCACCTGTTTTGGCGATGTTGTTCGTAGGTGGTATGGTGCCGGTTGTATTCTCAGCATTAGCTATGAATGCAGTGGGTAAGGCCGCGATGGAAATGGTTAAAGAGGTTAGACGTCAATTTAAGTCTATACCTGGCATCATGGAAGGCACAGGTAAACCTGAATACGACAAATGTGTCGACATTTCAACTAAGGCTTCTTTAAGACAAATGATGTTGCCGGGTGTCCTCACAATTGGATTTCCACTTGTGATTGCATTTCTTCCTTTAGCATTTGGAATGGACAATATGATTGTAGCCGAAATGCTAGGTGGTTATATGGCCGGTGTTACGGTTTCTGGTGTCCTTTGGGCAATCTTTCAAAATAACGCTGGTGGTGCATGGGATAATGCAAAGAAATCTTTTGAAGCAGGCGTTGAAATTGATGGAGAAATGACTTACAAAGGTTCCGATGCTCACAAAGCGGCGGTTACTGGTGATACTGTTGGAGATCCTTTTAAAGACACATCAGGACCTTCTATGAACATTCTAATTAAGCTAACCTGTTTGATTGGGCTTGTTGTTGCACCTATCTTAGGTGGTGGACATATGCAGAATACCAATGTAGAGGGTGTCGAGCAACATGTATGTGCTCCTGGATGTGAAAAGCCATGTTGTGCTGGTGAAGAAAGCACTTGTAAACCGGGATGCACAAAAGCATGTTGCATGACCAAAGAAAAAACATGCAAGCCTGGTTGTACAAAAGCTTGTTGTGCGGATTCTACAAAGAACATTGAAAAAATGGTTTTGAAGTTCAAAATGGATTCGACTGAACTGAGAGTAGAATCGGTAAATGGCGAGGTGACTTGGTCTCCAGCTAAGCCAGATTCTATTTCGGACGAAGTGAAAGCTGAGCTTGATGCCGCTGGTATAAAGTATTAACAATATTGTTATTAATGGATTAAAAATGCTACCCCTCGGGGTGGCATTTTTGTTTTTAGAACATTGTTTGTTTGAAGTTGTTTAGATTAGTGTATTGGTAATACAGAGTAAATGAATCGCGTCAAAAGTTTTAGAATTATAACAATTACATTATTGGTCTTGGCAACCGTTTTATATTTGGTTTATGCCTATTTATTTCCTAATCCTAGTCTTGAAATGCAAGCACACGACAATAGCGGATTGCAAGCGGATACAATTGTTGGTGTTTCTGGCCAATCTATTAGCGATATGACAGGAATGCATGGAAGTTATGTTTCGGTAGCTGACTCTAGTGAACTTTTTTTTGTAAATGGCAGCAGTTCAGGAACAACAGGCAAATTCAAAGATTTTAAGGTTACTATATCTACTGATGGGCCTTTGGAAAGCGTTCAAATTGAAGCTGTAATAGAATCTAAATCAGTTTATACCTTTAATGAGATTAGAGATAGTCATCTTCAGGATGAAGACTTCTTTAATACAAAGAATTTCCCGATGATTTCATTTCAATCAACTAAAATTGAACAAACAGACACAGCTTATTTAGCAATGGGAAGCATGCAGTTTTTAGGAGTAGAAAATGAAATAGTGTTGCCCTTTAAATACCTAGGAAGTGCTATCTATCCTGAAGGCAATGTTTATCATGTCCTTGAAGGAGGATTTATTTTTAACCCTGGAGATTATGGAATGGATGTTGGGCTTACTATCGCTGATGTCTCTGAAGTGAAGTTTCACTTAGAAGTGGTCGAACTAAAATAATCCGTTTATTTCTGCATCAATACCTTGAATTATCTTCCCAAGATCTTCGGCATCTGATTTAAAGTTGTTTTCGTCAACGTCAATAATCATCAACTTGCCTTTGTCGTAGGTTGAAATCCACGCCTCATAGCGCTCATTTAATCGCTTTAAATAATCAATTCGAATACTTTCTTCATATTCACGGCCACGGTCAGAAATATGACTGACCAATGTCGGAATGCTTGCACGCAAATAGATGAGTAAATCCGGTGCGGAAATGAAGGACTCCATCAGATTGAACAAGGAGAAATAATTTTCAAAATCTCGGGTAGTCATTAATCCCATCGAGTGAAGGTTTGGCGCAAAAATATATGCGTCTTCATAAATGGTTCTGTCTTGGATAACCGTGTTTTGATTTTCCTTGATTTCTTGAATTTGAGTGAAGCGACTATTCAAGTAATAAATCTGTAAGTTGAACGACCAACGTTGCATGTCATTATAGAAGTCATTGAGATAAGGATTCTGTTCAACATCCTCAAAATGAGTGTCCCAACCATAATGCTTACTAAGAAGCGTGGTAAGTGTTGTTTTTCCAGAACCAATATTTCCTGCTATCGCAATGTGCATTTCAAGATTTTTTCAGAATGTCTAAAGTACACATTTTGCGTTGATATGAAAACCGTTTGAAGTATTTAAAGCATTAAAAGATTTCAACATGTTCTACAAGACTTATTCGATTGTTTTATATCTAAAAATAATACCGGATTTTAAAATATAAAGCAGGTCATTTTTTAGGGTAATGGCACCGAAGTCTTTGATGGGAAGCGGAAATTTATTTTCTTGAAAAGAAAGCATGTTGTAGAAACCAATGGAATCGTTTTTGAATGAAACGATGTGATTGTTATACAATTCAAAATCAGCTAGGTTCTTTAAATGAATGGTGTTGTAGTAAGTTCCGAAAAGGTCAAAAACATGAATACCAGATTTGGGATTATTAATGTATACTTTGTTTTGGTATTCTTTGATCTGTAACACATCCAGCGTATCTAAACCTATTAATTGCAGCAAATTTCCGCTTCTTTGTTCAATTTGTAGCTGGTGACTAATAAGTAGTAATTCAAAATTGGATTGGTCGTAAAGCCAAATTTTGTTATTGTTAAAACTAGATGCAATTCTCGTTACTTGTTGCCAATCGAGTTGCTCTAAGGCAATGGATTGATTGAGTTGGGCACTTAACGTATTATCGGTAACGATAATCTGATTTGAATTTTTATAAAACAGGAGTGGTCTCAGTGCGATTGATACTTCAAGCTGATCAATTTCGCCTAATAATTTATTGCTGAAATAAAACAACGAATCACCCGACGAGTTGTATTTAACGATGTAGTCAGTTCCCACACCATACATGAAACCCATTTTATCCACGACAATATTATCTCCTACAACAGGAATTGAATCCAAAAAAACAAATTGTTGTGCATGAACTTGACTGCCAACATGCAGGCTGGTCAATAAACTAATAAACACATATAAACGAGTTGAGCTCATCAATTAATTCTCTGTTGTTAGCTAATCGAGGCACTTTATTTTGTCCGCCAAGTTTACCTTTGCTTTTTAACCACTCATAAAACGTGCCTTTTGGCAATATTCGTATTACTGGTGCACGCATTATTAAATCATTCACCCGTTTCGCCTCGTAATCCGAATTGCGTTTCTTTAGTTCTTCATCGAACTTTTGTATAAAGTAAGTTAAATTTTCTGGCTCTTTTTCGAATTCAACGAGCCATTCATGGCCTCCAGTTTGATTTCCCTGCATATAAATTGGTGCGCCCGTGTATTCTTTTAATGCTGATTTCGTGCTAAGACAAGCAGCATTAAAAGCCTTGTTAACATTGTCTTCTATTACTTCCTCGCCAAATGAATTAATAAACTGATTCGTACGTCCAGTAACTCTAATTCTAAATGGGTATCGGCTGGTAAATTGAATCGTGTCGCCGAGAATATATCTCCATAGCCCTCCATTAGTTGAGATTACAAGGGCATAATTAACACCTAGTTCGATTTCGTTAAGGGTTACAGTGGGCTTTTCTGTGTTGTGGAATTCACTCATGGGAATAAATTCATAAAAGACACCATAGTCCAACATGAGAAGCATGTCATTTGCTCCCGTTCTATCTTGGATACCGAAAAAACCTTCAGAGGCATTGTAGGTCTCTACATAGTTTACTGGATTTTCGCAAAAAATGGAATCATATTGATTCTTGTACGGTTCGAAGCTTACGCCACCATGCATGAATAATTCAAGATTTGGCCATACTTCGGAAATACTATCTGCTTGACTGTATTCAAGAATTCGATTCAATAGAACCATTGTCCAAGAAGGGACACCGGCAAGTATGTGCACATCTTGCTTAATGGTTTCTCTAGCAAGACGATCAATCTTTTCTTCCCATTCATTCAGAAGTGCCGTTTCTTTACTAGGAGTTCTTCTAATTTCGCACCACCAAGGAAGATTTTTAATAATAATCGCACTAAGGTCACCAAAATAAGCGTCTCGATTGATTTTTGTGATTTGGGCGCTGCCTCCAATAATTAAGTGTTTCCCTTTAAACAATTTGGTTTTAGGATGGTTGTTGTAGTACATTCCGAGTAGGTCCTTGCCCCCTTTATAATGACATCCTTCCAAAGACTCTTTGCTTACTGGTATGAGCTTGCTTTTACCCGTTGACGTACCTGAGGATTGTGCAAACCATTTGATTTCGTTGGGCCAGAGTAGATTTTGCTCTCCTTCCTTTAGACGATCAACATAAGGTTTGATGTCTCTATACGTTTGTAAAGGCACTTCCTTTTTAAAACGATCAAAGTCAGAGATTTTTGAAAATCCATATTGGTGTCCAAATTCCGTTTTGCCTGCACGAAGAATTAACTCTTCGAATACATCTCTTTGAACATCTAAAGGGTAGGCTTTGAAGAGCTCAATTTGATGAACCCTTTTTTTGATGATCCAGGAAAAAATTTTGTTAAACGGCATCGTTTACCGCTATTAAAATCATCCTAGAAATAAAATACAACCAATTACGACTAATGCAAGGATTACGTATATGTATCCAATTGTTGCTGTCGTTTCGTCAAAATGTTTATCGGCCATGACACATAATTTTATCCAAAGTTAAAAATTGATTTTGCTCATCCAATAAAAATCAACCTATTTTTAAGTAATGCGACAATTTGTTGCCTTAATTTCTAGTCAGGATTATTTTCTAAAGCAAGATTATAGGTTGCTGTCAGGACTAGCTTCCCATCTTGAGTGCCTGTAGATCCTGGAATTTTAAATCCTTTTAATTTTGCCGTTTTTCTTTTGAGAATTAACTGTTCCAGTTGCTTGGTAGTTAATTTTTTGCCCATTAGCTCATACGGAACTCGAAAGTCGCATCCGTCTTTCCATTTTTCACATCCCCAGGCTAGTTTGCCTGTAATGATGAAGCCTTTGCTGCACTTGGGACATTTGAGCTGTTCTAGATTGACTTCTTTTTTCTTAGAAGCAGTGGGTGTTTTCGCCAATTCAATTTTAGGTGTGCCAAAATCGTATTTAACTTCATGACATAAACCCGTTACCATTTGAAACATTTCTTCTTTAAATTGGCTTGCAGAAAAAGTTCCTTTTTCAATATCTCTCAGTTTTTTTTCCCATTGACCAGTCAGCTCAGGCGATTTTAGAAGGTCGCTCTTAATGGTGTCAATTAGCTGCGTTCCCGTAATAGTAGCGACTAATCTTTTTTTATCCTTTCGAACGTATTTTCTTCGATACAAGGTTTCAATGATGTTTGCCCTGGTAGACGGCCTCCCGATGCCATTTTCTTTCATTAAATCTTTTAATTCCTCATCTTCTATTTGTTTGCCTGCGGTTTCCATTGCTCTAAGGAGACTTGCTTCCGTAAAATATTTTGGAGGCTGGGTTTGTTTTTCTAGAAGCTCAGGTTCATGAGGACCAGACTCTCCCTGCACGAATAATGGCATGACATGGTCTTCAGCATCCGTTGATTTTTGATCAGAATGGTAAACAGTACGCCAACCGGGATCAATGATTTGCTTTCCTGTTGCTTTGAATTTTATTTCTTTGACTTGACCAATGACCATGGTATTAGACAATTTGCAATCGGGATAAAATACGGCAATAAATCTTTTGGCAATGGTGTCGTAAACTTGCTTTTCTTGGAGGCTTAATCCTGTTGGAAATTCTCCTGTAGGGATAATAGCGTGGTGATCGGTAACTTTTTTATTATTAAAAACCTTTTTGGAGTTCTTAATTTTTTCTTTTAAAAGTGGTGTTGTTAGATTCGCATATGGCGTCATTTTTTCTAATATGCCAGGTATTTTAGGATACAGGTCAGTTGGGAGGAAGGTGGTATCTACTCGAGGATACGTAACCAACTTTTTCTCATACAATTTTTGTACATAATTCAGGGTGTATTCAGCAGAGAATGAGAATTTTTTATTGCATTCTATTTGAATAGCTGTGAGGTCAAAAAGTCGTGGAGGAGCTTCCTTGCCCTCTTTTTGCTCATAACTAACAATCTCGAATGCGTTGCTCGTAATTTCATTGACGAGATGAATGCCTTCCTCCTGTGTTTTGAGCTTTCCTTTGTCAGATGAAAAGACTACCGACCTGTAAACTGTTTTCAATTCCCAATAAGTTTCGGACTGGAATAGATCTATTTCTTTTTGTCTTGAGACAATCATTGCAAGCGTTGGAGTTTGAACGCGGCCAATGGATAAAACCTGTTTGTCTTTTGCGTATTTCAATGTGTACAACCTCGTACAGTTCATTCCAAGAATCCAATCGCCTATCGCTCGAGAAATTCCTGCAGAGTACAGGTTGTCGAAATTGCTGCCTTTCTGAAGATTTTTGAAGCCTTCCTGAATGGCTTCTTCAGTTAATGAGCTAATCCAGAGTCTTTTTAGTGGCTTCTTACACCCGGCCTTGGTAAGCACCCAACGTTGAATGAGTTCACCTTCTTGTCCGGCATCACCACAATTAATTACTTCTTGACAATCATTAATTAATCGTTCAATGGTTTTAAATTGTTTTAGAATTCCTGAGTTACTTTTTAGCTTTATCCCAAAATTAGAGGGCAGCATAGGTAGGGAATTTAAATTCCACCACTTCCATTTTTCGGTGTAATCATTGGGCTCTTTGAGTGTGCATAAATGACCATACGTCCAAGTTACACAGTATCCATTTCCTTCAAAATAGCCGTCTTTCCTGGTTTTGGCCCCAAGAACTTCTGCGATGCCTTTAGCAACACTGGGTTTTTCAGCAATACAAACTTTCATTACACAACTAAATTACTAAGGAATTCGGTCGCTTTGTGAATTGTTGAAAACTAGCGGATTAATTATTTTAATATCATTTTAAACGGTAGTCTTGCTTGAATTCCTCTCATTTGAGTCATTTCGTCAATGGCTTTAAGCTGTTTCATTAAGTGAATACTTAGTCCTGGGTCATTGTCTGAATTTCCTTGTTCCATTTGCTCTGACAATTGCTCTAACAAAGCTTCAAACTGATTGACCTCTATGATTGGGTATTCAATGATTGTACGATCTTCTTCACTTAATTCAACTAATTCTGCGGCATAATCTATGGCGTCCTGTATCCCGCCAATTTCATCTACTAAACCAATTTCTAACGCATTTGTACCACTCCATACTCTACCTTGTCCAATACTGTCTACTCCCGGCACATCTAATCCCTCGCGACCGTCTGCTACCCTTCCTTTAAAAACGTCATAGACTTCGTCTACACTTTCTTGCATTAAAAGCAGTTCCTTATCACTTAGCGGTTTAGTGACCGTGAGTGTTGAATATTCATTGGTTTCAACCCTATCTGTTGTAATTCCAATTTCATTTGTAAGGAAACCTTCCAAATTTGGAATGACTCCAAAAACACCTATTGAACCTGTTACTGTATTTGCTTGCGCATATATTTTATCGGCTGCACAAGAAATATAATATCCTCCAGATGCAGCATAATCTCCCATTGATACAATAATAGGCTTATCGGTTTCTTCTAATAGTTTCACTTCACGCCAAATGACATCGGACGCGAGTGCGCTTCCTCCCGGAGAGTTTACTCTGAAAACAACTGCTTTCACACTGTCGTTTAATCTTGCTGCTCTTAAAGCTTTAGATACTCCTTCAGATCCTATGGTTTCTAAATCTCCTTCGCCACTTGCGATTGACCCCGTGGCATACACTACTGCGATATTTCCATTTTCATTGCCGTTTTCTCTTTCTTTAAAGAGTGTTTTTTTAGCGTATTTATTAAATTCTAGAATGTTCATGTCGTCTATTGATTCTACGCCCATTTTCACTTTGAGTAGATCGATTATTTCGTCTTTGTATTTTTCACCATCTATCATTTTATATTCGATGGCATCCTCAGCACTGGTTACAAGAGCACTGTCGGCAATCATGTCCAAGTCGGCAAGACTGATCCCTCTTTCGTGCTCAATCCCTTTCTTTAGGTGCTGCCACATCGATCCAAGTAATGTTTCCATTTGTGCTCGATTAGCATCGCTCATATGGTCGGAAAGAAAAGGTTCAACGGCACTCTTAAATTTATTGTTGCTGCCTCGAATTACTTGCATTTCAACTCCCCATTTATCTAGCATGGGCTTGTAAAACATTAATTCCGCTCCCATACCTCTAAAATCCATCATTCCTTCTGGATAAATGTACATTTCATCTGCAACAGAGGCCAGGTAATAATTACTTTGGAAATAAGCTTCGCTGTAGGCGATAATGAACTTATTTGATTTTTTAAAATCAATCAATGCTTGCCTGATTTCTTCTATTGTTGAAATTCCGACTGCGAGACCAGAGAGATCTAAATAGATTCCTTTAATCTTATCATCCGCTTTTGCCGCTTTTAATCCGGCTCTAATTGCATCAATCCCTAAAAGGTTATCAACTTGAAAATTCGAAGGGTTGAAACTGGTATGCGTTCGTTCAGAAATCATTGAATTCAAGTTCATGTGAACCAATGAATTATTTTTAACTTTAGTACTAGGTGCTACTTGATCTACACTAATGCCTTCAAAAAGTGCTCCAATACTACCTACAAAAATAAAGGTCACAATCATTCCGCCAATTATAAAAGCAATAACTGCAGCAATAAACGACGCCAATAATGTCCTGAAAAAAGATCTCATTTGATAAATTTTAATGATTTAATTAATGTAAAATTACAGATTGCTCAAAAAATATATTTGAAATATACACGAGTGGTATTTTTTGAGTACAACGGGTAATAAATCTAGTTTTGAATTTATGCGGAATAGGGTAATGATTGGGCTTGGGTCTAATTTAGGAAACAAAAAAAACAACATTGTATCGGCCTGCCAGGCTATCGGTCATTTTGGCGAAATGCTGCAAATTTCTTCCTTGTATGAAACAGCTGCTTGGGGATTCAATTCTACAAATGTGTTTTACAATGCTTGTGTAGAAATTGAAACGGAATTGGACCCGCAGACACTTTTAGCTGAGCTAATGACAATTGAAGACAATCTAGGGAGAGAGCGTTCGGCAGTTGGTTATGCAGACCGAAAGATAGATTTAGACATTCTGTTTTTTGAGGACCTTATTTTAGAAACTTCTGAATTGGTGATTCCTCATCCTAGAATAGCAGAACGAAAATTCACATTGTACCCCTTAAATGAACTGGATTCGAATTTTATGCATCCTAAATTCAAAAGGACAGTGAACGAGCTATTAAATTTATGTTTAGATTCAACTCAAATTAAACGCATTGACTGAAGCTCCATTTATCGTGATAGAAGGCAACATTGGGGTTGGTAAGACCAGTCTGGCAAAAGCACTTTCTGACAAATGGGGGTACCGTCTTTTATTGGAAGAGTTTGAAGAAAACCCGTTTCTTAGCCAATTTTATACGGATAAAGAAAAGTATGGTTTACAAACTGAACTTCGATTTATGCTGGATCGTTTCAGGCAATTAAATACAGCATTAGCCAATAACGAACCGGTAATAGCAGACTATTTTATTGAAAAGTCATTAATTTTTGCAGAAAACACGCTTTCTACAAGTGATTTAAATCTCTTCAAAGAACTGTATCAAATCTTGTTTCAAAAATTAAAAAAGCCGGATTTGTATGTTTATTTAAGCGCTGATGTAAATCGATTACAGACGAATATAAAAAGAAGAAATCGAAGAATGGAAACAAAGATTTCCAGTGAATATCTAGAGAAGATTAACAAGGGCTATTTGAAGTATGTTTCTGCGCATAAGGAGCTCAATTACATAATTTTAGATGTTTCAAAGCTCGATTTCATGAAGTATTCTGAGCATTTGGCGGAAATTGATTGTCTTATTCAAAAAAATAGAACCAGAAATTAGGTAGTCAGATAACCTTTTTAAGTGTTGTCAGAGTTAAAAACTTTGGTTATTATTGCACCACTTATTGAATACTTTAAAAACTAGTAATGAAAAGAAGAAACCTGAAGGTTGTTGCGATAGCATCAATAGTAGGTAGTTTTGCTGCGTCGTGTACACTACTAAAAGATCTTGAATACACGGTAACTCCGAACCCTATTGAACAGCACGGAGATACGTGCACTTTAAAGATTAACGGGAAATTTATTGAAAAAGGATTGAATGCGAAAGCCATTGTTGAGGTAACTCCGGTGCTGGTTAATTCAGATGGTACCGAACGATCTTTCAAAACAGAAATTTTCAAAGGCGAGAAAGCTGCCGGAAATGGAATAGTTGTGCCTAAAGCTGGTAAGTCTTTTACTTACAACAGTGAAGTTGGGTGCGAGTGTGGTGAGTTCTCGGAGTCTGTATTAAAAGTAAAGTTGTTGCCGAAAAAGGGAACGAAGGTAATGGATGAGATTCTTACCGACAAGATAGCAGACGGCGTTATTCATACTCCTTGTCTATTAATGAGTGATGACAAAGTAGTTTTTGCAAAAGACAATTTTGTTAGAGTTACGCAACATACAACAGAGGTAACATTCAATTACTTAAAAGGAAACGCAACGGTTAGAAGTGGCGAACTGAAAGACCAGGATGTTTTGGATTTTAAAAATTGGGTTACAGGTGCGATTGCTAATCCGAAAATTGTCATGAAGCAATTCGGAGTAATGGCATACGCATCTCCAGAAGGTGAAATAGAAAAGAATGATAATTTAGCTTCAGACCGAGCGAACAGTGCCAAAGGTGCTATGGTGAAAATGATGAAGCAAGCAGGTGTTGAAGCAGCTACGCAAGATGGTTTTTACAACTTGATGCCTAAAGGTGAAGATTGGTCAGGACTTAAAGAATTGATTGGTGCTTCAGATCATCCGGATAAGAACATTATTATTTCTGTTGCAGAAATGAATGGTGATGATGCGAAGAGGGAAGCGGAGATTAAAACATTGGCTCATACGTATAAGTTTCTAGAAGATGATATTTTTCCTAAACTAAGAAGATCTCAAATGACGTTAAGTTATGATTTGAATGGTTTAACGGATGAAGAATTACTTCAGTGGTCACAATCTAAACCAGATTCAATGGCCTTAGAAGAAATATTGTTTACTGCTAATAACTTAGTAGAAGATTTGAATGAGAAATTGAGACTGTTTCAAGTAGCAGAAAAGGTTTTTTCAAACGATTGGAGAGCAATCAATAATGTAGGTTACATTTATATGTTGCAAAACAAGATGGATGATGCGTCAGCACAATTTGAAAAAGCAGCTGGGCTTGATTCAGATCCGATTGTAAAAAATAACTTGGGTGTGATTGCAAGATTGAATGGTAACATTGCCAAGGCAGAAGAACTCTTTAATGAAGGACTTTCTGCAGGGCCAGAAGCAAAATACAACCTTGGTTTGGTTCAGATCAAGAAAGGGGAGTATGCTTCAGCGATTGACAACATGGGCTCGTACAATACATTTAATGCAGGTTTAGCTAAATATTTAAATGGAGATACGGATGGTGCTGTAGCAGCAGTTGATGGTTCTTCTGAAGCTGCAACGGCTATGGGACATTATTTAAAAGCAGTTGTCGGAGCTAGAACTGGTAACAAAGAGATGATGACTAGCAATTTGAAAGATGCGATATCCAAAGATGCTCAATGTAAAGCAAAAGCATCAAAAGATAGAGAGTTCATGAAATATTTTGAAGACGCTGATTTTAAAGCGATGGTTCAATAATTAGTAACGATATTATATTCAAAAGCCTTTCGAGAAATCGAAAGGCTTTTTTTTTGGATTGGATATTCTCTGGAGTGCAGATATTCTCTTAAATGCAGAAGTAATT